>VMSP01000170.1 GCA_013792135.1 Desulfocapsa sp. | reverse complement strand
CGGAAAATCCGCCACCTTCCATCTGCCTGATCCGGCAACACACCCCAAAAAGATATTTTCTATATATTCTGACCGGGCTTGTCCAACAAACGGTTCAGATTGTGGTTCGCTTCGCTCTCACAATCTAACCTTATTCGTTAGCCTGGGGGTTATACAATGAAGGTTTTGGTCGTCGGAGATTTGCATGGGGACTGGGGAAAACTCAACGCCCTGATTACAAAGAAAAACCCCGATATAGTGCTGTGTTGTGGTGACTTTGGCTGGTGGCCAAAAATGGAAGTGAGCAAGCCAGTTCTTTATGGACAGCAGAAAAAATGGCTGCTTAAAGGTTTAAAGCCTGGAAAAGCAAAAATATACTGGTGTGATGGCAACCATGAAGAGCACCCACTTTTGCCCCAGGACGGCCAGATTCACGAAATGTACGATGGGGTGTTCTTCTGCTCCAGGGGCAGCAAACTCACCTTGCCAGACAGAAGGACTGTTCTTTTCGCTGGCGGGGCTGATTCGATTGACAAGGGGATGCGTACTCCTGGGCATGACTGGTTTCCAGAAGAAACGATCAAGGACAAAGACCTGGATAAAATGCTGGATGCCGGGATGGTTGACATTGTGGTTTCTCATACCTGCCCAACCTCTTTTTTCCCCTCTTTGCGGGGCGGTAATCTGGCCAAAGTTAATGACCCGTCATGTGTGGCTCTCGAATATGTTCTCGAAAAATGTCGACCGGATTTATGGTTTTTCGGGCATTGGCACATGGCGAAAGACGGTAAAAGTAATGGGTGCCGCTGGAACTGTCTTGACTACCCTGAACACGGTGGCCGGTGGTGGTTATGGCTCCCGTAATGAAGGCTAACGCAAAACTCAGGTGCGGGCCTGAGATAACTTTGAAACGATGCGCTTGTTCCCGTCACCTGTAGCGCATTGTTAGCAAATTATTTAATTAACTGGAGAATAAAAATGGATGAAATCAAAGAAAATCCGGACGAGTATGGATGGTTGGTTGAAGGTGTTGAAGGTGGTGAACCTGTGTGGCTGTCTGTTTCTGTGAATATTATTGGTGGTCAAGAGATACTATATCAGCTTTACGATTTGCAAGGGAAGCCGATGCGCAAAACTTGATAGCAGTATTGTGCAAGGGGTTGCCTTATAACTCTCGCGGTGGGTTGAAAGCTACTGATCATATTTGGTTTTCTAGCTAACGACCAAGGTAAGCAGCCAGCGGCCACCGGATGATTTTTGAAATTCGAGGCTGATTCCGCTGGTCTGCTTTAGCGTATTGTTGGCAGTTTTTATTTCAATTTATCGAGACAACTATGAAGATTATGAAATCTTTTTTTAAAGTCATAAAAATGTTTTTTATCATCAATAAGCATGAATGTGGCACTGGTAGCTTGAACAAAGCCAAAGTCGTCAAAACCAAGGTTATTGTCTTTGCCGCGATATTCATCCCATGCCTCTTGCAGTTTCCGTTGGTAGTCTTCGGGCAAGATAGGACGGATGGTGTCAACAGCGGACTCGTGGAGCTGCAAAGCAATAGTAAAGGTGTTGATGGCGAAAGAATTATTGCTGATGGCAGCAATTTCGGGGGCAAAAGCAGATTTGTAAGCAATAACAGCAGTTCTAAGCTCAGTTCTTTTACTCCTCCAGTCGGAAAGACGGTGGACGGCAATATACCCAAAAAGGACAACCACAAAGCCAATAAGAGTGAGGATAGTTTTAGTTTCCAAGATGATGACTATTGGCTCCTGCGTTTTTATTTGTTTCTCTTTGCTGGGTTTTTAGTTGCACATTCAGGGAATAAAGAAGGCCAACAGTGTAATACGTGGAAATCTTTCCATCATATCACCTATTATAGATGGACGGAATTTCCGCTTATTTCTATATTGATCTATGAAACATAGAAACTCAAAGAGTTTCTTGTCCGCTTATTGCATCTTCTATGGTTGATTTCTAGATATTACGATACTATGAGACGTATTATGGAAAGTCAAAGGAAAACAAACCACAATTTCATCCGAATCCCGATATCAGGTTCATGGATCAGGTTCGCGAGGTGTTTCGGTCTCATCATTACGCGTATCGCACCGAGCAGACTTTCAAAATACGAAGACATAATACGTATATCTTGCCATCCGAAAGCATAATCCACACAAAAAAAAAGCCATGCTCACCCTAAAAATGGGCGATCATGGCTTTTTTTGTTCGAATCATTCAGGCAAGGACTGGGAACAAGCCCTTCAAGCCATTGGCAATAAATTCCACGGCAATGGCGGCCAGAATCAGCCCCATGACCCGTGAAAAGATATTGATACCTGTCTGGGTGGTATGTTTGGAGATCCAGGGAATGGAGAGGAAAGCAACCCATAAAACCAGCACCAGCAGCAAGATATCCAAACCCATACACAGATAGTGCAGAGGTGCGTGGCTTTTTTGGGTATAGAGAATGACTGTACTTATGGCCCCGGGGCCGGCAAGCAGAGGCATGGATATGGGAACGACTGCCACCGATTCCCGGTTCCCGTCACTGGCCTCTTCCTTGCTGAATGTGATCGGACTCTGCCGGGCATGGAGCATGGATATGGCCATGAGCAGAATCAGGATTCCGCCACCGACCCTGAAGGAACTGATACTGATACCAAAAAAGCCGAGCAGCAATTCACCCGTCAACAGGGCAGTGAGCAAGATCACCAGGACGGAAATCACCGTGATCTTAGTGGTCCGCTTAAATTCCTCCTCCGAGGCATCTGCGGTCAGGGCCATGACAATGGGAATTGCCCCGATGGGATTGACTATGGCCAGCAGGGCGATAAAAATTTTGGTATATTCCGTAAAATCGAGCATGGCTTTCATTCTCCCGTAGAATAACCGTGAAACAAGATAGCGGCCCTTGAGAATGCAGGAGCCGTGACGCCACAAGCACTATTGTCCTGAGCGTTTCGCCACGGCTCCTTACGCAGAACAGGACTGGGGGAAGAGAGCGACTGTTGTTTCTGCCATCCCGATGACGACCTTACCCTGTCCTGAGAACTTAGCCCTCGGTAAGCCTCCGCAGGGCTTCTTCGTAGCGGGACTTTGTCTTTTCAATGATCTCCGCTGGAAGTTTGGGTGGCGGCGGGGTCTTGTCCCAATCGAGAGAGGAAAGATAATCGCGCAGAAACTGCTTGTCAAAACTTGCCTGGCCCCTGCCCGGCTGATATTCATCCACAGGCCAGAAGCGAGAGGAGTCAGGGGTCAGCACCTCGTCAATCAAGATCAGCCGGTCGCCCAGCTGACCAAGCTCAAACTTGGTATCGGCAATGATGATCCCCTTTTTCCGGGCATAATCTGCGGCCCGGCTATACAATTTAATGCTGATATCCGCGATCTCACGAGCCCGCTCCTTGCCCACCATGGTCTCCATGGTGGCAACGGAGATATTCTCGTCATGGTCGCCCAGGGCCGCCTTGGTGGAGGGGGTAAAGAGAGGCTGGGGAAACTGGTCAGATTCCTGCATACCCGCGGGCAGTTCAAAGCCACAGACCGTTGGATTTTTCTTATAGGCACTCCAGAAGGAACCGGAGAGATAGCCGCGGACAATGCACTCTATAGACAGGGGCTGGGTTTTACGAACCAGCATGGAGCGGTCGCGCAACTGATCGGCATAGGGTTGACAGAGCGCGGGATATTCATCCACATCGGCGGTAATCAGGTGGTTGTCAACAATGTCGCCCAGCAGGTCAAACCAGAAGAGGGAGATCTGGGTGAGAATCCTGCCCTTGCCCGGAACCGCATCATCCATCACCACATCATAGGCAGAGATCCTATCGGTGGCCACCATGAGCAGCTTATCATCATGACCGGGGATGGCATACATATCCCTGACCTTTCCCCGATGCACCAGGTTGAGCCCCGCAAAATCAGTTTTCACAATTGTCTGAGTCATTTGTCCACAACTCCTTGTTTGAGGGTACCTTGAGTTAAAAAAGGAGGCTGACCGGTCATAGCCGAACAGCCTCCCCGTGTGTTATCTGCCAGACGCCACTCCAGGAAACAACCGGAAAAGATTGGCTGTTTCCTGGAAGCGGCATAAGGTGCCGTAATAAAATAAGCAACAAGGCACTGCTTATTTTATTACGGCACCTAAAATTCTACAGATTCAGTTTCGCCTTCACTGCGTTAATCACATCATCGCTGGAGGTGGCAGGCACACTCATCAGCAGGCCTTTCTCCCGGTAAAAACCGATAAGAGGGGCGGTCTTCTCGTTATAGGTCTCAAGACGATGGGTAATGGCTGTCTCGGTCTCATCCTCACGTTGAACTGCCTTGGCGCCGCACTTGTCACAGATGCCCTCCACCTTGGGGGCATTGGACTTCACGTTATAAATGGCCTGACAGTCCGAATTCTCGCAGGTCCGGCGGGTACAGAGACGGTCAAGGATGATATCACGGGGAACATCAATATCAACGGCCATATCCAGTTTAATATTGAGTTTTTCCAGAAGCTGGGTCAATTCCTCTGCTTGAGGAATGGTCCGGGGAAAACCGTCAAGGAGAAAACCCTTGGCGCAGTCTGGCTCCTGCAATCTTTTTTCCATGATCCCCATGATCAGGGAATCAGGCACCAGATCACCACGTTTCATGAAGCCCTCGGCCTCACGGCCCAGATCGGTTCCAGCCTGAACAGCACCACGCAGGATATCGCCGGTGGAAATCTGGACAGAGCCATCGAGTGCGGTCAACAATTTGGCGACGGTGCCTTTTCCAGCACCAGGGGCGCCCAACAGAATCAGTTTCATTATCCTCTCCTTATTATTAGAATAAAATCTTCATGCAGTTATTGCAAATTTCAGATTATGCCCTCTGTTTGTCCAAGGGTATAAAATGGGAAATAACATAAACACTTTTTCGTTCAACGCCAGTGAAATATAACTCTGATAATCAACCAGAAGTGACCAGACTGATTGCTATCCATTATCTTTAAATGATTCTCAAGCGTTACGAATGCAGGCGTCTTAAGAACTGACAGTATTAAATTTGTATTATCGACAAGATCTTATGTTGCAAGCTGTTTTGCCCCGGCAGCGCCAGCACCTTCCTAAAAAATGAAGGCAGATGACGCCCAGTTATTTAACCGTTCTCTTTTATTTTCGCCAGGCCTTTGACAAAAGACCTTTGACAATCTATTTTATAAAAAGATAAAGGAGGAGTTACCATGGAAGGAATTAGCGCCAAGAGTGGTTTATCTGTTTTAGCGTATGCCAATAAACAACCGGAGCTGGCTCTTCAGCTTCTGCAAAAAACGCTGGAGGGTACGGCAAGCAGCCAGAATATGCAAAGCCCTACAGCAAGCCCCGCACCTGCATCATCCACCAACACCGCAACCGGCAGGATCATCGATATCCGGGCATAAGTAGTACGGCCAGGGTATCACCCTGTCTCGGGCAGATTGCCGTTACATGCCCTTTCTCAATCTCCGTTGACTTTCAAGACCTTTTTATCCAGATCCCAACGCCGGCCACAGGACAAACCGTGGTACGAAACAAGCTCTGCGGTGAGTGAACCGATCAGGATCTTCGAGCGAATCCGCACCGGCACCCGGCAGGCATCATCGGTAAACCAGATCACCGTATCGCCGCTCTTATCATATAAGCCTTTGAAGGTCATGCGGGGCAGGACCTCGACCACGTTCACCGGACCCAGCAGCGTTTCATCAAAATAGGTCCACTCCCTGGCCCGAACCACCACTTCATGTCGTTTATCATCGGCAAAGGTGGGTACGATAACGGATGCGCCCGGCTCAAAGGGAAGCACCCGAGTGAAGAAAAATGATGAAAACTCATTATGCACCCTGCCGGCCACGGCATACTGTTTCTCCGGCTCATCATTTTTCCGGTACCGCACGAAGCCAGTCTCCTGATCATAAAGGGTCAGGCGATGCGCCTTGTAACTGCGGCCCTCTTTCTGATCTACTTCATATTTGACCGGCAAGCGCTCTTCCCCTTGCACCTGGGTGACAAAGGTGTCATCAACCGGATAGAAAAAACGGAAGGCCCCGTAATCTGTAACCTGGGCATGGATTTCAAAACTGTCCTGATCACCGGCAGTCCGGCTTATCCGTAGACGCAGTTCACCGATTTTGATGCCCCCGCTCCAGGAGACATCATAGCGAAAGGTTTCATCAGCACCGTAAGCGGAACGCAGCAGCGCGGGATTAGGCGCCCCGAGAGGAGAAGCTTCTGCCGCGACAGCAGCAATCACACCAAAAAAGAGGACGAGAGCGCAGCAGAGAGTCCCACAGAAGCTTGCCACTGTTTTCACCCCTTTTCCGTCAGCAGGGCAAGCCAGGTGGCAGCAAAAAGGGTGAGGCTGATCACCCCGTTCAGAGAAAAAAATGAACCCTGGATTCGTGACAGATCCCTGGGGTTGACCACCAGATGCTGATAGAACAGGACGGCGGCCGTGAGCACGATGCCGATATAATAGCAGAGATTGAGACGGGCCTGCGCCCCGGTCAAAACAAAGAGGATAAAGGCCAGGATATGAAAACCAATCGCCAGCCTGAAGGCATTTTCGCGCCCCAGAAGGGAGGGCAGGGAATGCAGGCCTGCGTCGCGATCAAAATCCGCATCCAGACAAGCATAAATAGTATCAAAACCGGCCACCCAGAAGAGGACACCGAGGGAGAGCACCCAAGGGAACCCTGAGAGGTTTCCCGAGACCGCCACCCAACCGCCCAGAGGCGAAAAGGCCAGGGCCACACCGAGCACCAGATGGCAGAACGAGGTAAAACGCTTGGTCAGGGAATAAAAAAGAGTCAGGGAGAGGGCCAGGGGCGCCAGCTTCAGGGTCAGCTCGTTGAGGTTATAGCAGGCAAAGAAAAAAAGGAGCCCGGCCAGAATTACCATGGCCCAGGCCTCCACCAGATGTACCTCGCCGGCAGGTATTGCCCTGCCTGCCGTCCGGGGGTTGGCGCGATCAAAATGGCGGTCAACAATCCGGTTAAAACCCATGGAGCAGGTTCTGGCCCCCACCATGGCCAGGATAATCCACAGAAAGGTCATTCCATCCGGCGCGCCGCGGCCCGCCAGAAAGGCCCCCATCAAGGCAAAAGGCATGGCAAAGATTGTGAGTTTGAACTTCACCATCTCCAGGAGAACAGCAATCTTTTTCAACATTTACTTTCCTCTGTGCCCCAGCGCCGCCGACCGGGGATATCGAGCCCAATCTGGTCGGCAAGTCGCCAGGAAAAGGTATCAGCGGCCTCTTCCAGGCTGGCAGGTTGCAGATAATAGCCCGGCATGGGCGGACAGATAATGGCCCCGGCATCATGGACCGCCAGCATATTCTTGAGATGCGTCCTGTTGAAGGGGGTTTCTCTCACCACCAGCACCAGATCCTTCCGTTCCTTGAGCATCACATCGGCACAACGCTGAATCAGGTTGGCCGAGATCCCGGCGGCAATGGCTGCCAGGGTTCCCATACTGCAGGGCAGGACCAGCATGGCATCATAGCCGCTGGAACCGGAGGCAGGAGGCGCTGCAAAATCTCGGCAGTCAAACCAGGCGCTGACCGTCGGCAGATCCTGCGGGCTTATCCCCTTTTCCAGCCCGAGCACCTTCTGCCCCGCCTCGGAGCAGATGCCATGCACCACCAGATCAAGATCGGCAATGGCTGTCAGAAAAGACTGGAGATAAAGCATGCCCGAGGCACCAGTCACTGCCACCAGGATCTTTTTCGGTACTTGTCTGTTCCCCATTATTCGTAAACTCCGCTTGCACCCATTTGTTCTCTCATTAACTTTCAACAATCTTCAAGGGCAGCGATTGCGCCGAGCCCTCACCCCGATCTATCAGATAGCGGAAAAACCTTTCCAGGGCCAACTGTTTTTCCGCACCCAGATCATACTCGATGGCCCGCAGATAGACATAACATTCATCAGGGTGCATGGGAATCCTCGGGGCCGCCACCTGGCAGATGGCCTCAAGATTCTGCCGCCCTTCCCGAACACAGCAAACAAGTTCCCGATGAATCAGGGCCAGGGTCTCAGGATCTCTCCGGCAAAAATCCTCCCGCACTGCATACACGGCAAAAACGAAGGGCAACCCGGTATGATGCTGCCACACTGCACCCAGATCAAGCTGATAGGGAAACTGAGGATCTCCCACCAGACGCAGGGCCTGATCACCAATAGCCAGCAAAGCCGTAGCCTTGGTGCTCATATCACCGCTGACATCGCCGGAGCTATAAACGGGCTTGACCCCATAAAATTCCTCCAAGATGATCTTGACCAGAAAAACCGAGGTCTGTGACTGTCCGCTGAGCAGCACCGGACACCCATCAAGTTTGCTGGGATCAATCCGGGAGAAGAGGAACACTGAGCCCACTGAACCGCTTGAGCTGATCGACAGATGAGCCAGAATTCGATACAGTTCAGGACGGGCGCAATACTCATGGGAAGAAACAAATCCGAGATCAAGCTCTCCCGCAGCCAGCATCCGGTTCAGAGTGGAAGGCGGCCCCTCAACCAGATGCCACTGGGCAGGATGCTCCCTTTTCTTCCAGCTCTCATAAATCGGCGCGGTATTTATATAATTCACCATACCGATCCTGGCCGTGACTGGCAGCTTCATCCTTTTATTTCCTTCAAATCAAGCAATTATTCTCAATCGCCTGATGATAATTTTTTCCACCCAGGTTACCAGAAAAGCGGTGGCTACAAGTAATATAAAAAACATAAAAAAATTCATTCCCGGCTGCACGCCAAGGTGTTCAGGAACAATATACTTATACAGCGTATCCATAGGTGCTTGCAATATATAGAGAGCGTAACTTATTTCCCCCCAAAGCACAAAATTAGGCCACAACAGTATTCTTAATAAAGGGTTCCTTGACAGGCTCATATGACAGAGCACCAGCAGAACAACAGGCGCGTAAAAGCTGGACGCAAAGGGCAACTTGCAGCCTGCCAGTTCGCTCAATTGAGGCTGGAACTGAACCATCAATCCCACGGCACACAGGATGAACAAGCTCAGCAACAAAGACATTGTTGCCCCCTGCTGTCTTCCCACACCATTGTTTTGAATAAAATATGCGCCACATATCCCCATAAAAAAACTACAAAAATGAGAAAGAGGTGAATAAAGAATCAAATCATAGGAAGAAAAATACCCGCCATGAAAGTCTGTGTTGAGAAGCTTGACCAAGACTCCTTGCGTGAGAGCCCAAAACAATAAACCAACTGTTACCATTTTCCAGCCATCTGGTCTTGTTTTTTTCAGAACGAACAAGATGGGGGGAAAAACACAATAAAAGAAGAGCAAATCCGAAACAAACCAACTGGTAAAGTTCAAAGAGAGTGGATGCGGAAACCAGGATTGCAAACAGAGAAGATTCAGAAGGAACTCGGCAAAAGACAAGTGACCGGAAAGAGTCCTGAACACCACCGACATCAAGAATGCCAGAAAATACAAAGGCAATATCTTTATTGCGCGCTTCAGGAAATATTGCCGGAAGACAAGTTCCCTCCCTTGATACCCCAGAAACAGCACGAATCCAGACAAAACAAAGAAAAATGTAACCATTTGGGGGCCTGCTTTGAATATCACCGGCACTTGCTGATAATACTCAATTTTCTGGCCAAAGTGAAAAAAAACCACGATGCTGGCCGCAAAAAATCTGAGAATCGGGAATACCGATGTATTTATGGCAGTCGTCTTCATTTATTCGGAAACAGATTCACTCCCGCTTTTCGCTTGGTATCGGTCTGCCAGGGCATGGAATCTGTTCTCGACCACTTAGCTATCAAGCTTCAACGATCCAGAAAATCTTTTCAGGGCGACCGCCGCCGGTGAGGGTATCAAAAAGCTGCTCCCCATTGCCCACGCCTTGCAGAGCGGGACTGTCAACATTGAGCAAGATGGCTTTTCGACCAGGGGCCAGGGTCCCGAACTCCTCTTCACGGTCCATGGCCTCTGCCCCTCCCAGAGTTGCCATGGCCATGACCGCGGCAGGAGCCACCCCGGGATGATCTTCACGCAGGATCTGCATCTCCCGCCACAGATCAAGCTCTTCATTGGAGGCGATGGAATCGGTGCCGAGAGCGGGAAGCAGTTGATGACGCAGCATCACCTCCAAGGGTGCGACACCGACACCAAGAAAACGGTTGCTGCCGGGGCAGAGACAGACCTTGCAACCCTGTGCCGCCAGCATCTGCACCTCTTTTTCGCTCACATGGACACAGTGGACACAGAGCAGATTTGCATCCAACAGTCCCAGACGCTCCAAGTAGTCCACAGCCCCACGGCCGTCCATTCCCGGACCGGGGAAAATATTCTCCCAGGCACCCCGTTCTTCAAGGAAGCTACGAAAGCAGCCCCTGCCACTCTGCAGCAGTTCAATTTCATCGGCTGATTCCGCCACATGGAGGGAAAATATATGATGAAGACGATCCGCCCTCTGCTTCAGGGCCGTCATAATTCCGGGAGTAGTCGAATAGGGGGCATGAGGGGTGACCGCCACTGAATCAGAAAGGGAGGCAATCCTGGCCAGTACCTGTTCTTCAGCCTTGGAAGTGGGTCCCAGCAGTTCAAGGAGAAAGGAAAGATGGACAGCAGGCGCTATGGTTGCTGGGGGAGATGGCAGGATATTGCCGATATCGAGCAGGAGGAGAACTCCGGCATCATGCTGCTGCTGGAGCATATTCCGGGCCGCACGGGCCATATCTTCCGGCTCGATCCCGCCCTCCTGCCTAAGCTGAAGCAGGGAACTAATCCAGTCGCAGAAGGTCTCATCAGGGAGCGGACGCGGAACATGGTGATAAGCGGACAGCTCAAGATGGATGTGGGCGTTCACCAGACCGGGCAGCAACACCCCCTGACAGTTCTTAACGCGTGCACCCGCAAACTGGGCTTGGATGGAAGAGGAGCTGCCCACAGCAAGAATCCTGCCATTAGCAATGGCAACAGCACCGTCCCGGATTACCGGCGAGCTGATGGGCACTACCCAGGGGGCCAGATAGAGAGAGACGGGGAAAGAAGGGAGCTCGTTCTTTGTTGCAAAAAGGGATATGGGTACTGGAGATGGCAAGAAGATACCTTCCTCAAATCACCGTATAATCCATCAGCCGCTGCCGTGGTTCAAAACCGGCATCAACAACTAGACGTCTGATCTCCTGCTCTGAGAGCCTGAAGCTGACCCCCGCCGCTGCCACCACATTCTCCTCGAGCATGGTGCTGCCAAAATCATTGGCCCCAAAGAAAAGAGAGAGCTGGGCGATCTTCGGCCCCTGAGTCACCCAGGAGGCCTGGACATTCTCAAAATTATCAAGATAGATCCGAGAGAGGGCCAGCATGCGCAGATAGCCCATGCCGGTGGTTTTTTCTATCTCGACCTGCTGGGAGAGGGCTGTATTGTCGGGCTGGAATGGCCAGGGGATAAAGGCGGTAAAGCCGCCGGTCCTGTCCTGCAGCTCCCGCAGACGACGCAGATGCTCCAACCGTTCAGGAACAGTTTCGATGTGACCGAACATCATGGTGGCGGTAGTGCGCAGCCCCAGTTTGTGGGCCTCTTCCATTACCTCAATCCACTGATCAGCCGAACACTTCCGGGGAGCAGTAGCCTCCCGCACTCGATCAGAAAGGATCTCAGCGCCACCACCGGGGATAGAATCAAGACCGGCAGCGATCAACCGTTGCAGTACCTCCCGAATAGAAAGACCCGAGAGGCTGGCAAAATGACAGACCTCCGGGGGTGAAAAACCATGGACATGGATGCCGGTGGTCTTCATGAAGCGCAACATCTCTTCATAATATTCCAATGGCTTATCAGGGTGAAGCCCACCCTGGAGTAAGATCTGAGTCCCGCCTAGATCTTGCGTCTCCCGGATTTTCAGTTCAAGTTCATCAAAGGTGAGCAGGTACCCTGTCTGATGCTCGGGCGCCTTGAAAAAGGCACAAAATTTACAGGCGGAGATACAGATATCAGTATAGTTCACATTGCGATCAACGACATAGGTGACATTGCCTTCCGGATGGAGGCGCCGTCTGATACCATCTGCCAGAAATCCAAGCTGATAGAGATCGGCGTCACGTTCGAGCGCGAGAAACTCCTCGTCACTGATCCTACCGCCCGCCATAACCTTTTCAGTAATGGACTCCATCACCTCTTTCTGCAATCCTTTCATCTGCATTTTTTCACCGACATCCATCAGTCATGCACCTTGATCACATTATAGAGCGTATCCCGTTCCACAGGAACCCGGCCCGCCTCTTTGATCAACCGCACCAAGGTCTTGCTGCCGATGGCCTGATCTGTGTCGGCACCAGCCATGTGGGTAATAACCTCTTCTTTGACCGTGCCGTCCATATCGTCGGCCCCGAAGGAGAGGGCAACCTGGGCCATTTTGGGACCGATCATGACCCAGTAGGCCTTGATATGCGGAAAGTTATCGAGAAAAAGTCTGGCCACGGCGATATTTTTCAGGTCATCAATGCCGGTGGTACGAGACAAATTACTCAGCTCGGTATTCTGGGGATGAAAGGAGAGCGGAATAAAGGCAAGGAAGCCCTTCGTCTCATCCTGGGCCGTACGCAGGGCGTCAAGGTGTTCCAAGCGCTCCTCCATGGTCTCAATGTGACCATAGAGCATGGTGGCATTGGTGTGCAATCCCTGACGATGGGCGGTCTTGGCCACCTCCAGCCACTGCTCGCCGGAAAGTTTCTTTTCACAGGTTATCGCCCTGATGCGCGGAGAAAAGACCTCGGCCCCGCCGCCGGGGATAGAGCCCAAGCCCGCATCCCGCAGGATATCAAGGGTCTCCGCCACGGATTTACCAGCCAGCCCGGCCAGATGGGCAATCTCGACACAGGTGAAGGCCTGGATATGGACATCGGGCCTGACCTCTTTGATGCCGCGCAATAGTTCCAGGTAATACTCAAAAGGCAGGTCAGGATGAATCCCGCCCACCATATGGATCTCGGTAATGGGCTCGTCAAGCCGCGCCCGCACCTTCTCCTTGACCTGGGCCAAATCCATCTCATAGGCGAGGTCAGAGCTCTTATCCTTGCCAAAGGCGCAGAATTTACAAAGATTGGTGCAGATATTGGAATAATTGATATGCTGGTTATAGATGAAATAGGCATTGTCGCCATTCATCCTGTTCCTGACCAGGTTGGCCATATAGCCAAGAGCCAGGATTTCTTTGGTGTTATACAGGGCCAGCCCGTCTTGCAGGTTTAGCCTCTCGCCGGCCTCCACTTTTTCCAGAATATCCCCAAGTCCTGCCTGTTGCACAAAAGATTTCATAATTAACCGCAAATAAAAAATAAAATAGTTATCTGGATGTCAAAATCGGCATACGAAACCGGTCGAACTTGACATTCATCCTTGGAGCAAGCGATACTTTGCCGTCCACGGCCGACGTTACAAAATAGCGTCAAAGGCTTGCAATCTTTTGTAACGACTCCTAAAAAAAAAAGCCGGACACGAAGTCCGGCTTTATACTAAAATACAATGTTATCTCTTAATCAAGAAAATATTTCAGTTGATCACGTCTGCTGGAATGACGCAGCCGATTCAAAGCCTTTTTTTCAATCTGGCGAATCCGCTCACGGGAGACATTAAATCGCTTACCAATCTCTTCCAAAGTATATTCGGCCTTTTCGCCGATACCGAAACGAAGCCGGATAATCTTTTCTTCCCGTTCGCTGAGGGTCGACAGAATCTCGGTCACCCGACCAGCAAGCTCCCTGGTCTGCACCGTATCATATGGCGACTGAGAATCATTATTTTCGAGAAAATCGCCAAGGGTCGAGTCATCATCACCAACCGGAGTCTCCAAAGAAATGGGCTCTCTTGATGCCTCCAGAATGGCCAGGATCTTGTCCATGGGCAGTTCGGTGCTCTTGGAGATCTCAAGTGGCGTTGGTTCCCGGCCCAGCTCCTTGAACAGGGCATAAAAGGCCTTGAAAAACTGACTGCGCAGCTCGAGAAAATGTACCGGCAGACGAATAGTCCTGGTCTTATCCAGAATCGCCCGGGTGATGGCCTGCCTGATCCACCAACTGGCATAGGTGGAAAACTTATTGCCCTTGGTATAATCAAAACGAAAGACCGCACGCATCAGACCCAAATTCCCCTCCTGGATCAGATCAGCCAAGGTCAGTCCCTGATGCATATAACGCTTGGCAATGGAGACCACCAGACGCAGATTGGCGCGGATCATCGCATCCTTTGCAACCTCAATGGAACGGCTGTAGGCCTCAATCTTGGCCTGCAATTCATGCAATTCGCGTTTATCAGAATACTTCTTGGCGGCGCTGATCACACTGTAGCGCATGAAATTGAGCTGCTGTTTTTTTGGCTTCAAGGTAGGGTCGCGCTTTTCCCAGAGGTCAATCCGGGTACACAGCAAGCCCATCTCTGCAACCCCAGTGACATCTTCCCGTATGGCCAAAATAATCTGATCAAACCCCTCACGGATGCACTTGGAGTACTTCGCCTCTTCATCAGGGGTCAAGAGATCAAATTGCCCCATTTCCCGAAGATATGTGGTTGTGGTCTCTTCTGCTTCATGGCTGATATCGCCTGCAGCCATGATCGAGCCATCTGTCAGATCTTCATCCTCATCGCTTTCAGCCTTATCATGATCCCACGCCTCTCCAGACAAGGTTCTCTTTTCACCGTTTTTTTCAACAGTGACGATCTGAATATTGTTGGCCCCAAGAAAATTAAAGATATTTTCAATGGCATTCGGATCTTTAATCTCATCAGGCAACAATTCATTCAAATCGCTAAAGCTGAGACATCCTTCAGACTGACCCGCTTTCAGTAGATTTTCTTTCAATTCAGAAAGCACTGGGACATACTCCATTATTTATATTTTTTAGACAACTCATCTATTTACAAAACCCAATAATTACAGTAAAAATTTAGCCTTATACATTGACATATTCAGAATCAGGCCCGTTGATACCACAATCTCTTGCGACAAGAAATCAAACAAAAAAAAGCGACTTGAAAATCCCGCCGCCTTCAAAATTCTTATCGAAACATAGTAGCTTACAACGCCTGATCACAAAAAACAAATAAATAAAATTGAATCACATCATAAGGCTAGTAATAATATTTCCTGAACAAAAAAATATTTTTAGCATTGTAAGCTTGATTCATCAAACAGGCAAGAGAGGCAACACCATCTTTTTTTATCACCAGTGATGAAAATTCACAACATACCGAAACAAAAACATTTATTTTTTCAACAACAATACACATTTTATGCGAGCTCTCCCCCCCCAAAAACGCGGCAGTGGCATCCTGGCCCATATAACCTCTCTCCCTTCTCCCTACGGCATTGGTGATCTGGGTTACTCCAGCCATACATTTCTTGAGTTTCTGGCCCGTGCCGGGCAAGGACATTGGCAGTTTCTCCCCACTGGACCCGGAAATCCTGTTTTTGACAACTCTCCCTACATGAGCAGTTCAGCCTTTGCCGGCTCTCCGCTTCTGATTTCACCAGACCTGCTGCTTGAAAATGGATTAATCAAGGAGAGTTCCCTGAAAACCGCGCCTGTTTTCTCCGAGTTCAGCACCGACTTCCCACAAGTCAGTCTCTATAAAGGGAAAATCCTGCAAGAGGCTTTTTTTAATTTCTCTCCAGATTCGCAACAATTTATCACCTTCAAAGAAGATACTCCATGGCTGGATGATTACAGCTTGTTTATGGTCCTGAAAGAGGAGTTCCAGGGCCTTGGATGGTTTGACTGGCCTGCTGAGATTGCCACCCGCAGGCCCGAGGCATTGGCCGCCTTGCGCCTGAAACATCACGATCGTATGGAATATTATGCCTTTGAGCAGTTTGAGTTCTTCCGGCAATGGCAGATTCTGCGGGCAAAAGCCAGAAAAGAAAACATTAAACTCATCGGCGACATCCCCATCTATGTTGGCTGGGACAGTGTGGATGTCTGGGCCAATCAGGAGATATTTATTCTTGACCCCGAAAGCCTCCGTCCCATCCATGTTGCCGGTGTTCCTCCCGATTATTTCAGCGCCACCGGACAACGATGGGGCAATCCTCTTTACAAATGGCAGAGCAGTGATGAAAATATCCAGAAAAAGCTGACGAGCTGGTGGATCGAACGATTTCGTACAGTATTCCAAATGGTTGACACAGCACGCATCGACCATTTTCGAGGTTTTGAGGCCTACTGGTCCATTCCGGAGGAAGAGGAAACAGCCATAGAGGGAGAATGGCTCAAAGGGCCGGGCAAACTCTTTTTTGACAAAATATTTAGTGCCCTTGGACCGCTCGATATCATTGCCGAAGATTTAGGCATAATCACTCAGGAAGTCACCATACTTCGTCGCACCCTTGGTTTTCCAGGCATGAAGGTGCTGCAATTTGCCTTTGATGACAACCCGGACAACCCCTTCCTCCCCCACAACTTTACTAGTTCAAACTGTGTCGTCTATACCGGAACCCATGATAATGACACCACCGTCGGCTGGTTCCTCAGCGATCACCTGACTCCCTCACAGAGATGGCGCATTAAGAAAAATGTCAATCAGGAAGATGACAACCCCTCAACAATACACAAGGATCTTATCTATCTGGCCATGGCCTCCATCGGACGTCTGACCATTTTCCCCCTCCAGGATATCCTGGGGTTTGGTAACGACTGCAAGATGAACAGTCCCGGAACCAGCAAAGGCAACTGGACATGGCGCTGCGCCCCTCGTTTTTTAACGGAATCATTAAGCTCCTGGTTGCGGGCCGAAACTGATCTCTTTGGTCGCTGCGCGGAAAAGGCCGTAAATACTCTTCTACCTTGACAGGAGTCCCCATGTATACCCTCATCATCCTTGGTAGCCCCCGTAAAAATGGCAACAGTGAGACCTTGGCCCAGAGTGTCGCCAGTGGCATAGAACAGCACTCTGATACTACCGTTGAATTCATACGGCTGAATGACCTGCAGATCTCTCCCTGTCAGGGATGTGGCGGATGCGACAAGACCTCAACCTGTGTCATAAACGATGACATGACAGCCCTCTACGAAAAGGTCGACAACTGCGATCATCTGATTTTGGTAAGTCCCATATATTTCTATGGCCTTTCGGCCCAATGCAAGACTTTCATCGACCGTTTTCAGGCCCGCTGGGCAAGGAAATATCTCTCTGGAATACGTTTCAGACATGATGAAAAGCGTCAAGGCACCCTCCTGGTAACCGCAGCTACCGAAGGGAAAAAAATCTTTGACGGCGCACTGCTTACCGCGCGTACTCTCTTTGACGCTCTCGATCTGGAAAACGGAGACTCCTTGCTGGTCAGGGGAGTCGATCAACGTGGAGCCATGCAAAAAAAGACTGAGACCCTGGCCCAGGCCGTAGCTCTGGGCCGGAAAATTGCAAGCGGCAAGAGCTGAGAAGTCCTGGTCAATCCCTTTTCATTACAACCCGGCATTTTATCCTCGATAATCCTCGAACAATTCCTTGACAAGGGAATCCGATTCCTGTAAAAAGACATCGACCTTTAGGCCCCATCGTCCAGCGGTTAGGACAGCGGCCTCTCACGCCGTAAACAGGGGTTCGATTCCCCTTGGGGTCACCATAAACATTTAACCCATTGATATTGCAATCTAATATCAGTGGGTTTTTGTGTTTTTATCCATAGAATACCCATTTGATACAAACCAGTGATACAAAAGCGAGGTTTACAATGGGTGTGCCTTCCTATTCCTATCTTCTTAAAAAGCAAGATACCTATTATTTCAGACAAGCTTGCCCTAAAAAAACATCAAAAGCAAAATAGGCAAACGAGAGATCGTTAAAAGTCTTGGAGTCAAAGAGAAATCCAACACCTCTTTGCGCAGGATCTAACCCGCTCTTAAGAAAGTGTCCACTTTTCCCCTACCACCTCAGTACTTAGAAGCCACTTTTCGAGGTCAAAAACCAGCCTTCTAAGCACAACCACGGGACGAACGTTATTATTATGTTCAGATCCCGAAGCCAGAATCGCCATTGGCCGACTTCAAATCTCGTTTTTCAAAAATCCATATAGCTATATTCGATTTTGACCGGGGTCGGAGTCCAGATAGCTCTATAGCTCTGGACTCTGCTTTTAAGCAGATTTTCTGGAAATATCTTGGGATCAGAGAAATGAGTAGGGACATGTTTTTTTGTCCCTACTCATTAGAACTATGTCAATTTGAACATTTTCACACTTTGAAACGTCCTACTATTGCATTCAATTCCTTAGACCGGGCTTGGAGCTTCGCAGCACTGTCTTTTACCTCAATACTACTTTGGGATATCCGTTTTGCAGCGGAGGACACCTGTGTAATGTCCTGAGTAATGTCTGCCGCAACAGTAGAACTTTGGCTCACATTTTCATTAACTTCCTGAATTCCTACGCTGGTCTGGGAAATATTATCGGCGATTTCCCTGGTTGCTGCTGTCTGTTCTTCAACTGCTGTTGCTATGGTTGCAACAATTTCATTCACGCCTCCAATAACTGAAGAAATTTGACTAATTTCCTCTCTGGTTGTTTTACTAGTGCCTTGAACATCGTCAATCAGAGCTTTGATATTCAGTGTAGCTGCAGCTGTCTGCTTGGCCAGTTCTTTTATTTCATTGGCAACGACTGCAAATCCTTTGCCAGCTTCACCTGCTCGAGCAGCCTCTATTGTTGCATTCAGGGCCAGCAGGTTAGTTTGCTCGGAAATTTCAGTAATTGTTTCTGTGACCTTGCCTATTTTTTCTGCTGCCTGCCCCAGTTCAGCCATTTTCTCAGAGGCACTGTGGGCCTGTCCTACGGCATTAGCAGAAACACTTCTGGCTCTTTCTGCATTCTCGGCAATTTCATTTATAGTCGCAGTCATTTCTTCTGCTGCTGATGCAACCATATTGGCATTTGTGGATGATTGTTCCATTGCAGCAGCAACATTATTGAGATTTGTACTCATTTCTTCTGAAGAGGTGGCAACATTTTTAGCCAGTTGCGAAGTGTCTTCTGAGTTAGAAAGCAAGTCCTGGGAAATAGTAGCCAGCTCAGTCGAACTCGTTCCTACACTTGATGAACTTTGAGCAATTTGCTTGAGTATTCCCTGCAGTTTTTCCAGGAAACTGTTAAACAATTTTGCCAACTCACCGAGCTCGTCACTGGATCGAATGTTGATACGCTTGGTCAGATCACCCTCTCCCTCGGCCACATCCCTGAAGTTAATGATCAGTTGTTTGAGTCCAGAGGAAATGCCGAACACGATGATGATGTTGAGAACAATAATGGCCAGAAAGATAAGTCCAGAAATCAACAGCATATTGATGGTTTTGCTGCGAGTCAGTCCCCTCATTTTGGCATCCAGTTCTGCCTTTGTTTTTTCGATGTTGTCCAGGTACACCCCGGTCCCAATCCACATATCAAGTCCGGGAATCATTTCCGCGTAACTAATTTTTGGAGTATCTCCGCTGCCTGGTTTAGGCCATATATAAGAGACAAAACCGCCCCCAGCTTTCGCCTGTTTGTCCAATTCCTGGATAACGTATATTCCATTCTTATCCCTGAGTTCGCCGAGATCTTTTCCCTGATTCTCCAGTTTTACAGGGAAAGCTACATTGGTGGTATTCTGGTAGACAAAGAAATACCCCGAACTGTCCTCTTCGAAACGGATCGGGCCTAGCATGGAGCGGATCAGGTCAACCTTTTCATTCTGCTCAATATATCCTGCTTTTTCAACTGCCTGATTTATTGCTAGTGCCATAGCATGGCTTGCAACCTTGATTTTTGCTCTCTGATCCTCCGCCATAACTTTGCCAGTCTCTGTAAGTCCTAGATCGCGAACCTGACCTGAAATATTTAAAGCAAAAAAAGACATGACACCAAAAAGGATGACAACTCCAATCAATATCAGACACATCCGCCATTTAATACTCATATTATTCAACATAAAACTCCTTCATAAAGAAATAATAATTCGACTATTTATAGACAAAAACTCCTAGATATCGATACAAAGCAAGGCCGTTGTTTTGTTCAGATATCAGATCCAAGAGGCATTCTCATCAGTTTTATAACTTACGTATATCACAATGTGATTGTGATATACAATTTTTTTTGCAAGTTCCGGGGTGCTTGACATCTTTGTCAGCGATGGCTATAAAAATGCTGTTTTTAAAGACATAAATCCGTCCCCTAACAAAAGTATCCGGAGAAAAAAATGGCTAAAATGAACCTGCGTCAGATGAAGAAAGATCAATCCGGGATCATTTCCTCCATAAAAGCTGGGGGCGAACTCGGCCTCAGGATGCGCGAGATGGGCCTGGTGCCCGGCACAAAAATTACCATTCAGGGCCGGGCACCACTCAATGACCCGGTGGCCCTGCGGGTGATGGGTGGAGTCCTGACCCTGCGCAACAATGAGGCCGACCATATTACTGTCATCGTCGATGACAACGACTGAATATCAACAACAAAATCGTTCTTTTCCCCAACCAAGTACCCTGTCCGTAAGAATCTCTCTCTGAGATCCTTATGTCAATTCCCCTTTTCATGCAAGAACAAGAGCAACATCGAACCACCATTGCCTACAAAGAAATCTGCTCACCCTTCATTCATGCCCCAAAAGCACTTTCCTGCGACAGACCAATAGTCAGGGGAACAAAATGGCCGGAAAAGAAATGGTTCTCTGATAACGGCCTCCTAAATATCCAACACCCCAACCCCTACCCCTTGAAAAAATATTGACAGGCATTAATGTTTGGTGTACCTAAACATTGCTTTCTTTCACAAAGGGAAACATGATCATGACCTTTAAAAAACTCAATAAAAAATGTGCCTGCTTGGCTGACAAGGTAAAGAATTGCATTAAGCAATCTCCTTGTCCCGGACAGATCACTCCCCTCTCAGAGTCCTGCCGGTCTGGGCGGGTAAAAATCTGCAAGATCACTGGGGACAGAAAACTTTGCGCCAGAATGGCATCACTTGGTATTTATGCCGGAGAAGAGGCTGAATTGCTCTGCCCTGAAAACGGTTCACAGTGCCTGTTAAAACTGCAAGGCACTACCCTGAGTCTTGACAGTACTGCCACTAGGAACATTATGGTGACAGAAGTATAAAAAACAACAACCCGCATCATCTGCGGTTTTTTTTGGCGTCTCACATTTAGGGCAACCTAACTATCAAACCTGAGGAATATCATGTGGCAATCACTCTCAATCGCCTTTGTTCTTATAATCTGCCTTTTCTTTATCGGTAGAAAGCTCTATAAACAATTCAAGATCGCAACAGACCCTAAAGCAAAAATGAGCTGCGGCTGTGGTTGCTCCGGCTGCTCTTCTCAAGGATGTGCACCGAGCCAGAAGGAAAAAAGATAATTTACCGATGAAACAGAATATACGCATGGCCCTTGCCGGCAATCCCAATGCCGGAAAAACCACCCTCTTCAACACCCTGACCGGGGCCAGACAACATGTAGGAAACTACCCAGGCATCACTGTTGAGTACAAGGAAGGTGATTTCACTCATAACAATCAGAAAATTACCATCACCGACCTGCCGGGAACCTACTCCCTGACAGCCTATTCGGTGGAAGAGGTTGTGACCAGGGATTATCTGGTAAATGAGAAGCCGCAGGTGGTGATCAATATTGTTGACGCCTCAAACCTCGAGCGTAATCTCTATCTGACCACCCAGTTTCTGGAGCTTGGCTGCCCTCTGATCATTGCCCTCAACATGATTGACGTGGCAAAGGATCGTGGAATTGAGATCAGGGCCGAGAAATTGGCTGAGCTGCTGGGAGTGCCGGTAGTTCCGATCATCGCCCGTTCCGGACAGGGAACCGAAACACTGATCAGCCAAGCCATACTGCAGGTAACACAAGAATGGCAGCCCCGTGATATATCCTATGGTGAAGACCTGGACGAGGCCATCATGGAGCTGATCGCCATCATCTCAGAAAATACTTTCCTGGCCCATACGTATCCTGCCCGTTTTACCGCCATTAAATACCTTGAACATGATGACCAGCTCCTGCAGAAAGGACAACAGGACGACAGCGCCACCGCGGCACGCCTTGAAAAAAAGGTTACCCAGGTCTCTGACCACCTCCTGAAGACCATGGACGCCTACCCCGAGGCAATCATCGCTGACCATCGCTATGGCTTTATCAAATCCATCCTCCGCCAGGGCGTTCAGACTCATACCTTTGACACCGACAGGCTCTACACCTCTGACAAAATCGACAAGGTTCTCACCAATCGTCTCCTGGGCCCCGTGTTCATGCTCATGATCCTTTTTGGCCTCTACCAGTTCACCTTTTCCTGGAGCGAGTTTCCGGTTTCCTGGCTGGGATTGCTTTTTGGCTGGCTGGACGCACATGTGGAAGCCATCCTGCCAGACGGCCCGGTTAAATCCATGATTATTTCAGGAATAATCAACGGGATGGGCGGCGTGCTTGGCTTTGTCCCCCTGATCATATTCATGTTTTTAGGAATTGCCGTCCTTGAAGACTCCGGCTACCTGGCCAGGGTCGCCTTCATGATGGATCGTATCTTCCGTATTTTTGGCCTGCACGGCTCCTCAGTCATGCCATTTATCGTCTCGGGCGGAATCGCCGGAGGCTGTGCCGTGCCTGGGGTCCTGGCCACCAGAACCCTGCGTTCCCCCAAGGAACGGATGGCCACTCTGCTCACCGTCCCCTTCATGAACTGCGGTGCCAAGGTACCGGTTATCGCCCTCTTGATTGGCGCTTTTTTCAGTGAGAACAAGGCCATGTACATGTTTCTCTTCACCCTGATCTCCTGGGCAGTCGCCCTGCTGGCGGCAAAGTTTCTCCGCGCCACTGTGCTCAAAGGCGAAGCCACACCCTTTGTCATGGAACTGCCTCCCTACCGCTTCCCCACCCTGCGCGGCCTTGCCATTCACACCTGGGAACGCACCTGGCAGTACATCAAAAAGGCCGGAACCGTAATTCTGGGCATATCCATCCTCCTCTGGGCCTTGATGACGTATCCTGGACTGCCGGCGGCAACCAAGGCTGATTATGAACAACAGAGACAGGCCGTGACTTCTTCATTTGCGCCTGAGATCATTGCCGAAAGCAGTTCGGAGAATGAGATAGTATCAGAAAAGGCACAGAGGCTACGGCAGCAGGTCATCGCCGTTTCCAATCAGGAATCGGAACAGGCTCTGCGCAGCTCTATTGCCGGCAGGATAGGCATTGCTCTGGAACCCATCTCCAGACTGGCAGGATTTGACTGGCGCACCAACATTGCCCTGGTTGGCGGTTTTGCGGCTAAAGAGGTGATTATCTCCACCCTGGGAACCGCTTACTCCATGGGTGACGTCAAGGCGGAGGCCTCTGACTCTTTAGGAAAAAGATTGACCCGTGACCCCAACTGGAACAAGGTGGTGGCAGTGGCTGCCCTGATTTTCATCATGTTCTACGCCCCCTGTTTTGTCACGGTGGTCTGTATCGCCAAAGAAGCAGGACACTGGGGTTGGGCCCTATTCTCCATGTCCTTTAATACTATCTTTGCCTTCCTCATGGCCACAGCCGTCTATCAGATTGGCACCTGGCTTGGATAGCACGTCCTTTCATCTTTCCAAAAATCACCTTTTCCAGGTAACGTTACAAACGTTGAGAAATCAGGAAGATATTATTTTCAGTTCTTAAATAGTTATGCGGCCCCTTTATCTCTGGAGTTTCCTGGGCAGAAATAAAAGGTATAGAGGGAATGAATAAGCTTTTCTATTCCAAACAGAGCTCATCCTGGCTGGCATGATACTCATTGGTAAGCGCCTCGACAGCCTTCTCCTGCTCTCTGGAAAGGAGACCAAATTCAACGCCTCTTCGACGGATTTTAATCGGACCGGTTTTCTGTTGAGCAATAACCTTATAAATAGGATGATTCGTGTCAGTGACTTCAGCATCATAGGTGGTGATCAACGATACATTTTCTACGTTATATTTGTCACCAAAGAGGTAGAAAAGTTCAGAGCTGTCCTGAGGCCAGTCCTCATCTTCATGGTAGAAAAAGGCAAGCCCACCCTTGCTTATATCAACAATTAAACCCGGCAGTACCGATAGATCATGGCGGAAGACAGCAAAAGAGCCGAGTTCGATGTTATAGCGGACATATTTTCTCTTGTTCTGGTCTGTTTGTTCCGTAGTCATTACCTGTTCCCGTAGCTATAAAAGATATATAATCACCTCTAAGGTCAACACCTTGGGAGGCAAAACAAACTCTCTATTCAATACCCATAATAGGGTACGACATAACTCAAATCATTTCAACACGCTTTGGATTGCGTCACGACAATTATGTACTAAGTTTTACCGAGGGAAGGCGCCATTGTTGATATCAATGCACGTACCATTTATATATTCCGGGCTTTCTGTCGCCAACCAATAAATGGTATCTGCCACTTCTTCAGGATAGGCAAATCTTCCTGTATAGACCACTCTTTTAATATCTTTTTTTCTCTGTTCGGGAATGACATGAAGCATCTCGGTTTCAACAGGGCCAGCAGCAACGGCATTGATAACAACACCGCCCGGCCCCATAATTTTAGCAAAACTCTTGGTCATATTGATCATCCCGGCCTTGGTGATGCCATACCAGATATCCGGATGGCCAATTTCACCGGCGATGGAGGCATTATTGACAATCCGGCCAACACCTTGAGCAATCATTGTCTTTGAGACTTCCCTGATTAAGGCCACCGGCGCCTCAATATTTATTTTTATAATCTCATCAACTTTTTCTTGTGGATACTTATCATAAGGAATGGCATACATGACGCCTGCATTATTGATCAAGATATCCACGGCAGGAAGCTGAGCAATCAACTCTGGTATGCCGGCAACGTTGACAAGATCAAATTCAATTGTTTTAATCCTGCGATGACCGTTAAATTTAAAATCATTAAAATTTCGCGCCACAACGATCACAGTATATCCAGCATCAATAAATTTTTCTGTTGTCGATAAGCCAATCCCCTTGTTGCCGCCTGTTATCAATACGGTTTTACTTTCCATCATATTTCCTTCATTGTGATCTTCACAGTAAACGTTTCACACCTGACCGGCTCGGCACTGTTTGCCGCATCAGCAATTTCACAATTATTCCGCCATACTTTTAATGATTTCCTGTGTTGCAAGCACCTTGGCATAAGGGGCAGATAATGCCGCCATAAAGGATGCATGAACATCTGATGCTCTTATGGTCCTGCCCTTGAAAATCAGATCTTTGGTAGCGCAGGCATCTTCGGCAACAGTACAGTTGAAGCCAAGATCGAAGGCAGCACGTGTTGTGGCATCTATACACATGTGGCTCATGGCGCCGCAAATAAGCAGATTCTCTGTTTTAATGTTTTTCAAGATCTCCAGCAGAGTGGTGCCACGGAAACTGTTGGGAAAGTTTTTTACGACAACTTTCTCATCCTCCAGGGGAGTTACCATTTTATTTATCCTGGCCCCACCTGTCTCAGCTAAGAAAAACGTCGCGCCGGGCTGAGCAGCAATGTGCTGGACATGGATAACAGGGAGTTTTGCCTTTCTCCATTCCCCCAGAAGAAGCTGTGCATTTGCCGCAGCTTCCTTGATACCAAGCAGTTCCATGGTGCCGCCGGGGAAATAGTCATTCTGCAGGTCAACCACTATCAGGCAAGTGTTCATATCAGCTCCTTATCATTTTTTTGGCTCAACGAGAGAATTCAGCACAGCTAACAGGCAATGTTCCTATGCCCCGGCCCGGAGAGTCATTTTATCAGTTCGCCTTCTTCACATACTTCGTCAGAATAACAATCTGCTGGCCACTTACACGGGCCTCAATATGCTCAGGGTTATCGGCAACCAGCGAAATACCGCGGACAACTGTGCCCCGCTTGGCCGTAAAGTTGGCCCCTTTCACAGTGAGATCCTTGATCAGGGTGACCGTGTCGCCTGCCTCAAGCGTTGTGCCGTTGCTGTCGACATGTTTGACCGCATCTTCACCCCCTGCCCCTGCGCCCGTTACCTGCGCCCAGGCCTGAGTATCTTCATCCAGATAGAGCATGTCGAGTAAACCCTGCGCCCAATCTTCCGTGCTCAGACGTTTGAGCATCCGCCAGGCGACGACCTGCACGGCCGGCACCTGGCTCCACATACTCTCGTTCAGGCACCGCCAGTGCTGGGCATCCACTTTCTCCGGATCCTCAATCTGTTCGCGGCACGTTGCACAGATAAATACGCACTCATCAGCACTGCCATTTGAGCGAGGGGGAACTTCATAGATAGCGAGCCCCTCTGTTACGCCACACAATTCACATTTAGATTCGCTCCGTGCCTGTAATGTTTGTTCTGTACTCATTGTTTACTGCTCCTCAATGGTGGATACGTACTGATGTCCGGTCGTAAAGGATGGCGACCAGATCGTTCAGGCCGCAAGTTATTTTTTGTAAGAAAGTCAGCGCAACAGTTCCGGCCAAAAGACCATGATCACCCCCAGAACCAGAAGGAGAATCCCGCCCACAGCCTTGCAATGGCCGGCATATCTCTGCCCCACCCTGCTCTCCAAAGCGAGGACAGCCAGGGTAAAGATGATCAGGTCGTCGAGCATAAAGAATAAATCATAGAGAAGTATATAGCCGTAATACCTGAGGGTAGCAAGATGGTGAAGGGAAAGAATATGTGTGTAAATGGCCGGCAGGGCCGCAGAGCAGGCAAACTCTATGGAATTGATGACAAAGGCCAAGATGATGACGGCCGACAGGGTGGCGAGACTCACCGGTGCCGCTATCACCCGCTCGATCCGATTCATGGTCTTTTTCCGACTTGCGGGATCACCCACCTTGCAGGTAACCTCCCCCTTTTCCCGTATATATTCCCGGACACTCAACCCTCCAGCGCCCATGGCAAAACAGCCGATGACAATGGTGAGAGGACGCAGGTATCCTAAAAAAAGGAAGACATTGAGCCAGGCGGTCATCAACAGGAAATAGAGGATTGCCGAGGCGACGAGAAAGGAGCCAACCAGAATCCAGACTTTTTTTCTCTCGTTCAGGCTGGCCACCAGGGAAAGCATGTAGACCAGCACCCACATGGCGCAGGGATTGAAACCGTCGATCAATCCGAAGAGGACAGTGAGCACGGGGAGCGAATAGTCACCCGTGCGGATCACCCCGAACCAGCCCAGGTCCACGGTGTCCTTGGTGAGCCACTGTTCATCGCTCTCGGTAAAAACCTCAGGGGTCTTGTAGAGATGGGCGGCGATGGCCTTTTCAAGGGTCACCCCGCTGTTTTCCGGGCGATCGAAACCGATCAGCACATAAGGACCGACAAAGGTGATCGGCACGGCCAGGCGATCAGGGGCTAGCCCCCGCTCTCTGGCCATCGCCACCATACGGCTAGCCTCTTCGGGCCTGGAGGTGTCATGGGCAATGATCGAGAGTTCCGAGTATTTCTGTTGCAGATAGAGATGGAACTGTTTCTGGGCGCGGCAGTGGGGACAGGTGGGATGATAAAAGAAATGGACCGCTTCCTCAGCAACCAGCCCCTCCTGGGGCCGCTTTTCCTCCCCGCGGACAATCAGGATCAGGGCCAGGAGGATGAGAGCAAGAAAAAAGTACCTGCGGAAAGGATCGTCAAGGATTTCCTTGAGCCAGGACAGTACGGCCAAAAAAGAGGACGAAATCTTCATCACGTTAGCTCCAGAAGTGGCAGGAGAAGTACGGGACATCCATGATACGTTCTGGCAATGGAAAACCAGGTATTTTCTTCGGCCTTCCGTTGTCCCTTTCGGTTTTCCCGGCAGCCTACGACTTGCGGCCCCGGCGTGGTTTGAGGTCCCCGCTTTTCTGTTCCCCATCCGTTTTCCGAGCCTCACCCCGATCCTGCACCGGCTTTGGTTTTTTTGGCTTTTTGGGGCGCGCCTGGAGTTGGTGGGTCAGGGGGACATGATGGGTCGGGATAAAACCGGTCGCCACCTCGCGTACCAGAAGCTGGCCGATCAGGGTCTCGATCGCCGAGAGCAGCAAGACCTCATCGGCGCTGACCAGCGAGATCGCCTCCCCCTTGGAACCGGCACGACCAGTCCGGCCAATGCGGTGGACGTAGTCCTCAGCGACCTTGGGCAGATCAAAATTGATCACGTGCGGCAGTTCACTGATGTCGATGCCGCGCGCGGCAATATCGGTGGCGACCAGGACCCGGACCTTACCCTCTTTGAAGTCGGCCAGGGCGCGGGAACGCTCGGACTGAGACTTGTCACCGTGGATCACCGCCGTCGAGATGCCGTCGCCCCCCAGTTTCCGAGCCAGGCTGTCGGCCCCGTTCTTGGTGCGGACGAAGACCAACACCTGTTCCCAGCCCTGGTTGCGCACCATATGACTGAGCAGGGCCGGCTTCTTGCCCTTGTCGACCTCATACACCCACTGTTTCACACTTCTGGGAGCGGAGTTGCGCGGGCTGACCTCTATCAGCACCGGATTTCTGAGGAGTCCCGCTGTGAGCTTACGGATGTCGCTGGAAAAGGTGGCCGAGAAGAGAAGGTTCTGGCGCCTTGGGGGCAGCAGAGCCAGGATCTTGCGGATATCTGTGATGAACCCCAGATCGAGCATCCGGTCGGCCTCATCGAGCACCAGCGTCTCCACCTGCGCAAACTTCACGGCGTTCTGGTTGAACAAGTCCAGCAGACGTCCCGGAGTCGCCACCAGCACATCGACCCCGCCGCGCAGTTTCATCATCTGCGGATTGATCTTCACCCCGCCGTAAACCACGGCCGATTTCAGCGACAGGTGTTTGCCATAGGTGGCAACGCTCTGCTCAACCTGCACCGCCAGCTCTCGGGTCGGGGTCAGCACCAGCACGCGGATGTGATTCACCTGCACCTTGGGGCCGCCAGCCAGACGCTGCAGCAGCGGCAGGACAAAACCGGCGGTCTTACCGGTACCGGTCTGGGCCGCGGCCATGACATCCTTACCGGAGAGAACCGCAGGGATCGCCTTGAGCTGGATCGGAGTGGGAGTAGTATAGCCGCTTTCATTAATGGCACGAAGAAGGGCTTCGGAAAGTCCGAGGGAGGCAAATGACATGGGGCGGTTTCTCGAAAAAAGGTTGATGGTCTCGACCGTGGATAGGGCGCTGCCTATCGAGACAGAGAAGTTCTACGTTACGGAAGATGATAGTGGCACCAGCAGTAGACTCAAAGAGTCTAACATTCAAAACAACCAGCCTGTGCGATTTTTCACACGAATTCGGTTCACTTTCGGGTAAGGACGCAGCATGACAAGAGCAGCCCTATAGGAAGGAAACTATGATTTATGCTATTGGATTCTTACGTGCCCAGTGAGCAACTGCTCGCTCAACACCATCCAATTGACCCTCGACTCCTCGAATCCAATGTTTGTACTCATCTCTTGGTAGGCAGGAAGCCCCGTAAATAAAGGCTCTACGCATCCATGCAGTCATTCCCTGTAGATTCTGTTTTCTACCCCGAAACCAAAAATCTTTCTTACTTCTGCCCATCGCCAAGAGTATCTCGCGACTTGACAATTCATCAAGTGAGTCATTGAATATCCTGACGTATTGATCGTCAGAATTCCAATCACAATCCAATGCGAACGGCCTTAACAAGTACATTCGTGAGTATTCGAGGTGTGAAGCTGTTGACTTTTCATCCCGATATATACCGATCAACCGCTCGCCGAGGATTGCCTTCTTCGCAGCGGGTAAGGTTTCCAAATGCAGGAGATACTCGATCGTTTCTCGAACCACGGGAACGAACTTGCCAAAGTTATCGAAGATTAAGTCAATTGCATCCGTATCTCCCAGTTGTGCCAGTCTTCGCAGGAGAAACTTCAACAGCGAAAGGTCTGGTTCTTCCTCATCGATTTGTTCTTGCAGGATGCCTTCGAGGTTAAGTTGGTCGATTGCGTCCTGATACTCGGGCAGTAAGGCGTGATAGTCGATTTCCCCGTAAGTATCCTCAATACCGATTTCCGCAAGCAATTCATAGAAACGCTCAGACAACGTCTCGATCTCTCGCTTCTCGTTCTCACGCAAATACTTCGTTCGGAATACGTCAATCGAAATAATCTTGGTTTTGTTCTGTTGTAGTGTAAGCCCGTGATTCTCTATCAGTGCGCGAGCGATTAGAGTTAGATACTTATATGCCTCGCCCTCTGACTTGCAGAAAAACCGAAAGTCATCCGAGTATCTTACATAGCGTGCACCTTCAGAAAGCAAAAGTTGATCGATGTCAGAAATGGTGATCTCGGCAACAAGGCGGGATGCGGCAGAACCAACGGGAATACCATACGAGTACGCACCGGCCCAGTGGCCAATTAGCTGTTTAAGCGCTTTTGAATGCATATGGCCAATTTCAAGTGCACTATCAAGGGCATTATCAATACGATGCGTATAAAGTCTAGGGAAAAAATCGGCAATATCAGCAATTACGACGTGACTCGGGTTGTAGGTATCGCAGGCATCACGAGATGCCTTTTGAAAACTCCGATACGTGCTTTTGTCGGAGAACATTCGCCCATCGGCATCAGGGGCAAAACGATAAGAATGGACAATGTTATCCGCAACGGGAATACGGCACGCTTCGAGCTTTTCACCAATTTCACGAATCAATGCAGTGAAAACCAGAAAATCCAAAGGATCTAACTGAGTCGAAACTCGAAATCCGAACCGATGTTTTGGGACCAAGCAGCGACGGTATGGCCGTACCTTCCAATCCAGCATATCTGTAGTTTGAATCGATACTTTAACATTCTTCCAATCATCGGAGATTGCTTCGAACTCGAAGATGGCTGGAAAGATATCTGTATCGCCCCAAGTAAGGCCGTGTTTTAAAGACCAATCGAGAGCTGAGTCAGAAAGTGTCAACGGCATGTTTTGCTCCAGAGCAGAATAAGGGTAACACCATACCTAAATCAAATACCATAAAATTGTAGAACAATCCTGTTATCTACCAGCAGGATCTATAATTCTCAAGAAGAATGAAGAATTTGTCCTATTGCACAAGCCCCATATCATCAATGACCCCAGCTTCTCCTTGGCACCACTTTCAGCGCCACGGTCCTTATTGAGGAGTTCTCGATTTTATCAACGTGTAGACCCCCAAAGCCATGGTCTTTTTTTCGACGGCAATGGTCTTCCGGTCAATGTACGCAAGGATTTCAGCAACCGGCTTGGCACCTACGACTAGGGACTTGAGATAGATATAGGCATTGGTAAGGAGATGATACCATTTGGAATGGAGGGGGATTGAGTCGACAATCAATAATTGGCCCCCTGGTTTCAAGATCGAAAGGGCATGATCAAGGGCCTTCTGGTAATCGGGCATCGCGGTCAGAGCCAGACAGAAAATCACCGCATCAACTTTTTGCGCGGGCGAAAAATCATACATATCCATACATTCAAACTGGACGTTGTGCCAACCATTGGCCTCCTTCTTGCGGTTGGCGATGGCAATCATTTGCTGCGAAAAATCAATGCCGATGATCTGCGCCGAATCGTCAATCACCTGCAGAAGGCTGGGCACGACAGTAGCCGGCCCACAGCCGAGCTCAACAACCGTCCCGGCGGCTGGGATATCGAGGTTTTTCCCAACCTCTTCGTAAAGTTTGCGCGCCTGGCCTAAGCTCAACAAGAAGGCAATAAGGTCATAGCTGGAAGCTGCTAAATCATATTTGTTTCTATTGGCAACCTGTCGAAAATCCATAAATCTTTCCACCCTTTGCTATCAGCCTATGTCAACTGGCTGCTACATGCCCTGCAAGATAGAACGGTTCGCCTCACCAACAACAAAGATAGGGGGGCGCATCAGTCCCGCCCCTTGCCTCGCGCTCGATATCGTTGGAGACAACGGCTGAGAACAGATCACACTAGTATGTTCTCAGGCGGGCAAGGGGGATGCAATGGTTGCAAGAAAAATTAAGAGATCTCTCATGACCATTGTTTCTCCTCACGTTTATGATTTTTTCCCACCGGCAAGCAGAAGCACTCCGCCAACTACTATCGCTGCCACGCCCGCCCAGGCCGGGATATTAACCGTCTTGTTTTCTTTTACTGACATCTCAATCGGTCCCAACTTGACCTGTTGGGTCTCCTTGGTGTAGCTGAAACCGCCATACGCCAACCCCAGGGCACCGGCCAGGATCAGCGCGATTGCCACACCCTTGACTGCATTCATTTCGACTCCTCCTTAAAAGAAACGTTTGGATTCCCGCCACGGACAGCGCGCCGGGGACTTGTTGAAATTGTCCATTTTTAGAATGCCATTGCAATGGCAGATAGTCAAATATTGAAATCAACTCGAATGCCAATCATAATAATAACGGGATTACAAGTTTGCTCCAGCAAAAGACCACTCCTCCTATACAATAAGGGGCCAGTATATGTAAATAATTTCATATACTGGCCCCTTATACTGTTCTTCCTCAGCCAATCAATTGCTTAATAGTATCCGATCACCACCCTATGAACGCTGGCGTTCTCTACGGGAATCTCATCTGCCCTTGCCGCAGACCGGACAGCCCTGCATGGAGAGCGGTTTTTCCAGGCGGCACTCGGCCAGCAGGGCGTCGTCGTTGAAGATCTCCAGGGTGGGTCCGTCGGCCTTGACTATTCCCTGGTGGAGGACGATGGTCCGCTGACAGAGCTCGACCACCATGTCCAGATCATGGCTGGTGAAGATTTTGGTGTGCTGGAAATCGCGGAGCAGGCCCATGAGCTGGCGGCGGGCAAAAGGGTCGAGACCGCTGGTCGGCTCATCCATGACCAGGATGTCCGGCGACATGGAAAGGACCGTGGCAATGGCCACCCTTTTCTTCTCCCCGCCGGAGAGATGATAGGGCGGTTTTTCCTGCAGATGGGCGGCACCCACCTGTTCGAGGACGGCTTTGACCCGCTGCTTGACTTCATCCACCGGCAGTCCCAGATTGAACGGCCCGAAGGCCACATCATCAAAGACCGTGGGCATGAAGAGCTGATCGTCTGCATCCTGGAAGACCATACCCACCGTGCGCCGGATCTCCGGCAGGGTTTTCTTAGTGAGCGGGAAATCACCGATGCGAATCTCGCCGGAATTGGCAGTCAGATAGCCGTTGAGATGGAGCAGGAGGGTTGATTTCCCGGCCCCGTTGGCGCCGATAATCGCCACCGACTCACCATGATGGATGATAAAGGACACATCCTGCAGGGCAACGGTGCCATCGGCATAGACATGCTGCAGATGTTTGACCTCGACAATATGATGGCTCATGACAGACCCCCCGTAACCAGCCGGCCCAGCCACTGGGCACCATTTTCCATCCTGAGGACGAGAAAGACGGCTGACCAACCGGCCACATAGAACAGCTCACGCCAGCCGAAACCGGATACCTGGCGCGAGTGGAATTCGCCGGTGAAGCCGCGGGCCAGCATGGCCATGTGGATCCGCTCGGCCCGCAGCCAGGTACGGATCAGCAGATGGCCGATAAGAGGGCCGAAACTGGCGAGCCCCAGCCCTTTCCTGCCGCAGGAGCGGAGCTCCCGGGCCCGTGAGGCCCTGGCCCCTTCCTCGGTGAGCACGAAGATATAACGATAGAGGAAAAGCAGCTGCACGGTGAAGGTTCTCGGCGTGCCCAGGCGCTCAAGGGCCTCGCAGACGGAGAGAAAGCCCGTCACCCCCACCAGGATAAAGGCGGCACCGACGGTGAGCACGGTGCGGAGGATGATCGAGGCGCAGGATATCCAGCCGCCGGTGATGGCAAGGGGGCCAATCCGGACAAAGAGCTCCCGATCAAAGATCGGGTTCAGCATGCCCACCACAAAGGCAAAGGGGATCACCATGATGATCTTTCTGACGATATAGCCGCCCGGCAGATTGCCAAGCGATGCGGTAACCACGGGATAGATGAAAAAGGGAAAGAGGGCGGTAAACTCATAGCGATTGAAGGAAACCACCGTGACGATAAAGACGAGGGTCGTCAGCACCTTGGCCCGGGCGTCAAGGCGGTGGATGACCGAATCTGCTGTTGCCAGCAGATCCAGCCGTTTCAGATCGAGTACTGCTCCGTCAATGGATCGCATGGCAATTAAGAAATCAGAAAATCAAGAGTCAGAAGCCCTGCGCCATAAGCCAGGGCCAGACATCATTGCAGAGAATTCGTCTGGTTTAACCGTTCGTGCAGTTTCTGACGTCCAACAAAGAAGAACGCTGGGATCAGGCGAACTGTTGATGCCGCCTTAAGGCAAAACCGATGACAAAGGCCAGGGCAAGCGAAAGCAGGGCACCGACGCCGCCGGCCACACTTGTGCCGAGCCTGCCCGGCTCGTCCCCTTTTACCCCATCGACATGGACTTCCCCTTCAGCTGTCGTTGCGGCTTCCTGCTTGAAGGAGTAGTCGGGCAGAAAGGCGATTTTCTCCTGCAGAGACGCCAGCATGGTGTGCACACCCTCTTCCGTGCCGGTCACCTCTTCGGCGCCGGTCACTTTGGCGATGGCCCATTCCAGCCCGTCCGGGTTTTCCGAGGCAAACCAGGAGACAATGCCGCCGATAAGCAGGGAGGCCGCCAGAAAAGAGAGCAGCACCTTGCGCAGCGGCAGGCTGCCAAGCGTTACCAACTCGCTTGCCGCTCTCAGTATCTCAGGTCTGGCAGCAGCGACAAAGGAGACAACCGTCGCCGTCACCAGCCCTTCAACTATACCGATGGCCAGGTGAATCGGCTGCATGAGCACGACAAAGGTGGAGAATGGCAGGGATGAAATACCCGACGAGACGGTTTCCAGCACCACGGAGAAGGCCCCCATCTGCAGACCGACGACCGCGGCAATAATGGCAGCAACGCTCAACCGTGTCCGGCCCGGCTGGCTGCCTGCTATCTTGCGGTAGATGAAGGGATAGGCGATAAAGGCCGGAAAGAAGCCGAGGTTGAAGATATTGCAGCCCAGGGCCAGGATGCCGCCGTCGGCAAAAAACAACGACTGCACCACCAGGACCGAGGCGATGGTGAGAAAGGCGGCATAGGGGCCGAGCAGGATCGCCAGCAGCAGCCCTCCTCCCAGATGCCCACTGGAGCCAGTAGCTGGAATGGTAAAATTGATCATCTGGGCGGCAAAGATAAAGGCGCCGAGAACACCCATGAGCGGGACCTTGCTGTCATCAAGCTCCTTTTTCACCTTCATGGAACTGTAGGCGATGGTACCGGCGGCAACTCCCCACATGGTACCCCCAACTGCCGGTGACAAAAGCGCATCTGCCATATGCATGGTTCTTTCCTCCTGAATAATACGAAGCCGTAAAAGATAGATATGTGTTACAAATTTACAGAAAGTAACACCTTACAGATACGATAATATATTTCGTGTGTCAATATCTTTTCTGACAAGAACACAGGAGGCCCGGAAACAGGCAAATGCATCTCCTGCCCCTTAAGCATAGGGAATTCGATTGTTTTTCCTCAAGAATCAGTTATTCTTGAGGAAAGTTCGTCATGAAAAAAAAATTGCATCGGAGAGAAGGAACATGGGAAAGACTGTCAGATTTGGTATTTCGCTGGATGAACAACTGCTGTTCAACTTTGACCAGCTGATTGAGCAGAAAAAATACACCAACCGTTCGGAAGCAATCCGCGACCTCATCCGCACGTCCCTGGTGGAGAACAAGTCCGAATCGACAGAAGAGGCCATCGGCACCGTCACCCTCATCTACAACCACCATGTGCGGGATCTTTCCGACAAACTGACGGAACAGCAGCACTCCCATCACGACCACATCATTTCCTCCCTCCACGTCCACCTGGACGCCCACAACTGCCTGGAAGTCCTTGTGGTGAAGGGAACAGCTCAGGAGATCAGACAGATAGCCGATGAGCTGATCGGCGTCAAAGGGGTCAAACACGGCAAACTGGTCATGACTACCACCGGTCATGACCTGGACTGAACAGCCTGGTTGACAGGCGGCAGGTGATACAGTACCAGCTGGATTTATACTCCTCAAAAGATAATAGGAAATGAGCCTTAGTGCCCAGATGCACCATGTTCGTGCCGATGACACGGACATGGTGCAGAGACTACTCTGCGTTTAGTGTCCAAACGTCGAGCTTAACCCCTTGAGTAACGCCGCCTTTTCCTGCTCACCTAACCGCGCTTCAGTGTGTGCCGCAAGATAACGCAGCGGCGGCATCTTACCTTCACGCAGCTCGTAAGCAGCTTCGTCGCCTTTGTTCTTCTCCTGATATTTCCAAGCGGAAACGTTAAAATGCTGCTGCGCTTCATTTACGTCACTGGTTACAAGCCAGGAGGCTGGTGCAACATTGCTGTACCACGGCCATTTTGTCTCATACGAGTGACAATCGCCGCAGGCCCTCATAAAAAGGGCTCTTGTCTCGGGGCTGTCCCATTGAGGTTCGGCGATGACCTGCGGATTAACATGATCTTTGCCGTAGGGGACGAGCTGAATGGCAATCAGGAGGATCAAACTGATAATGAGAATTTTAGTTTTCATAAGGACTCCTTTGAATAAAGTTTTTTCATCTACCCATTACCTGATCATGGAAGGCTAAGCTACTCTTCAGAAAATGTCCTTTTTTAGAATGCCACCACAATTTCAGATAGTCAAATTTTGAGCTACTGTTTTAGGGAATAAATAAACTGGCTGTTTTCTGTTTGGCCACATCACTTCGGTACAAAATGTGCCTTCCCACACCGGAGCGAGGCAACATTAATCAACAAGAAAGATATTATTGCTATTGCCCTTTCTGCGGATGAATGAGCGCCGCAACCTGGGCCAGTCCCTTGACAAAGGTCAGGGGCGAGGGGCTGCAGATGATATCCGGATCCACGACAAAGATCTGCCTGTTTCGTACCGCAGAGATGGGCTCAAAGCGCAACCACTCCTCTTTTTCCCTGGCGCCGATCCCTCCTTCGCTGCCCATGACCGCGATGATGATCACATCCGGGTTCTGGGCCGTCACCTTTTCCTGGTTATAGCGGCCATCGTGCTGGACTGCGGCAATGTTGATGCCGCCGGCCAGCACGATATAGTCATTGGTAAAGGAACTTGCCACCGAGGCAAACAAGGGATGGGCACCGACCTGCAGGAACACCTTCTTTTGCGGAAACCCGCTAACCCGCTGCTGGATGGTCCGGACTTCCTTCTGCGCTTCAGCAATGATCTCGCGGGCCCTGGTTTCAAGGCCCAGAAGCTTCCCCATCTCCAGAAACTGATCACAGATCGCGGTAAAATTTGAGGGTTGGGAAAAATGAACCACCCGCACCCCGGAGGCTGCTAATTGAGCCACCTGCTGCGGACTGGTCAACCCGGTGGCCAGGATCAGATCCGGCTGCAACCCAAGTATCTGTTCGATATTGAGCTGCATCACCGAGCCGATCTTCACTTTGCCACGAGCCGCATCCGGATGCACGCAATAGCTGGTATCAGCTACCAGACGATCCCCAGCCCCCAGCAGAAAAACATTCTCGGTATTGATCGGCCCGAGTGAGACAATCCGCTGAGGAAAGATCCCGTTCTGACTGAACGCCAGGGCTGGCTGGAGGATAGTTGTCAAGGCCAGTGCCAACCAAAGAAAAAAACGTGATATGGTCATCAATACTCCCACTTCAGACTGATAAAGGCCGAACACCCCGGCATTGGGTAGCCCTTGACATAGGCATAGTCCTGATCAAAAAGATTACGCAGCTCCCCCCGCACCGTGAAGTCCCCCAGGGTTGCATGCTGTAAGAAACGATAGCTGAGGGTCAGATCGGTGACCACAAAGCCGCCTTTCTCCACCACCTTATAGCTCTCTTCCCAGTCATCTACCTGCTGCGGCCCGGTATAGGTCATATTGAGACGGCCGGAAAAGGCGCCGGAATCAGACAAGGTGAGCCCCGATGACAGGGTCAGGTCACTTACATAGGTGAGATCAAGGCCGGTGGCGTCATCCTCATACTGGTTGAGCCAAGTCATATCAACAAAAGGACGGACCTCCCAGGCCCAGTGCAGGGGAGCACCGAGGTCATAGGAGAGTGCCGCCTCCAGACCGTTGATGGTGGCACTGCCAAGATTGGTATAGGAGGTGTCCCCATTGGCCACTTTATTGGTAACAATCTTATCTTCAAAATCAGTGGCAAACCAAGTGAACGAGCTGGAAAATCCTGCTTTGCTATAATCGGCACCGCCCTCCCAGGTCAGGCTTTTTTCTGGATTCAGGTCGGGATTGCCAATGGTGCGGCGGCCAAAAGAAACCATATCGATGGCGAGCTGGTCGGCCGAAGGCATGACAAAGCCATGGGCCACCTGGCCTCGCAGTTTGAGACCATCGTTTACTATCCAGGCCAAACCAAGCTGCGGCGTAAAATGAGAATCATCGACCTTAGAACCAGTCGGCTGCTGCACTTCGACTGCATACCAGTCCTGGCGTACCCCGCCGGAAACGATGATGCGGTTATCAAGAAGGCCGACCCTGGCCAGCAGGAAAAGGGCCGGATTGGTGTAGGTGGTCTGTTGCGGGCTCCAGCTGTTTTCCACCGCATAATGAAGCCAATCCAGACCGGTGGTCAAATTCAGCGACCCAAAGGCCCCGCTGATCTGGGCCTGCGCCCCCTGCTGATCGGTGGCGTTGCGGGAATCGATGCCATCATCCCAGCCCGTTGGGTTGGATGAGATTGGGTCAACCCAGACATTTTTATCCCTGCCGAAGAAGTAGTGACCCATCCACTGATAGCGGCCGGAGCTGTTCTGGCCGCTGTAACTACCATCCACAGAATAATTGCTGTTATCGGTATAATTGTCGGTATCATTGACACTCAGATAGCCGGGATTGCCGGCTTTGTCGGCCTCAAAGTCGGTGACGATCACCCCGACCCGGTTATGCGGCGCAAACTCATAACCCACGTTGGCGCTGGCCCCGGTCTGGGAATGGAGAGCTGTATTGGCAAAGGTGACGCCACTTGCCGTCTTATAGTCATCCTGGGTGGCCGACGAAAAGGCCCCAGCGAAATCGACCCCCTGCTCTTTGGCGGTACCGCCGACACTCCCCTCTACCTTGCCGAAGCTGCCACCTCCAGCCTCAAGGAAGGCGGAATTATTCCGGCCCTGGCGGGTGATGATATTGACCACACCGCCCATACCGCCGGAGCCATACTGGACAGCTGCGGGGCCGCGGATAATCTCGATCCTCTCCACATTTCTGGTCAGGATCTTGGCCAGATTGCCGGTCCCGGCCCGGCGGCCATCGAGGAGGATCAAGACATGCCCCTGGAGGTCATTGCCGTGGGTCTCGGTTCGGAAACCGCGAATACCGATGGTGGTCAGTGCCCCCGGATATTTCTGGACATGGCCAATGCCTTTTTCAGACAGGAGATCACCTACATTATCGGCCGCGGCCCGGGAAAGCTCTGTACGGTCGATCACCGTAAGATTGGCGCTCACCCCGTTGCTTTTTTCCGGGACCCGAGTGGCCGTGATGGTCAGATAGGTCTTGCCGTTGATGGTCTCAGCCTGTGGCAAATTCTCGACATCCGGGGAAACAGCCATCACATCGGCTGCAAAATCAATCGGTGGTTGCCCACCTTCAACGGCCAGCACGCCACTAACATCAGAGAAAAACAAACTACAAAGTACTAAACAAAAACATTGCCGAGGATACCGCTTTTTCATTTCTTCTCTCCTTCAAGAAAAGCAGTCCGGGGGCAGGCCAGTAAAAAAGCAAAAAAAATCCCCGGACCAATATATATTGATCCGGGGATTGCCTTGTTTTATCCACAGATGACACAGGTATGCCCCTTGTCCTCGGAGACATCCTTCTTGATTTCAGACAGGTCTTCTGACTCCCGGATCGTCCTCCCTGTTGCGCCTTCCCAACCAAAAAAAATTAAATACGGTCAGTGGCTTGAATGCAACGGTCGTCCCCGGTCACAGCGGCGGGCCCGTCCCGGATTGTCACCGGGTTCCCTTTTAAGCTCTGTTATGAGCATCTGAAATTTTCTTAACAAGAATTACTGAAAAAGCCAGCACAAGTCAACGACAAAAACAGCCTCTCATCATCACTCTCATGATCAGTATTCCCTTATCATCTCATCTTGGCAAAATCATGAGCGAAGAGGAGGACGCCCCTGCCAATATACTCATTTCAAGGAAAACAGATAGGTGCGCAGATTCATCGATCGGTCCTCCAGGCCCAGCTTGCGGCGCAGATTCTTACGGTGGAAGCTGACAGTACTCACGGACACACCGAGCACATCAGCAATCTCCTTGCTGCTCTTTCCTGGACGAATCAGAGTCGCCACCTCAACCTCTTGCGGTGTCAGCAGAAGATTAAGTGAGGAAAGTCGATGTAAAAAAGGAGTGATGATAGTATTGAGATTGGTCTCGACGATATCAATCAGAGTCCGTTCCCGGTGTCCCTTTAAACTGTTTCCCAGCTTCTCTGTATAAGGCAGTACCAGTTCGCGAATATTGCCGACTATCCGTTGCTCCAACTCCTCCAGACCCCGCTCGCGGTGTTCAAGCAGTACCTTGAGGGCAATGTTCATCTCCTCCAGCTCCTCACTCTTCTGCCGCAGTTCATCTTTTTTCTGTCGCAGCTCTTCCTGAGCTAGAATTATGGAAGTTATATCCTCATGCACAACAAGAACCCGATGTTCCAGTTCCGAAAGATAAGTAAGAACCCGGAGATTGAACCATTGACGTCTTGTCGGGGAATGACAGGGATACTGGATGACAAATTCCCTGAGATCTCCAGCCAATATCTTTTCTATGCCAGCAGCAACAAGTTCACCTTCCAACTCACCACTCGCGCTCGCCGCCTCACAGATAGCAAGATAACTCACTCCGATGGAATCCGGGTATTCTACCATCCCGTTGTGGACAGCATACTCTTGCCAGGCACGATTGGTTTGAATGATCACTCCCCTGTCATCAAGCACCGCAACATGGGCAGAAAGAGAATCGACAATAATCTCATACATACTACTCTTCATCCTTCACCACCTAATGATAGTTTTCCCTATCATTTATCCCAAATTTAACCACCATTGATATCTTCAATATCAAAGCTTATAATCAAAGTAAAGATGAGAATTGGAGATTGTCAGAGCTGTCTCTCTGATAATTAAGTACCACAACAATAATTGCAAGGAGAACAAACAAGATGAATCTGAATAGTTATTTCACTGAAATGAAGGGCATCGGGGTCATGGCCACCAGTGATGAAAATGGCGTAGTAGACACCGCAATTTATTCCAGGCCGCATGTCCAGGGGAAAGATGAAATCGCCTTTGTAATGCGTGACCGCCTGACCCATAAGAACCTGGAAAAAAACAAGCATGCCAACTATCTCTTTATTAAGGATGGAAACGGGTACAGCGGAGTTCGTCTTTTTCTTTCCAAGCTGGATGAGAGCACCGACCCGGAGCTGATCGCCTCCCTGACCAGACGTCATCTCAGCCCTGAAGATGACAGATTGCAGGGTGAAAAGTTTCTTGTTCGGTTCAAAGTAAATAAAATACTCAGCCTCATTGGCGGCGAAGAAATAGCCATTGATTGAAAGGAAAGGAGTACAGAATGCCTGATAAGCCAAATGTATCAGCACCTTCTATTTTATATATTTCTCATGGGGGAGGCCCCTTGCCATTATTGGGAGAGCCCTCTCACAAAGAGATGATCGCCGGTCTTCAAAAAATTGTAACCCTTGTGGACAGACCTTCGGCTATTATCCTTATCAGCGCCCATTGGGAAACATATCAGGCAACCATTACCAGTGGGGCGAATCCTGCACTGCTCTACGATTACTCTGGATTCCCACAAGAATCCTATGAAATTCAATATCCTGTACCGGGAAAGCCTGCACTGGCCCGGAAGATCTGCAACATCCTGAACAAATACGGAATTGAAGCGGATCTGACGGAGGAAAGGGGTTTTGACCATGGCGTTTTTGTTCCACTGAAAATCATGTACCCAGCTGCAGATATTCCATGTGTCCAGTTGTCTCTGGTCAATAATCTGGATCCTGCTAAACATATCCAGATCGGCAAGGCCCTGGCCGGGTTACAAGAAGAGAAAATACTTATCATAGGTTCCGGTTTCTCATTCCACAACCTGAAAGCGTTTTTTTCACCGTCGACAGAGGCAACAGATTCAAAGAATGAATCTTTTGAGCAGTGGTTGATCGAGACATGTTGCAGCCATGCACTCAATGAAAACGAACGGGAACAGAGGCTGATTCATTGGGAAAGTGCACCGGCTGCACGATTTTGTCACCCCAGAGAAGAGCACTTATTGCCATTACATGTATGCTATGGTGTGGCCCAGTCTCCTGCCAGACGGGTGTTTCTGTGGGAAATACTGGGAAAGCAGGTAAGTGCATATCTATGGTAACATTCCGCCCCCAACTCCACGCAAGATGAATGAGTCCCCCTTTATCGGGACACTGAGTCGCTGCCGCGCATAAGAGAAAAATTGCATGAATGGACTGACTGAAATACAGATCATTGTTGACAGCGGACTCTTTATTTTGATCTGGCTCGTACAACTCATCATCTACCCTTCTTTCCGCTACACGAATGAGGAATATTTCATCCAGTGGCATGGCCGTTACACCTTTCTCATGGGTCTGATCGTCAGTCCGCTCATGCTGATCCAGGCAGGAATTGAGGGAATCTTCCTCTATCATGATGAGGTCCGCTGTTGGCGCATTGTACCCATTGTCCTAATCTGGCTGGCCACATTCAGTCTTTCAGTGCCCTGCCACAGACAGCTCCAGAATCACGGCAAGGTCTTATCGACCATCAACCGACTGGTTGTTACCAACTGGATCAGGACCCTGCTCTGGAGCCTGCTGTTTCTCAGAACCGGCTTAGCAGCATATCACCTGCCATTATTTTAGGAGACGTACGCATGGAGCACCCATTTCCCAGACCAAAGGTTCTTGTCAGCCGCTGTCTCGGTTTTGCAGCCTGCCGATACGATGGCCAGCAACTTCATTCCAGAATTGTTGCCCAACTTCTAAACCATGTTGATTTTATTGATGTCTGCCCGGAAATAGAGGCAGGACTGGGAGTTCCCCGTCCTCCCATCCGTCTCTGCCTGCAGGATAATAAGATTGAAGTATGGCAACCGGCAGAATCACGATGTGTCACCAATGCCCTGCAAAAGGCGGCTGTTTTCCTGGCTCAGGATATAACCAACCTTGATGGAGCAATCCTCAAAACGAAATCTCCCTCATGCGCTCTGCAGGACGCCAAAATCTACAACGGGACAGACAAACCCCAATTCCTGCAGCGAGGCAGTGGCATCTTCGGGACACTGATCCTTGAAGGGCTCGGCCACAAGGCTGTTGAAGATGAACAGCGCCTGACCAACCGCAGCCTCCGTGAACACTTCCTGATCAAGCTTTTTGCCTGGACACGTTTCCGCACCATCGCCGTCACCCCCAGGATGGCTGACCTGGTAGACTATCATGCCAGACACAAACTGCTTTTTCTCGCCTACAACCAGAAACGTTTTCGTCTCTGCGGTAAAATTGTCGCCAACCATGAACGTCTACCAGCCAAGGAGGTCTTTCACCAATACGAGCAGGAACTGGGACAAATACTGTTGAAACCTTTTCTCAGCAAGGCCATGATCAATACCCTCTACCATGCCCTGGGCTGGGTTTCCGAAGATCTCTCTTCCAGAGAAAAGCATTTTATCATCAATGCGATTGAGGAGTATCGGGATGAACGGGTTTCTTTACAGGTAGTGACCCGGCTCATCGAGGCTCAGGCCATCCGCTTTAACCATGAATACTTACTGGGACAGGTTCTCCTTCAGCCATTCCCCGCACAGCTCAGTGACCTCTCCGACAGTGGTCGAGGCAGAGAGCTCCTATGACAGACAGGCGACAAGCAACCACTGCTCCCCGTCGCCCTGTTATCGAACGGCATCCACCCGGCTTCCAGTCGCTAATCTTTTATTGAGAGCCCTTTCCCATGTTATTCAAATACATCGTTGACCAGGAGCGTGGCCGTCTAGTGCAAAACGGCAGTAAAGGTGAAGGGCCGGTCATCTATTGGATGAGCAGGGATCAAAGATCTCATGACAACTGGGCCCTGCTTTTTGCTCAGGAACGGGCCATGGTACTGCAGCGCCCTCTGATCGTCATTTTCTGTCTCGACCTGGACTACCCCTCTGCTAATCTGCGCCATTTCGGCTTTCTCATCCGAGGGTTATACGAGCTGCAGGCACGCCTTGCTGACCACGGAATTCCATTTTTCCTTCTTCAGGGTGATCCGCCCCAAACTCTGCCGGCCTTTCTCAAAAAAAAGGACCCTGCCCTGCTGGTCATGGATTTTGATCCTCTGCAAATAAAACAACAATGGAAGAAAAATATTATCCACCAATGCAATTTCCCCGTCTATGAAGTGGACGCCCACAACATCGTCCCTTGCTGGCTGGCTTCGGACAAGCGGGAATATGCAGCTTACACCATCCGGCCAAAGATACAAAAACTGCTGCCCCGTTTTCTCACCGATTTTCCTGAACTTGCAGACCACCCCTATAACACTGCGCATCATGACAGTGAACAGCTCGATATCCATGCATTACTGAGCCGGATCAAGGATCAATCTGTTGAAGAAGTGACCTGGCTGAAACCTGGAGAACAGGCAGCCAGGCAGACCTTTGCTGATTTTGTCACACACCGCCTGCAATCCTACCCCGGAGATCGCAACAATCCCTGCCTTGATGGCCAGTCCAACCTGTCACCCTATTTTCACTTCGGCCAGCTTGCCCCCCAGCGGGTTGCCTGGGATATATGGCAGAGTGACGCTAATCAACAGGCCAAAGATACGTATCTTGAAGAGCTGATCATTCGCCGGGAGCTGTCGGACAATTATTGCTATTACACGGCTGAGTATGACCGCACCAGTGCCTTTCCCGACTGGGCTCGGAAAACCCTCACCGCGCATCATAAAGATCTGCGCTTCTATATTGCCGACCTCCAGACCCTGGAAAATGCAGCCACCGAAGATGAACTCTGGAACGGCTGCCAGCATGAGCTGGCAGGACGGGGAAAGCTGCATGGCTACCTGCGTATGTACTGGGCCAAAAAGATTCTGGAATGGTCCGCCTCAGCGGAAGAGGCCATGATCAATGCCATTTATCTCAACGACAGATATTCTCTGGATGGACGTGACCCCAACGGCTATGCCGGCATTGCCTGGAGCATCGGCGGAGTACACGACCGGGCCTGGCAGGAACGAGAAGTCTTTGGGAAAATACGGTATATGAACAAAAATGGCTGTAAGCGAAAATTTGACATCTCTGATTATTTACAACGCGTTAACATGCAGAGCTCAGGATAATACCAACAAAAAGGAACTATGAATAAATCCCCATTTTTCATGTAGTTGTGCATGTTCACTCTTATTAAATCCTCATAGTTGGCAGCATCAAGAAACGAAAGAATTCCAATCATGTCATTTCTCTGGAGGAAACATCATGAAAACACTGATCACTGGTGGGACAGGTTTTGTTGGTCAACATCTTGCAAACAAATTATCCCAGCCGATTATTGCCGGACGTAATACAGCAAAAATCAAACACCTCTTTGCCGACAACGAGGTCAGGAAGTGGGATGGTTCACAGAACGCAGACCCGTCTTTTCTTGATGGTGTGGATACGATATACCACTTGGCCGGTGAATCGATCTTTCACGGCCGCTGGAATACGGAAAAGAAAAACCGAATACGGACCAGCCGGGTTGAAGGAACCCGGCACCTTGTCGACCTCATTGCTAAATCGAAAAACAGGCCGACAACCCTGATCTCTTCTTCTGCCGTCGGCTATTACGGTTCACGAAAGGACGAGATGCTCACTGAACGCTCTGCATCCGGAGATGATTTTCTTGCCAAGGTCTGCAGGGACTGGGAAAAAGAGGCACTGCGCGCGGAAGAGTATGGTGTCCGGGTTGTTACGATCCGTACAGGTGTTGTTTTAGGCGATAACGGAGGGGCATTAGCGCAAATGCTGCTTCCTTTTAAATTCGGATTGGGAGGCAGGCTGGGAAGTGGCCGCCAATATATGTCCTGGATTCATATTGATGACCTGACAAGAATCATGCTCTATGCAAAAGATAATACAAGCCTGCGTGGCCCAGTCAATGCAGTGGCTCCATACCCGGTAAGCAACCGGGAATTTACCCATGCCCTGGCGACAGTTTTACATCGGCCAGCTTTTCTACCTGTACCCGGCTTTGCCCTCAAGATCGTATTAGGTGAATTTGCCGATGTATTGTTGGGTTCTCAGCGTGCAATACCGGAAGTCCTGCAACAGGCCGACTATCCATATAGTTTTCCGAAGATAGAGGAGGCGTTAAAAAATCTGCTATAAGATCATCCAGGAGCGATACGGAAAACAAATGGACATCATCTCCGCAGAGGGTCGCTCCCATAAACGACACCGAGTGGTCCTCCATGCCCAAAAGAATTCATCCTTGCAAAATCTTCCTGCATTTTGATATAATTCTTTATCTGCAAAAGGTGAACAAACGAAACCACTGAGATCTCCCCCTTAAAAACCAATCAGTTCTGCAGAAAAACAATGGGCCTACTGGTTTACTCTGGACAGGCAGGCGATTTTTTTCATCTCAATCCATGGAGAATTAAAAATGAGTCTACTCAAAGAATTCAAAGAGTTTGCAGTAAAAGGAAACGTTATCGACATGGCTGTTGGTATTATTATCGGGGCAGCCTTTGGCAAAGTCGTCTCTTCCATTGTGAGCGATGTTATCATGCCGCCGATTGGTCTTCTCATTGGCGGTATAGATTTCAGCAAACTCGCCATCACTCTCCAGGCGGCATCAGAGGGCACCGAAGCGGTCGTTATCTCCTATGGTAAGTTTGTCCAGACAGCCGTTGATTTTACCATCATCGCCTTTGCCATCTTCATGATGATCAAAGGAATAAATTCCCTGAAACGTAAGGAAGCTGCCAAAGTAGAACCTCCAGCCGAACCCGTACCCACCAAGGAAGAACTGCTGCTTACCGAGATCCGCGACCTGCTGAAAGCAAAATAAATTCCAGGACGTGACCGTATCTGGTTCTCTTGCTGCATGGGAACCAGATATGTTCAGATAACACCAGAAAATGACAGCCGATATCTTTGCCACTCATAAGGAGCCGGATGAGGTTTTCCTGCCCCTGGGCAGTGAACGATACTGTCAGTTTTACGACATGGAAATGGCAGATTTTAATGATGATCTCACCTTCTACCAGGAAAGAATCAAGGTACCCGGCACCGTCCTCGAGATTGGCTGCGGAACCGGCCGCCTGTGCCGACAACTGGCAGCAACCGGGGCTGATATCACCGCCATTGACCTCTCCCTTTCCATGCTGCACCTGGCCAAGCTCAAAGCCGGGCCAACAAACATCTCCTATGTATGCATGGATATGACCGAACTGGCTCTATCTCGGCAATTCGACACTGTGATAATTCCCTATCATACGCTGAATCTCCTTGTAACCGCAGATAGGATAAAAAAGTGCCTGCAACAGATCAGGACTGTTTTCAAACAGGATGGCAAACTGCTCCTGCAACTCTTTATCCCTGACCTGACCACTCTGAACTTGGGCTCTAAAAAGCTCTTTCAGTTCCAGATCTTTGATCAACCAGATGGCGGCAAGGTCATTAAAGAAATCCGCCGCGGCTACTCTAATGAGCAACTCACCCTCGAAGAGCGATATCGGGTCCGTCTCCGGCAACCAGGGGTGGCCAATGAAGACCTGAGCCACACTTTGCACCTTGCAGCTTTTACCGTGGAAAAATGGCAGGCATTTCTCCACGATTCAGGATTCAGAATTTATCAGCAGTTCAGCGACTACGAGCTCGCATCCTTCATCCCGGGAAAAAACACCTGCCTGTTCATCGAGGCTGATCTATACTGATCACTGATTCCACCTTGATTAAAAAAGGGAATAAAGATACCTTTACATATAAGTATCTTGAGATTAGATTATGGTGATCAAGCTTGAGACCTTGCTCTCTTCTCGTCCTATCACATATCCCAGGAAGGCCATGATTGTAATCGTCCGGATGACCTGTTTATTATTGTTTATCCTCTTCCAGCCGCAACTGCTGTCAGCTGATTCCCAAACCATATCCATAGGCGTCCTTGCCAACAGTGAAGAGGAGCTTGTCGTAAAAAAATGGTCCGCAACGGCTGACTATCTTTCCACCTCCCTTCCTGATTACCATTTCACCATAATCCCTTTAGGTTATAAAGAAATTCATAAGGCAGTCCAACTAGGCAGGATCGATTTTGTTCTGGCCAATCCCGCTTTTTATGTGGAACTGGAAAAGCTTTACAATGTTATCCGAATTTGCACCCTGATTAACCAAAATCTCCCCGGCCAACAGACTAGCACTCTTGGCGGTGTGATTTTCACTAAAGCCGCCCGCTGGGACATCAACCTTCTTTACGACCTTAAAGGAAGGTCGTTTATGGCAGTAGACCAGCTTGCTTTCGGTGGCTGGATCGTGGCCTGGCGAGAGTTTTTCCGAAAAAACATTGATCCGCTCACCGACTTTTCATCCCTGAGTTTTGCCGGTACCCATGAAGCTGTTGTTCATGCCGTTCTTGCTGGTACGGTTGACGCCGGGTCAGTTGGCACCGACTTCCTTGAACGGATGGCGGCGGACGGATCTATCCGCCTGGACCAGATAAAGGTTCTTCATCCGCAGACCGAATGCGACTTTCCTTTTCTGCTCAGCACCTCGCTCTATCCGGAGTGGCCCATGGCCGCAACCAAAAGTACACCAGACAAACTTTCCCGTCTGGTTGCCGGCGCCTTGATGGCCTTGAGTAGCGACCATCCAGCTTCACTGGCCAGTCAATCAGCAGGATGGACCATCCCCCTCAATTATCAATCCGTACATGAGTGTCTTTTTGAACTGAAGATTGGCCCCTATAAAGACTTTGGCAAATTTTCCCTTAAGGATGTCCTCTCACGCTATTGGCGGCAATTGACCATCTTGGGCCTGTCCGCCGTCATGGTCATAGCCGCTTCATGGTACAGCTTTCTTTTGAATCGAATCCTGAAGAAGAAAAAACTGGAAGTAGACAGACTGAACATCACTCTTGAAACCAAAGTGGCCGGGCGGACAGAAAAAATCCGCACCCTCCTCGATCAGCAGATCTATCTCAAAGGTATCCTCCAGACCGTAGCCGATATCAACAAACTCCTGATCACCTCTCCTAACCTGGAAATCCTGCTCAAACAATCATGCGATCGATTCATTCATCATGGCCACTATGGTTTCTGCTGGATTGGCCTGCGGGATCAGGAACAATTTTTGACGATATACAGTTCTGACGATATCGAAAGATACTTGGCCGACCCTCCATATGCGATCAATGTCCCGGAATCACCATTTTATCAAAGCCCGACAGCCAGATGTGTCCGGGAAAATACCACGGTAATCAACGACCACCGTCATAACTGCCTGGACCTTACTCCCTGGCGGGAACAGAATAAGGTAACAGGATTTCAATCTGTCATAGCTCTCCCTCTACGAAACAAAGAAACAACAGAACCACTAGGCGCACTCACCATCTATACCTGGCATCGTGATGGATTTGAACAGCAAGAAATTGACATGCTTGAAGAACTCGCCGGAGATCTTGGTTTTGCTATCAGTTCCTTTCGACACAAAGAGGAAGTGGTCAGACTTATGACCGAACGAACAACCAATTATAAAGAAACGATTCTTTCTTTTGTTTACATGATTGAGCAACGGGACACTTATACCGCGGGCCATACCGCACGTGTAGCCAAATATTGCCAGCAGATAGCCATAGAAATGGGAGTTGCAGACCAGGAAGCAGAAAAGCTCTACAAGGCTGCAACCCTCCATGATATCGGAAAGATAGCCACGCCGGATTCAATTCTTCTCAAACCGGGCAAACTCAACAGCCTGGATTACGCCCTGATCAAACTCCACGCCTCTGCCGGCTATGAAATGCTTGCCAATATTGATACTTACAGAGATTTGGCCGATATTATTCTCCATCACCATGAACGCTATGATGGAACAGGCTATCCTGACGGGTTGCATGGCAATGACATCCCTTTTCTTTCCAGAATATTAACTGTTGCCGACTCCTTCGACGCCATGACCACAAACCGTATCTATAAAGCGCGGAAAACCATCCCGGAAGCCTTGGCCGAGCTTGAATCCCTCAGCGGCAGTCAGTTTCACCCGGAAGTTGTCACTGCGGCCATCAAAGCACTTAAAGATACACAGAGCCCTGTAGCAGTTACCCAGACACCAAGCACCGATATTGAAAAGAAACGCTTTTCTTACTTTTTTAATGACAAATTAACCGGACTGTACAATGAAGATTACCTGAGAATATTCTTGCAGAATAACCAGAACCTCAAGGAATATTCATGTATTCATATACTGCATCTGCAGAATATTCTGGAATACAATAAACGACAAGGATGGGAACAAGGAAATCAACTCATCCAGAAATTCGCTGCCGAGTTGCAGGAATATTACCCTGACGCCCTGATTTTCCGGGCCTACGGAAATGATTTTTCCATTCTCAACAGAAAACATTTTGTTATGGAAGATAGTACCTTCGATTCCTTTATCAGTATAGCAAACTCAGAAATCACTGTTGAATCCCAGCATGTTGATTTACTCAAAGACACAACCTATACCATTGATAAACTTGAAAAAATGATAATTTCCAGTCCACTTACGAACAATATGATAGGGGCAATATAGTTGTAAATGCATTCCGATGCCATTTCGGATCCAAAACTACATGATAATTGTAATCGCACTTCGTATGATTTAACCAATCTATATTATTGCGGAACTGTCGCTATTACGATCCTCCTGCAAAAATAAGGGCTCACCTTACCCGAACCATTAATAGACCACATTTTCCATATGTTATTTTATTTTCTCATTTTTTACATAAACAGTAATGACTATTACCGCCAGAACAATCTACATATTATTGTTTCTCCTGTTCAAACCAATCCTGCTGATGGCCGGCCCCCAAACTATATCCATAGGTGTCCTTGCCAAAAGCGGAGAGGATATTGCGGTACAAAAATGGACTGCAACGGCTGACTATCTCTCCGCCACTCTCCCTGATTACCATTTCACTATTGTCCCCTTGGGATTTAAAGAAATTCATGAGACCGTAAAACAGGGCAAGATCGATTTCGTACTGACCAACCCGGCCTATTATGTGGAGCTGGAAAAGCTCTACGGAGTCAGCCGCCTTGCCACCCTGATCAACCAGAATCTCCCTGAGCAACAGACCACCACTTTTGGCGGTGTTATCTTCACCAAGGCTGACCGCCAGGACATCAATACCTTCACTGATCTCAAAGGAAAGTCCTTCATGGCTGTGGATCCGCTTTCGCTCGGTGGGTGGATTGTCGCCTGGCGGGAGTTTTTTCTGCAGGACATCGAACCGCACACCGACTTTTCTTCTCTGCGCTACGCCGGCACCCATGAAGGTGTTGTCCATGCTGTCCTGAGCGGGACCGTTGATGCCGGAACAGTGCGCACCGACACCCTTGAGCGCATGGCTGAAAACGGAACCATGCATCTGGAACAGATAAAGATTTTAAATAAACAGCCGGCAGACGACTTTCCCTTTCTCCTCAGCACCGCCCTTTACCCTGAATGGCCCATGGCGGCAATCAAATCGACACCAGACAGGCTCTCCCGTCTTGTTGCCGGTGCCCTGATGACCATGGAAAGCAATGACCCAGCAGCCCTGGCCAGTCATTCGGCAGGATGGACCATTCCCCTCAATTATCAACCTGTGCATGACTGTCTTTTTGACCTGAAAATCGGCCCTTACAAAGACTATGGTAATTTCTCCCTTACGGATGTTCTCTCCCGGTACTGGCGGCAATTCACTCTCTTGGGCTTGGCTGTCCTTCTGGTTCTGGCCACCGCCTGGTACGTTCTGCTCCTCAATCGCATCCTGCAAAAGAAAAAAATGGAAGTGGACAGACTGAACATCACCCTGGAAAGCAAGGTGGCGAAACGAACGGAAAAGGTCAACACCCTTCTCGATCAGCAGCTCTATCTCAAGGGCATCCTGCAGACCGTGGCCGATATCAACAAATTACTGATCACCTCTCCCACCCTGCAAGTCCTGCTCAAAAAATCCTGTGAGCTCTTTGTCCAACATGGACACTATGGATTCGCGTGGATTGGTCTACTGGATCAGGAGAAAATTTATAAGATATACAGCTCCGATGATTTTGAAAAATACCTGGCTCCTCCCCCGTATGCAGTCAATGACCAGAAGCTCCCCTTTTATAAAAGTCCGACGGCCAGATGTATTCGGGAAGACACCACCGTAATCAGCGATCGCTACCATGACCAGGATCTGACCCCCTGGCGGGACCAGGCCGAGATAAAGGGATTCCAGTCAGCCATCGCTCTGCCTTTACGGGCCAGACAATCAGCCAAGCCCTTGGGCACACTCACAATTTATACCTGGATGCGAAAGGGATTTGAGCAGGAAGAAATCGCCATGCTGGAAGAACTTGCCGGGGATCTCGGTTTCGCCATCAGCTCCTTTCGCCACCGGGACGAAGTCGCCAAACTGACATTTGAGCGAACGGTCAATTATCAGGAGACAATCTTCACCTTTGTCAACATGATCGAGCAGCGGGATACCTACACCGCCGGTCATACTGAGCGTGTGGCCGGCTATTGTCAAAAAATAGCCCAGGCAATGGGCATTGACGAGCAGGATATAGAAAAACTCTACAAAGCGGCCATCCTCCATGATATCGGCAAAATAGCCACACCGGACTCCGTTCTTCTCAAACCAGGAAAGCTCAACAGCCTGGACTATGAGCTGATCAAGCTCCATGCCACCGCCGGCTATGAGATGCTCTCCAATAACGACATGTATAAAGATCTGGCCGAAATCATTTACCACCACCATGAACGTCATGATGGCAAGGGCTATCCCGACGGACTGCACGGCGACGATATCCCCTTTCTCTCCCGCATCCTCACTGTGGCTGATGCCTTCGATGCCATGACCACCAACCGTATCTACAAACCACGAAAACAAATCAAGGAGGCCTTGGCTGAGCTGGCATCTCTCAGCGGTATCCAATTTCACCCTGACGTTGTCGCCGTGGCCCTTCAAGCTCTCACAGAAACAACACTCCCGGTAGACATCGCCCAGAGCCCAAGTACAGATATTGAAAAAAAACGATTTTCTTATTTCTTTAATGACAGACTGACCGGCCTGTTCAACGAAGACTACCTGAAAATCTTTCTGCAGAACAATCAGGGACTCCACGAATACACCTGTCTACATATTCTCCATCTGACCAACGTTATCGAATACAATAAACGTGAGGGATGGGAACAGGGAAATCACGTTTTCCAGGATTTCGCTATTGAACTGCAGGCACACTATCCTCATGCCCTGCTCTTCAGGGCCTACGGCAACGATTTCGCCATTCTCACCCGAAAACATTTTGAGTTGGCAGGAGACGCCTTTAACTCTTTCACCAGTATCGCCGACTCCGTGATCTCCGTTGAGCCAGAACATATTGAATTAAAGGAAGATCAGGCATACACCCTTGATAAACTTGAAAAAATGGTAATTTCATGCCCAATCACAGAGAAGGTGATACTTACTGAATAGTCGCGCTGAACAGCCACCTATTTCTTCTGCCCATATTTCTCAAAACTCACCTTTTCATCCTGCAGAGACGAGCGGGAATGACCGGGCAATTGTTCCGCCGGATAACCGATACCAATAATCGACTCCACCACCATTCCTTCTTTCAGCCCAATGATTCCAGCCACATATTCCTGAGCCGTGTGCCGGGTGTCATGTTCCCGCAACCGTATCTGGACCCAGCAACTGCCAAGGCCAAGATCCGCTGCCGCCAGATGAAGAAGGATCGAGCTAATGGAGCAATCCTCCACCCACACATCACATTTTGCAGGATCGGCACAGACCACAATGGCCAGGGGTGCGTTCTTCAGAAATGATGCACCATGCGGCTTGGCATGCGAAAGCCGGAGCAGTGTTTCTTTCTCTGTAACCACAACAAACTCCCAGGGGTTCAAACCACGTGAGGAGGGTGAACGCAGCATGGCCTCCAGCAAAAGATCTCTCTTCTCTTTTTCAACCGGCTGATCCTGAAACCGGCGAATACTTCTTCTGGCTCGTAAAAGATCGATAAACATTTTCCCCTCCTATTTTAGCTTTCACCTCTATACATTTTCTACCTACCGTAGCAGAATATTAAATGTGCAACCGTCTCACTATCCTCTTTTCCTATGAAAAGTCATCCTCTGTGTCAAGGGCTAAAGCATACCCCCATAAGCTGACTCACTGCAACAGCAGTAGGGGCGAAAAGACCTTAACCAGCTGCCTGCTGAATCCGATTCATTTTTCTTTTTCATACTGTCCCGTATGAAGTTTAAGGCTCTTAACTGCCAAGTCAAACATGCTTAAAGCAAAATAATGTTCCTCAATCCCGGAGTAAATGTGATATCATATTTTTATCATCAATAGACCTCGACTGTTTCAGCGCAGCACCGGTACAAAATAAGGCGCGCACTTCCATGACGGACAACCATGCCAAACAAAACAGTCTCTAACAACCTTAAATCCGTTGCCCTCTATCTCCTGCTTTTACTGGCAGGAGCCGCCATCTTTTATCCTCCATACCGGATAGTCCGTGACAATACCATCCAGGCGCTCAACGCCCAGCAACTTATTTTGGCTCGACAGGCAGCAAAGGGGATCGAAGAACATTTTCACCATTATCGAAGCATCCTCGCCTATCTGGCCAAACAGGACTCCATTATCCGGATCGACAGGCAGGGAAGACAGCTCCTGGAGGACATGTATGGCTTTACTCAAGGGTCGGTGAGCGCCGTCACCCGCATTGACGCCTCCGGACATATCCTTGCGACCGTTCCAGACAATTCAAAAGTTCTCGGCATGGATGTATCCGGTCAGGAGCATAACCGGCGAATCATTCAGACCCATCAGGCCCAGGTAAGCGAGGTCTTTACGGCTGCTCAGGGCTATCGGACCGTGGCCTTTGCTTATCCTGTTTTCGACAGCGGGGTGTACGTCGGCTGCATCTCCATCCTGATTCCCTTCGAAACGATTACTAAAAGATATCTGGCGGACATCATTATCGGAGCAGATGGGTACGCCTGGCTGATCAGCGCAGCGGGAGTAGAACTTTACTGTCCTGTTCCTGGTCACATCGGCAAAACAGTAGACGAGACCTCTGCCCAGTTTCCCTCTGTGCTGTTCATGGCCCGGAAGATGATGGCCGGAGATGAAGGAACTGCAGTATACGACTATGACCGGATAAAAAACAATCAAGTCGAAACCATCCGCAAGCAGGCCGTCTATTCGCCGATTCAACTTCCTGGGACCCGCTGGTCCGTTGTAGTCGCGACCCCGGAACGACAAGCTTTGCAGGCAATTAATGCTTTTGGCATATGGTGGGTCACTCTGTTCTGTACGGTTATGGCCGTAGGGGCTTTTCTGCTCCGTTCCCGTATCATTATCCGCGAATCCAGGCAGCGGTTGCAGGCTGAACAAAGACTACTGGAACAGGAACGTATCTTTTCCCGCTTTATCGACAGTTCCCACATCCCCATTATCATTGTCGGCACTGCCGGCCAGACAAGACTGATCAACGGTCAATGCCAAAACACCTACGGCTACACCCTTGAAGATGTGCCAACTATTGGGACCTGGTTCGCCAGGACTTTCCCCAATAAAAAAACACAGGAAGAAGTCCTCCTGGACTGGCAGAATAAACTGCACACCGCCATAGAAACCGGGGAAGGCGCCACCTTCAAGGAAAGAAGTATAGTCTGTAAAGACGGCTCGTTCAAAGACGTTATCCTGGCCTTCACCTTGGTCGATGATACCATCATCATCACCTTGAACGATCAGACCGGCTATAATCGGCTCCAACGGGTGGAGCAGGATTTGCATAACCATCAAGCCCGAACCAGTAAGATGGAGGCCATTGGACTCATGGCCGGTGGGGTGGCCCACGATCTGAACAATATCCTTTCCGGAATTGTCGGTTACCCGGAGCTGGTACTCCGGCAACTTCCTCAGGACAGTAACCTGCAAAAGCCCCTGCAGTTGATGCACGAGGCCGGACTCCGGGCCGCAGCAGTTGTGGCCGACCTGCTTACCATTGCCAGAGGAGTGGCCAGTACCAAAAAACCAGCCAACCTCAACACTCTGGTTACCGAATATCTTGAATCCCCGGAAGGGATGATGCTGCAGGCCCTGCATCCAGAAGTGCAGATCATCTCCAGGTTAACTCCCGCCCCCTGTACTGTTTCCTGTTCGCCGGTGCATATCCGCAAGAGCATCATGAACCTGATCACCAACGCGGCCGAGGCCATTGTCGGACCGGGTAACATCCATGTTTCCACCAGCATCTGTGACGTTGATGAATCTTCAGGCAGTACCCTGAAGATAATGCCGGGGAAATACGCGCTGCTGCTCGTGACCGATTCCGGTTCCGGCATAGCGCAGGCCGATCTGGAGCATATTTTTGAGCCGTTTTACACCAAGAAGGTCATGGGCAGAAGCGGTACGGGCCTGGGACTCTCTGTGGTGTGGAGCACCGTTCAGGATCATGGCGGCGGAATCAATGTGGAAAGCAGCGAGAAAGGGACTTCCTTTGCCCTCTATTTTCCAGTTTCAACGGACGGAGAGCCCGAAACCAGGAAAGAGCAGACGGATCTTGCCACATTACAGGGAAAGGGTGAATCCATTCTGGTCGTGGATGATGAGCCTCAGCAGCGGGATATCGCCTCACGTATGCTGGAACAGTTTGGCTACTCAGTGGAAACGACGAGCTCAGGGGAAGAGGCAGTGCAGTTCCTCCGGGAAAAACCGATGGATCTCATCCTTCTTGACATGCTTATGTCTCCAGGCATAAATGGCCGGGAGACATACAAACAAATCATCGCCATCCATCCCGGCCAGAAGGCGGTCATTACCAGCGGCTACGCCAGAAGCATCGATGTGGAAGAGGCGACAGCGCTTGGGGCCGGGGAGTTCATCACAAAACCCTACACCATGGAAGGGTTGGGCCGAGCGGTGAGAGACGAACTGGCACGATAGACCTCATCCTCCTCCTACTACCTCCAGCTTCACTGACATGCCGTACTAACCTCAGATACGGCAATCTTCTTTCTATCCCTTTCTCCTCCCCCCAAAAAAATCACTTCTTTCCAGAAAAAAGTTTCTTTCCTTGACCTAGATCAAACAAACATCTCCTGATCTACGATAGAGTATCAAACATAAACGACATATTTGTAATAAGAATTTCACAATGCCCAAAATGTAACGTATACTTTATTGAGAACTTTTTCATTCACCCCAACCAAGGAGCAAACCATGTACTGCAATCAATGTGAACAAACCGCTAAAGGAATCGCCTGCACCACCATCGGTGTCTGTGGTAAGACTGAGCCTGTAGCCGGCCTTGAAGATCTTCTTACTCATGCAGTCCAAGGCCTTTGCCTGCTGGCTGACGCAGGGCGTAAGGTCGGAGTGATAGATAACGCTGTCGATCGTTTCACCTGTGAGGCAATTTTTTCCTGTCTTACCAATGTCGATTTTGACCCCGCCCGTTTTGGTGTCCTGATCCATAAGATCGTCGCTCTGCGGGAAACCCTGAAAGCCGAAGTAAAAGCTGCTGGCGGCAAGATTGATTTTACCGCCGCCGCAGCCACCTTTACCCCGGCCGACTCTCTGACCGGACTGGAAGAGCAGGGCGCCGCCCTGAACTTCATCAACACCCTGGATGCCAACCCAGACCTGCAATCCCTCAAGCAGATCACCATGTACGGACTGCGCGGCCTTGCCGCCTATGCTGACCATGCTGCCATCCTCGGCCAGGAAGATGATGCTGTCTACGCCTACATTCATGAAGCCATGGCCGCACTGACCGGCGACCTGGACCTCAACCAGCTGGTGGCCCTGGCCCTCAAATGCGGCGAGGTTAACCTGCGGGCCATGGAACTATTGGATGCCGGTAATACCGGCACCTACGGTCATCCAGTCCCCACCCCGGTACCGCTTGGTCATATCCCCGGCAAGTGTATCCTGGTCACCGGTCATGACCTCAAAGATCTGGCCATGCTCCTGGAGCAGACCAAAGATAAGGGAATCAACATCTACACCCACGGCGAGATGCTGCCCTGCCACGGCTATCCTGAGCTGAAGAAATACAGCCATTTCTATGGCCATTTCGGCACAGCTTGGCAGAATCAGCAAAAGGAGATGCCTGAATTTCCAGGGGCTATCCTCTTTACCACCAACTGCATCCAGAAACCAAAAGACTCCTACAAGGCCAATGTCTTCACCACCGGTCTGGTCGGCTGGCCGGATGTTGCCCACATCGGCAACGACAAAGACTTCAGCCCGGTAATTAACCGTGCCTTGGCCCTGCCCGGCTTCACCGATACCGTAGACAATGACTCCGTCCTCGTTGGCTTTGCCCGCAACACCGTATTGGGCGTGGCCGACAAGGTGATTGAGGCCGTTAAATCCAAGGCCATCCGTCACTTCTTCCTGGTAGGTGGATGTGATGGTGCCAAACCCGGACGCAACTACTACACCGAGATCGTCGAGCAGATCCCCACCGACTGCATGATCCTGACGCTCGCCTGTGGCAAGTTCCGCTTCTTTGACAAAAAACTTGGTGATATCGGCGGCATCCCCCGTCTCCTTGATGTTGGTCAGTGCAATGACGCCTACTCCGCCATCCAGATTGCGGTGGCCCTGGCCGGCGCCTTTGAATGCGGAGTCAATGATCTGCCCCTCTCCATGATTCTTTCCTGGTACGAGCAAAAGGCAGTGGTTATTCTTCTCACCCTGTTCAGCCTGGGAATCAAAAACATCCATCTTGGACCCTCGCTGCCGGCCTTCATCACCCCCAATGTCCTCAACGTATTGGTGGAAAATTTCAACGTCAAACCGGTTTCCACTCCCGAGGCTGATCTGAAGGCCATCCTGGGCTAAGATAGCAACCATTGGTTCCCCCCGGCAGGACACGGCTCAGATCAGCGTGTCCTGCTTTTCCTGTTTACACAAGAGAGAATTTACAATGAATCAAAAGACATACGGCGTGGTCCCTGGTTTGAACATGGGTCTGTTTTCGCCAAAAGAGCTGGAAGAAATTGTTGCAATCATCAATAAATATGATGTTCCCATGACCAAGATCACTTCGGCCCAACGCTTGGCCCTTCTTGGCATGGATGAGGAAGAGCAGAAAAAGCTCAAGACCGAACTGCACCCCCTGATCCGGCCGGTGGCCGTCAACGGCGTCCATTACGTCCAGGCCTGCCCCGGCTCGCAGTGGTGCAAATTCGGTACCAGCGACTCCTTGGCACTCGGCGCCAGGATTGAGCAGATTTCTTTTCCCGAACCCCTGCCCGGCAAGGTCAAGGTCGGGATCTCCGGCTGCCGGATGTCCTGCACCGAACCCTATGTCCGCGACGTGGGCATCTTTGCCACAAAAAAAGGCTGGACCTTGGTCTTTGGGGGCAACGGCGGCGGCAATCCACGTCTTGGCGACATCATAGCCGAAGCCCTGACCGACGACCAAGTTGTCGATCTCGTGCAAAAATGCCTGACCGTCTATCAACAGAATGCCAAATATAAATCACGAACAGCACGCTTCATGGAGCGTTTTGGTATTGACGCCTTCAAAGAAGTAGTCCTGAGCGAATAATTCAGCCCGGAGGGTTTATCATGCAATGTCCTGGACAGGATAGCCGATACTGGAGCGGCGAGGCCGTCTTTGAACTCCCCTGCCCCCACTGCGGAAATGTTCTGGAATTTTTCAAGGACGACAGTCAACGTACCTGTAAACAGTGTGGACACAAGACACTAAATCCCAAGATCGATTTTGGCTGCGCCTCCTACTGTCCCTATGCCGAACAGTGCATGGGAGCACTGCCGTCCGATCTGCGGGCCGGACTTGCTGACCTGTTCAAGGATCGGCTGGCAATTGCAGTGCGGAAACGATTACTGGATAATGAGCAAAAATATATTCTGTTCAGCAGAAGGGCGGAATTTGGCGAAAAACTCTGCCAGGAAGAGGGCGGGAACATGGCCTCCATTGTCGCCGCCGCCCTGCTCACAGAGATCGACCAGCCTCTGGCTCTGCTGACGGAACTGAAGGCGGAAGAAACCCTTATCAAGAAGGTGAATGCGCTTCTCTCCCGGCAGCCTGCCATGAATGATGAAGAGGCAAAGTCAGCCGCCATCTTCCATGACGCCTGTATCCTGGCCGACATGAGCCTGGGTCTCGCCTTAGATCCGGCAAACACCTGCCTGACCGAAGCAGGTATAAAAACGGTGGAAGAGATTAAGACCCGGCGTAAAGCACAAATAAAATAATCACCAACACGTTCAAACACTCCCCGTTAGAATAAAAAACAAGTACTTTTCCCGTACCTGAATTTTCTATCACAACATTTTAATAGCCCCCATAAGATCGGGGGCTATTTTTATTAGAGGCTTGACCCAAGTCAAGGTGACAGGGATTATTTCTGCTATAATGGGATCATACAAAACAGGATCACATACAAGAGATTAATCCATAACCTTTTATCCGGGAAAATATTAAAATGAAAATAATGCGCAAAATTATATTGATAGACGAAAAGCTCTGCAACGGTTGTGGCCTTTGTGTACCGGACTGTGCAGAAGGATCACTGCAGATCATTGACGGCAAGGCCAGACTGGTAGCCGACAAGCTCTGCGACGGTCTGGGTGCCTGCCTTGGTTCCTGTCCCACCGGCGCACTGCAGATCATTGAACGTGAGGCCGAGGATTTCAGCGAAGAGGCCGTGCAGGAATTCCTGGCCAATAAGAAGAAACAGGAGAGCGCGAAGACCAGCCCCAAACCCTCCGGCTGTCCATCGGCCAGGCTCCAGAACTTTGCCCCGCAGACACACTGTCAATCAGCTAATAAACCGACATTGGCCGTTACTGGCGGCACTTCCGCCCTCAGTCACTGGCCGGTCCAGATTCGCCTGGTTCCACCTTCGGCCCCTTTCCTGCAGAATGCCGATCTGTTAGTTGCTGCCGACTGCACAGCGGTCTCTGCTCCTAATTTTCAGACAGACTTTTTAACCGGCAAGGTGGTAATGATGGGCTGTCCCAAATTTGACGACGCCCAGAGCTATGTCCAGCGTTTTGCCGAGATCATTGCCACCTGCAATCTCAACAGCCTGACCATCCTGATCATGGAAGTCCCCTGCTGTTCCTCCATGATCGGTATCATCAAGCAGGCCATGGAACAGGCCGGGAAGACGGTTCCGGTGGAGCAGATAACCCTTTCCACTCGGGGCGAGGTAATTGGACGCAGCCAGTGGTAAGCAAAGCGAGCTGAAGCTTGAGCAGGCAGGCAGGCCCGGAGGATGCCGGGCATCCGGGCCTATCTGTATTGACCATCAGGGAAAAAGGGAGATGCAATGTTCTGCTCTCCAAAATAGGGGCGATCTCGGGAAAGGGTGAGTTTCCACCTCCTGATTATTTTTTTCGTTCATCCAGGACCATCCTCACAGTTCTGGCAAGCTCATCTTTCTGTACCGGTTTATGGAGATACTTCCTGATACCCATGGCCATGGCCTCTTCTTTCGAGGTAACTGCACTGTGGCCGGTGCAGATGATGATCGGCATGTGCGGGGCGACCTCGAGCACGGCCTTGGCCAGTTCAGAGCCGGAAAGACCCGGCATGGTCTGATCGGTCACGATAAGGTCAAACTGCTGCGGATCGGCCAACACCTTTTCCAGGGCCTCTCTGCTGTCTGTGCTCCCGGTGACCGTATAGCCATAATCCTCTAGAAGCCTCTTGTTTATCTTGACCAGGAGGGGTTCATCATCAATAATAAGAATCCGCTCCGTGCCAGTGGACAGAGCATCCTGTCCCTGCTCTTTAGCACTTTCCGGAACTGAGAGCTCCGTTTCCAGGGCCGGGATAAAGACACGGAAGGTGCAGCCCTGCCCCGGCTTGCTTTCCACCTCGATCAGACCTTTATATCCCTCAACGATTCCATGAACCACAGCCAGGCCGAGCCCGGTCCCACAGCCCCTCTCTTTAGTGGTAAAATAGGGCTCAAAGATATGAGCCGCTGTCTCCTCGTCCATGCCCTGTCCTGTGTCGCAGACAGAGAGGACAACAAAAAGGCCTGGAGAGACAGTGCTCTCTGCTGGTAAATCTTTTGCAGCCTTTTCCTGACGGGAAAGCGTGACCAGCAAGATCCCTTTTTCATCCTTCAGGGCATGGAAGCCATTGGTACAGAGGTTCATGACAATCTGATGGATCCTGGTCGAATCGGCCAGGATTGTCCCGCTGGCAGGATCAATGTCCTCCTGAATCTCAACGCTGCTTGGCAGGGTGGAGCGCAACAGTCGCAAGGCATCCTGCACGATCAGATGCGGTTGCAGCGGCTGCACGGTCTGTTCTATCTTGCGGCTGAAGTCGAGAATCTGCTGAACAAGGGCAGTGGCCCTTTGTCCTGCGGCTATGACCTGATCAATATCCTCCTGCGCCGCCGCATGTGGCGGAAGATCACGTTTTGCCAAGGCAGAATAGCCCAGAATTGCTGCCAGGATATTGTTGAAGTCATGGGCTATGCCGCTGGCCAGGTTGCCGACGGCCTCCATTTTCTGGGCCTGGAGCAGATCCTCCTCCAGTTTTTTCTGCTGTGTTATATCTTGGGCGACATGAACAAGATATTGCAGTTTGCCATCTGCATCGAAGACGGGGGCGGAATTCACGGTAAAGATTCTCCCCAGCCGCTCATGGTTTATAATTTCCGTATGGTTTCCGCGGTCAAGGCGGCTCTCCTGGACCGGACAACCAGGGCAGGGGCTTGCTCCTCCCTGAAAAATTTCATAGCATTTTCTGCCGAGGATATGACCCATCTCTTGCCCGAAAAACTCAGCAGCAGCCCTGTTGGCCCGGATAACAGTCATATCGACATCCTGAATGGTAATAAGATCCCCGATGGCATTAAAGGATTTTTCCCATTCATCCCTGGCCTGCTGCACTTTTTTTTCTGACTCTTGTCTCTCCTTCATCTCCTCCAGAAGAGACTCGTTACTGGCCCGGAGCTCAGCCGTCCTCTCTGCCACCTGCTGTTCCAGTTGCTCCTCATGATCACGTAATCTTCCTTCAATGCCTTTACGCAGTTCAATTTCTTCCTCGAGACCACCATATGCCTTTTTCAAGCCAGCCTCCAGACGGCCCATGGAGATATAAAAGAAAAAGTACCCTGCTCCTCCCAGACTGACGCAGACTGAAAGCAGAAGGAAAATCCTTTTCTGTTCAGCCTGTCTTGCCGTAGAGTCCGTCAGTGAAATAATCACCCCCATATGCTGTCCTCGGGCATCCAGCAGAGGAACAGCGCCGCCCTGATACTCTTTTCCTCCCAGACGAACATCCAGCATGCTTTTATGTTCCGCAAAGACCACCCCTTTATTTTTGAATCTCTCCGGGATTCTCGGCAGCGTCCTGTCTATGACGACATAGTCCGCCAGCTCATCCCAGCTGCCGCTTCGACCGCTCATCCGCAGCCCTTCCTGCCAGTCTTCACGGGAGAGAAACTCCTTTTTGACCAGAAAAAACAACTCAACCCCGAGAATCTTTTTTAATTCGGGAGTAATATAGTCTATTTCCCGCCCCAGCTCGACATAGCCGATCAGTTTCTTATTGACAATCCACGGATAGACAACCCTCAGGGTGAAGGTGCCGAATTTCCCCAGTTCTATGCCGTAGGATGGTTTTACGGAAAGAGCGGCCTGTTGCATGGTATAACGGTCAATAAGATCACCATAACGGCCAGGGTTATGGACCCGCAGGAAACAGGTCAGATCAGGCTTGACAAAATAATAGTGGCTGATGTCGTGCTCAGCCAAAAGACGCGAGAAAAAAGGAGAGGCCGCCTTCAACAGCTCCTCCCGCGAACCGGAGAGAAATGCCTGCTGCAGCACCTTGTCGTTTTCAATGGTTTTCAGAAATGTGCCCAGAAGCTCTTGCTCAACCTCAGCATAGTGGGAGAATAAAGAGTCAACACTCGAGAGCTGCTTCCGCACCTCATCTTCGTTCGCATGTTTTTCGTACAGAAAGATGACGAAAAAAAAGAATACAAAAAGGATAAAGAGGACTGCTCCCAGAAGTCCCATCACAGGTCTTTTAAACTGCACAACGACTTTACTGTTCATTGTTTCTTTTTTCATCCAGCGCCTTACGTATTGCCATGGCCAGATGCCGGACGGCAACGGGTTTCTCCAGGTACACCTTAATGCCCAGTGCCTGAACCTGTCCCTTGTTGACCAGCTCACTGAAACCGCTGCAGAGGATGATCGGCAGGTCCGGCCGCATGGCAAGCACCTTTTTACTCAGTTCAAGACCGGTCATGTGGGGCATGCTCATATCGGTCAGCAGCAGATCAAAAGCGGTAGGCACCTTAGTAAAAAGGTCCAGGGCCTCCAGACTGTTGTTGAACACAACTACCTGGTAACCAAGGCCGGTGAGCATCGTTTGGAACATGTCGGTGTTATCCTCTTCATCATCCACCACCAGTATGCTTTCCGTACCGGTGGGTTTGGAAAGAGCCCACACTGCTCGTTTCCGGGATGATCCTTCATCAACACAGGGGATATAGACCTCAAAGCTTGTGCCTTCCCCAGGCTCACTTTGCACGGTAATCTGCCCCTGATACCCTTTGACAATTCCATGAACCACGGAAAGGCCAAGGCCACTGCCTTCCCCTTTTTCAGATTTGGTACTGAAATAGGGTTCAAAAATCCGTTCGAGGATCTTGCGTTCCATGCCGACTCCGGTGTCACTAACATCAAGGACGATATAATCACCGGAAACACAATCAGAGCTGAGGAGCTTGCTCTTTTCTTCGTCAAGACTCACTCCTGCCAGGCTCACCCTCAGTATGCCACCCTTCTCCAGCATGGCATGATAGGCATTGGTACAGAGATTCATGACAATCTGATAGAGCTGAGTTGGATCAGCCAGGATAGTACCGCAATCGGCGTCAATCTCTGTCTTGACCTCAATGGTGGAGGGCAGAGAGGTCTGCAGAAGTTTGAGTGCCTCCAGCACCACCAGATGCGGCAGGAATGGATATTTGGTTTTGGGCCCCTGACTACTGAAGGAGAGTATCCGTGAGATCATATCCTTGGCCCGCAGAGCAGCTTTGATAATATGCCGCAGATCTGAGGCCATGGGATCATCCTGGGAAATTCTGTCCGCAGCCAGTTCGGCATAGCCAAGAATCGGAACCAGAATATTTTTGAAATCATGGGCAATACCCCCAGCCAGAGCACCAATGGCCTCCATCTTTCGGGCTTGTTTGAGTTGTTCCTCCAGCTTCAGTCGTTCAGTGATATCTCTGGCAACAGAAACAAAACCGACAAATGTTGTATCCTCAATAAGGGGATAGGATACAACATTAAAGGTTTTTCCCAGTTTTTCATGGTAAATATCCGCCCGCTGAGGCTTCTGGGTTACAGCAGTACAATTATCCGGGCAACCCAGACAGAGTTCTTTTGCCCCCCGAAAAAGCTCATAACAATATCGACCGACAAGTTCAGCCGGAGCCACCTGGAACAGATCACCTGCTGCCTTATTGGCCTTGATGATCCGCATATCCTTATCATACAAAGTCACGACATCTTCAATGGCATTAAAGGTTGCTTCCCATTTTTCCCATTGTTCCTTACTGGTGCGCACCTCGGTCTCGGCAAGTTTCTGTCTGCTGCAATCACTTATCACCAGGCAACATCCAGGCGTACCATCAATTTCCTGTGCCGACATCGCCTGAAGATTGACCCAGATTACGGAACCATCCCCACGTACCATTCTCAGTTCACAGACATGAGGCCCTTCCGCCTGAGCGATCTCCTTACTAAAAAGATAATAGATATCCTGATCTTCAGGGAAGATAAAGTGGGAGAGCGAGCGATTGACAAGCTCGCCTCTGGCAACGCCAAGGAGGTTGGCACTGGTGAGATTGGCCTGGACAATAAGTCCCTTGTTATTGAGGGTCAGAAAGCCCACCGGGGCCAGATTGTAGAGATCAAAGTAAGAAGCCCGCGAGATTTCCAGTTTATGCTGGGCTTGGCGTAACTCCTCATTCTGCATCTCCAGCTCTATCTGATGCACCTGCAGTTCATGGAAAAGGAGCTTCGCCTCTTCGACTGACACTTTTTCTTCGACCGCACTCCGGCTTTCCCGGAGCTTTGCTTCAGCCTTTTGACGCAGATTCTGGTCTAATTCACTGGGTGTATGCACCATAATCCGCCCTCAAAATATTATTATTGAACGGCAACCAAGCCTTGATTATCTAATAAATTTTCTTCTCATTATCAACTTCAGCCCTTGGGGAGATTCAGAAACAGCTACCCCAAAAGCTTGCAGCAGTTGAAAAAGTGGCCGACCAAAGAGAAATAACTCGAGGGACAGAGGCGGGTTAAATTTTTTCACCACCCTGTCCCGAAAAGCGAGATCGGTATTGACCTTATCCTCGAGTGACTGCAAGATATTGTCTGCCTGTTCGCTCAGTGTTTTCTCAACATCCCGCATATCAGGACAGGGACACAATCGCTCATGCTCCAACACCAATGGCCGGAGTGGGTCATCATCATCCAGGATATCCAAGCGGCTGAGCAGATCCTTACCAACGAGGGCAAGTGTTTCCTCAGGCTGCCAGCACTTCAATACCCCGCAGGCCAAGGGCCGATTCCCATAAATGGAACAACCCTTGCTCGCCGGCTCATAATAACAGCAGCACCACTCCTGACTGGTGCCCCGGATCTTTACCAACTCCGAAAGCACCGGTTCAATTGTGCCGGAAAGAGGATTATAAGCCAACTCCCCGCGCCGGATAGTAATCAGATCTTCCATGGGCAAGTATCCGCCGCTCACCAAAGCCAGATCCTGACCATGCAGAGCCGGGCCACCTTTCTGACAGCATACGCCGCAGCGTAAGCAGGCTGATTGTTGTTCCTTCTTCATATCATTGGTACAACCGGACTGCCCCGGTTTCTGAGTGTTTACGCTTTAATATTTACAGAAAGCCCTGCTTAAGAGGTGTTTTCAGCTTATAACCTCAAGGGAGAAGGTGGCCGAAGGCCGGATGAAGGGAACAGCAGAAGCTCACAATCAGGCTTTCCCCTTCACCCTAGCCCACTCCCTCAGAGAGAGTGGACTATTCCGCTATTTGTGCTGAATTTTCTCATTCGAGAAAATATCGGGGAGCATTTTTTAATTCAAGCCCTGAATTGACAATAAAAATTCATGTAACTATTCAAAATAAAAAAAAACTATTTTTTTTGTAAGATTTTTTTTGGTCGTTCTCAGCGTCCCTGCGTCTCTGCGAGAGATCAGTCTACCGTCGGCCAGTTACTAAAATTCAATCTTAAAACTGCACACGCCTTCTTCCACCCGGCTCTGGACCTTGTACCCGGAATGGTTGAAGATCGCCTGCATCCGCTTGTTATCACGCAGGACCTCGGCCGTAAATCCGCTGATACCACTAGCCGTGGCAATGGTCATCAGATGGCGGAAGAGAAAGCTGCCCAGCCCCTTGTTCTGCCACTCATCCCGGACAATAAAGGCCACCTCGGCCATATTGGTGCGCTCATCCAGATAATAACGGCCAACAGCTATGATATCTTCACCATAGGCTTCAGGCAGAGTGCCGACAATGGCCACATCCTTGCGGTGATCGACATAGACAAAATTCTGGATCTGTTTCTGGCCGAATCGCTGGTTATGACTCATGAACCGATAATAAAGGGTCTCCTTGGAGAGATCATAAAGCAGATCCCGCATCAGCGGCTCATCGGTGGGATGAACGGGCCGAAAATTAACCTGGGTACCATTTTCAAGCAGGGAGCTGGTCTTCATCAAATCCAGGGAGGCGACCACAAATTTCCCTTCCACATCGGCAAATTCCCGCCGCAGATACCGAGCCTCAATGGCCTGTTTCAAAAGCGACTCCCGATGATCAGGATGGGCAATGGAGACCAGCGCCAGGGTGCGATCCTGTACCGATTTTCCATGCAGATAGGCCACCCCGTATTCGGTGACCACATAGTGAACCGTACCCCGGGTGATCACCACCCCGGAGCCGCTGCTCAGAGCGGCCACAATACGGGATTTGCCGTCTTTGGTGGTGGCCGGCATGACAATAATCGCCCGGCCGCCAGGCGATCTGGCCGCCCCGCGATTAAAATCGACCTGGCCGCCGATCCCGGAATAGAAAACTCCCTCTTCGGAATCAGAGCAGATCTGGCCGGTGAGATCAATTTCGAGTGCCATATTGATGGCAACCATCTGGTTCTGTTTACCAATCACTGTGGAGTCATTGACATAATCGGTTGGCCGGAATGAAAACAGGGGATTATCATTGATAAAATCGTAAAGCTTCTTGGTTCCCATGCAGAAACTGGTGACGATTTTACCCCGATCCGTGGATTTGCGCGCCCCGCTCACCGCCCCCGACTCAATCAGGTCAAGGATTTCATCGGTAATCAGTTCGGTGTGGATGCCCAGATCATGCTTGTCGTACAGGGCGTGCATTACCGCCTGCGGAACCCGGCCGACCCCGGGAACCCGGCCCAGTCCAAACTCAACCGTGGCGCCGTTCGGGATCAAGGCAGCCACCAGTTCGGCAATCCGGGCGCTCACCTTATGTACCGGTTTCGATTCGCGCTCCAAGAGGGGCACGTCGGCCGGCACCAGGATATCCAGATCAGCGACATCAATCAGGCTGTCACCTCGCGTCCATGGCATCTGCGGGTTGACCTGGGCAATCACCAGCGAGGCGTTCTCGGCAGCTGCCTTGACAATATCAACAGACACCCCCAGGCTCATCTTACCGCGGGCATCCGGCGGAGTCACCTGGATCAAGGCCACATCAAGGGGCAACTGTCCGGAGTTCAACAAACCCGGGATGTCCGACATGAGGATAGGGGTATAATCCCCCCGGCCCTCCTGAATCACATCCCGGACATTATGGCCGATAAAAAAGGAGTTGACCTTGAAGCAATCGGCATATTTCCGATCGGCATAAGGGGCATCGCCCTTGGTCAAAAGCTCAACAATCTCCACATCGCAAAGAGTGCCTGCCATCTCAGTCATGGCCTGTACCAGCACGGTGGGTTCACCGCAGCCCGTCCCCAGAAAGACGCGATGGCCGGAGCGGACATTGGCCATGGCCTTCTTCGGGGTCATGATCATATCTTTGTAGGTCTCTTTCCAATTCACATCATATTCCATGTTTTTCTCCCTCCTCTGGCAACGGAGCCAGGGTCATACGCGCGTCGGCCACCACCGGTTCGGTACCAAACTCTCCAACAATAAACGGATTGATGTCAAGCTCCAGAATCTGCGGAAAATCAGTGGTCAACTGGCTGATCCGCTGCAGGCCGGAAGCAATAGCCGTAATATCTACCCCTTTCTGGCCCCGCTTGCCTTCAAGCATGGCATAAGAGCGGGTGGCCTTCAGCATCTGGATGGCCTCCTCTTCAGTGATCGGGGCCAGATGGAAGGTTACATCCTTCATCACCTCAACAAAAATACCGCCCAAACCAAACATGAGCATAGGCCCGAACTGGGGATCACGAGTCATGCCGATGATAACCTCCAAGCCCTTCTTGGCCATCTGTTCCACATAAATCCCTTCAATCAAAGCATCCGGCACCCGCTTGCGGATCTTCAACATCATCAGATCGTAGGCATCGCTGACTGCCTCACCATTGGCCATATTGAGCATCACTCCGCCCAGATCACTTTTATGGACGATATTGGGAGAAACGATCTTCATGGCCACGGGATAACCAATGCGCTCGGCAATTTCCACGGCCTCCTCAGCGCTGCCGGCCAAAGCCCCATCCTGCACCCGGAACCCGTAGGCCCCGAGGATATCTTTTCCTTTCACCTCGCCCAACTGGAGCATGCCGGTGCGCTGACGGCGACTGATAATGCGTTCCACCCGCCTCCGATTCACCCGGAACCTGGTCACCAGACGAGGCGGCCGCTGTTTCCAGGCCGCGTATTGCACCATCCCCTTCAGGGCGGAGACGGCCCGTTCCGGCGATTCATAATCAGGAAGTCCGGCAGCAGCGAGTTCCTTACGCCCCGGCATCACGTCCCTGCCCCCCATGAACGAGGCCACCACCGGCTTGGAGCCGTCCAAGGCCCGGGCAATGGCAATGGCCGTTTCTGCAGGCCTGGTCATGGCCTGAGGAGTGAGGATTACGAGGATAGCATCAACGGACGGATCGGTCTGAGCCGCCTCGATGGCCGCCACATAGCGCTTGGGATCAGCATCGCCCAGCACGTCAATCGGGTTGCCGACGCTTGCCGCCAGGGGCAGTTGCGCCCGAAGCGCAGTGGCCGTATTGCGGTCTAGTTCCGCCACCTCCATCCCGGCCTTTTCCACCGCGTCGGCAGCCATGGTTCCAGGCCCGCCGGCATTGGTGATGATAAGAATCCGGTTTCCCTTGGGCAACGGCTGCATGGAGAGGGCCGTGGCATAATCAAAAAGAGCATCAAAGGTATCGGCCCGCACCACACCTGAGCGTTTGAAGGCCGCACCGTAGGCGGTATCAACACCGGCCAGAACTCCTGTATGCGACGCAGCTGCCTTCAGACCGGCAGCTGTTGTTCCTGATTTCAGGATAATCACCGGTTTCCGGGTAGCGGCCTCTTCCGCCGCCTTGACAAAATTATTGCCGGTGGCAATATCTTCAAGATAACCAACAATCACCTTGGTCTGCTCATCATGGGCAAGATATGAGAGCAGGTCAACCTCAGAGATATCCGCCTTGTTGCCGATACTGATCAGTTTGGCCAGTCCCAAATGTCTGCCCGCAGCCAGATCAAGCATGGCGGTACACAAAGCCCCTGATTGGGAAAAAACTGAGATTCCACCGGGTTTCGGCATCCGGCCGGCAAAGGAGGCATTGAGCCTGGCCTCCGTATTGATCAGTCCCAGACAGTTTGGCCCCAACACCCGAACATTGTGCCGCTGACAGAGTGCAGCTATCTTTTGTTCATGGACCAGCCCTTCCGGTCCGGTCTCCCGAAATCCGGCAGTAATAACAATGATGGCCTTGGTTTTAGCCTTGATACTATCTTCTATCGCCGCCATAACCTTGGCCTGCGGCACCACAATCACGGTCAGATCAATCTCTTTACCCCAAGCTGTAAGGGAGGGATAACAAGGCAGATCAAACAGGGTATCAACTGCCGGATTCACCGGAACAATAACCCCGGGGAACCCGTCCTGTACCAGATTTTCCAGAATATCATGACCAACCTTACCCGGGGTTCTGGAGGCGCCAATCACTGCCACCGATTCAGGGCAAAAAAGGGAATCAAGACTCATATCAGCTCCTAAAAAAGTTATTATTCACAATATATTCAACACATAATCAGTCAATTTAAGACAGTCTTTTCACAGCGCCTCTGCGCGAAATAACTCCTGTACTCCAAAAATGAGGGCACAAAGGTTTTCAGACTGCAGCTATCGACAAACCCCATCACAAGGCCGGATGAATTCCAGCCTCCCGCAGCAAAACTATTACTGAAGCAATCTTGCAGGTGTTTAAACGGAGATAGATCCGGTTACCATGCTCAGTATCGTGAATGCGCAACAGACGGGTAAAAGGGATATTATGAAGTTCAAGCAAGGTGACTATCCGGGTCATAAGGCCGCTCTGGCCGTCGTCATCAATACCAAGCAGTACCGATCCTATCTCGCCAACCCCGAAAAGCTCCTTATAGGCGGTAAGCAGATCCCTGCTGGAAAAAATGCCAACCAACTGGCCATCTTCAAGGACCGGCAATGCTCCCACACCCTCGCGATCAAAAAGGAGCAGGGCATCATCAAGGGTCGATTCGGGGGTCAGGGAAAGACACTCGGTGCTCATGATATCCACCACCATCGTTTTCTCCACCCGTTCATAAACCTGCAGACGTTCACTTTCAGAAAGCATTGATGAAGGATAAGCCGAACGCAGGTCACGGTCGGTAATCATCCCCACCAATTGTCCCTGCTCATCCACTACCGGCAGATGACGGAAATGATTTTCATTCAATAAACGTCTGGCCTCAGGAAGCGACATGTCAGGCGTTGCCGTCAACGGTTCTCGGATCATATATCTGGAAATATACATGGCATCAATTCAGAAAAAGTTAGAGTTCAATAATTTTATCGGGATTTTATCTGATTCAATGAAAAATCACCGGGCCAATAGTCCCTGCACATACGCCTCAACCGACTCTCCCAGCACCGTCATCTCATAGCCACCCTCAAGGATGGAAAGCAATCTTCCATGGCAGTAAAGATTGCTCCAGCTGCGGACACTCTCTCCTATCTTTTCAAACATCCCTGTCGAGTACAGCAGGCCCGACATCTCATCGGCTCGATGGCCGTCAAATCCGGCCGCTACAATCATGGCATCCGGCTGCCACTGAGCAATCTTTTCTTCCACCGCCGGAAGCAACGCCAGAATTTGGGCATCGCCCGCACCAGGAGAGAGCGGCAGGTTAAGAATGGAACCGCGACCAGCAGCAAACCCTTTTTCATCCGCATAGCCTGTTCCAGGGTAGCTAAAACTGGGATGTTCATGAATGCTGATATACAAGGAATCCTCCTCCCGTTCAAAGGCCGACTGAATCCCGTTGCCATGATGGGCATCAAAATCAAAAACAACTACACGCTTGCGACCATAGTGCTGCTGCCAGTAGCGCGCCGCCACCACACAGTTATTAAAAAAACAGAAGCCAAAAGGTCTGATCCGTTCGGCATGATGCCCTGGGGGACGCACCAGAGCAAAACACTGTTGCGCCTGCTGCTGTTCGAGCAGATCAATGGCGGTAAGCCCGGCGCCAGCCGCTAGAGTTGCCACATCATAGGAATCATAACCGATCTGGTTATCAGGATGATCAATAAAGGTCTTGCCCGAAAGGACCGCCTCTTCAAAACGAAAGAGCCACCCCTCGTCATGAGCCGCCATCAGCCATTGTCTTTCTGCCGGACGGCTCCCAAACTGTTCCAGAAGAGCAAAACAATCACTCTGCTCAAGGGTCGCAAGAATAGACTGAATCCGGGCCGGGATCTCGGGGTGATCACCACCCGTATCGTGATCCAGAAAACGGGAATCGTTGATGAGTGTGAGCAATGAAGGAAGAGGCATAGTTACCTGAGATGAAAGATCATGAAACAAACGGATGTTGAATAATTCCTTTCTTGTGGTGTATCCTGCTGTTCAAACGATGTCAAATGGTATTCATCCTCTTTTCGGGTACCTTCAACATGCAGCCAGGAGCACGTTCCTCATGATCGATATTACTCTCTACCGTTCAGCCCTTTGCCCACGGTGCCATATGGCCCGTAAAACTCTGTATGAGTTAATCGACAACAAGCCTGAAATACACGTTGAAGAAGTGGATATTGTCACCAACCCCCTGCGGGCATGGAAGGATGGTATTCGCTTTATTCCCACCCTGAAAAGTGGCGATAAAATCCTGAGCGGCGTCTTTCTCAGCCGCACGGAAATTCACAATTTTTTAAAAGAAGCAGGTCTGCAGTTATAAAGAAATCCTGTTTCAACCAACGAACCGGCCATGGATTACCTTTTCCTTTCAAAAAGGAGGGGCAATGGTGACCAGGATTCGCATATCGGTGTCGGCCTTGACCCCATGCGGCTCGTTAATATCGCTGACCAGAATATCTCCGGCCACGGCGGGTAGAGCTGTCTCATTTTCTCCCAAAAACTGACCGCTGCCTTCAATAACCTGAATACTTACCTGACCGTCCGCCGGATGACGGTGCACCGGAAAGATCTGCCCCGCCTGCAGGTTAAAATTCAAGATCCTGAAGTAAGGTGAATCATGGAGCAAAAACCGCTTTAATCCTTTCTCTTCAAAGACCCGGGACTCGGCCAGATGGATCATCTTCATGTTTATTCCTTTTAAATATCCTCTAAAAATTTTGACATATTAGACAGCTCATCAGGAGAGATGAGCAGCCCGGTTCAAACTGCAAAGGGTCGCCTTGATCGAGGCGATAATGATATCCGTATCTACCCCTGCCCCCCAGACTTTCCTGCCGTCAGGATATTCCGTTTCAATATAAGCAACGGCCTTGGAGCTCGATCCCTTGGTCAAGGCATGTTCATGATAGCCGCAAAGGGTAAATTCACAACCTAGTCCCTGTTTGAGGGCCTCACAGAAGGCGTCCAACGGACCGTTGCCGATAGCCGACACGGTTTGAGATTCACCATTGACACTGATAACAGCCTCGACATCGGCTGAGGAGCTCTCTTCATCGGCATCCACATGCCGCTTCAGGACATTAAAGCTCGTCAGACCATAGGGGCGGACAACAGTCAGATATTCCTCTTTAAAGGCAGCCCAGACCTCGGCCAACTGCAATTCCCGACCATCGCGGTCAGTGAGTTTCTGGATTACCCCCCCAAATTCAGGATGCATCTCTTTGGGCATCTTGAAACCAAATTCCCGGTCCATGATCCAGGCAACCCCACCCTTGCCCGACTGACTATTAATCCGGATAATGGATTCATAGCTCCGGCCGACATCCTTGGGATCAATTGGGAGATAAGGAACAGCCCAGATACCGTCAGCCGAGGCATCACAGGCATTCATTCCCTTGTTAATAGCATCCTGATGGGAACCGGAAAAGGCAGTATAGACCAGCTCGCCGGCATAGGGATGACGGACATGTACCGGGATCCGAGTCACCCGCTCCGAGACGCTTATCACCTGATTGATATCATGGAGATTCAGCCCCGGATCAATACCCTGGGTAAACATATTCAACGCCAGAGTAATAAGATCGACATTGCCGGTGCGCTCCCCGTTACCAAACAGGGTTCCCTCCACCCGATCACCGCCGGCCATCAACGCCAGTTCAGTCGCTGCAACCGCGCATCCACGATCATTGTGAGCATGAAGACTGATAAGAGCACAATCCCGGTGCTTCATATTCTCACAGAACCATTCGATCTGATCGGCATAGACATTGGGCGTCGCCATCTCAACGGTGGCGGGCAGGTTAATGATCACCGGATTCTCCGGGGTCGGCTCCCATACCCCCATGACCGCCTCGCAGATTTCAAGTGCAAAGTCCAGCTCCGTACCAGTGAAACTTTCAGGAGAATATTCATACCGGAAAGATGTCTCAGGAGAGAGTGCCGCTTCCTGCCGAATAATCTGCGCCCCTTCAATGGCAAGGGCGACAATCTCCGCCCTGTTCTTCTGAAAGACGATACGCCGCTGAAGGGTGGAGGTGGAATTGTAGAGATGAACCACCGCCTGTTTCGCCCCTTTCAAGGCCTCAAAGCTCCTCTTGATGAGATGCTCCCGGGCAGGGGTCAGAATCTGAATGGTCACATCTTCGGGGATCAGGGCGCGCTCAATAAGGGTCCGGGAAAAATCAAATTCCACCTGCGATGCCGAGGGAAAACCGATCTCAACCTCCTTGAATCCGATATCCACCAGCAGTTGAAAAAGCTCCAGTTTCTCCTCAAGATTCATGGGCTGAACCAAGGCCTGATTGCCGTCACGCAGATCAACACTGCACCAAGCAGGGGCCTTGGTGATGGTTTTTTCAGGCCAGGTACGGGTTGGCAAATCAAACCGGGGATAAGGGCGATACTTTTTCACTGCATCAGGATTCATGACCTTCAAACTCCTTTGTTAAAATGGTCTTAAGACCTGCAAAACCCGCAAACAAAAAAAAGGCCGGGGTTTTGAACCGCGGCCTTTGGATTTTACTGTTATCTGCGAACAATCAAAATTTCGCTATCTTCGCCACGGTCCGAAAAGGATGATAAGCGCATGGTAGCAGCAGCAAAAGAGAAAAATAAGCTTGCATTGATTAGAGGCTCCGCATAGGAAATATTTATTGATAATAATAAAATAGAATAAACTCGACTACCTTCCCTTGTCAAGCGGCTTTTTCATATCTTTTCCTGCCACAGCACCCCACCAGCCAGTCAGGCAGGCAGTCACCTCATTCAAGTCATTGAAGAGACAAAAAACATTCCAGGAATTTCTCTCATAAATAACCTTCATTCTTGACATAAGTCCTCTTATCGATATATATTCCTTCTTTTAGTATATTTTTTAGCATATAGACACCTTGAAGAATTCAGCTTTTCGTTTATCTTAAAAGAACCATAAAGAATATTTACGGTTGAGACCAGACTTGGTACCAACTTGTTGTATTTTATTTAAATCAGGACAGGCAAGCTCAGAGACTTTTTTTAGGATTGTCAACTTTTCTGAAAAACCTCAATAAATGAAAGGAAGAGGCTTCATGGAAAAAATTAGCGGCTCACAGGCCATCATACGATGCCTTCAGGAAGAAGGAATAAAAACTATTTTTGGTTTCCCCGGTGGCGCGGTCATTGATCTCTTTGACGCCCTGATGGATTCTGACATTACGAATGTTCTTGTCCGGCATGAACAAGGCGCCGTCCATGCAGCTGACGGCCTGGCCAGAGTTACCGGTGAAGTCGGTGTCGCCCTGCTCACCTCCGGCCCGGGCGCTACCAATGGTGTCACCGCCATTGCCACGGCCTATATGGATTCCATCCCTCTAGTCATCCTCACCGGACAGGTGCCCACACCCCTGATCGGCAATGATGCCTTTCAGGAAGTCGATATCGTCGGAATCACCCGCCCCTGCACCAAACATAACTACCTGGTAAAAGACGCCAAAGATCTTGTGGCAACCTTGCGCGAGGCCTTCCACATCGCCCGCACCGGTCGTCCAGGCCCGGTACTGGTCGATCTGCCTAAGGATGTTGTGGCCAAGATGGTTGACTTTCCCGAGAAAAAGCCAATCAGGATGCAGAACTATCAGCCCAACTATGAACCGCATCCAGGGCAGATAGAGAAAGCATGTAAAAAGATTTTGAAGGCTAAAAATCCAGTACTCTATGTCGGCGGCGGTGTCATTCTTTCCAATGCCAGCGAAGAGCTGACCGAGCTGGCCAGAAAACTCAACATTCCAGTCACCATGACCCTGATGGGCCTTGGCGGTTTCCCAGGAAGCGACCCGCTCTCCATGGGCATGCTCGGCATGCATGGCAGTTATACCGCCAACATGGCCGTTGCCAACAGTGACCTTCTGATCGCCGTTGGCGCCCGTTTTGATGACCGGGTAACCGGCCGCCTTGACGCCTTTGCCCCCCATGCAACCATCATCCATATTGACATTGACCCCACTTCAATCAGCAAAAATGTCAAGGTTGATATCCCCATTGTCGCCGACTGCAAACATGCCCTCACGGCCATGAACGCCTGGTTCAACAACTCCAGCGATTTTAACCGGGAGCAGGTGTCAGCCAGCCATGAACCATGGCTGGCAACCATCAACGAATGGACGAAAAAACATCCAATGTGCTACCTTGATGAGGGGGATATTATTAAGCCCCAGTATGTCATTGAGAAGTTGGACGAGCTCACCCATGGTGATGCTATCATCACCACCGAGGTCGGCCAGAATCAGATGTGGGCAGCCCAGTTTTACAAATTCAACAAACCACGACAGTGGGCAACATCAGGCGGCCTTGGCACCATGGGCTATGGCCTTCCTGCTGCCATCGGTGCCAAGATGGCATTCCCCGAAAAAACAGTTATTGATGTGGCCGGAGACGGCTCCATCCAGATGAACATCCAGGAACTGGCAACGGCCAAACAGTATAAGTGTCCGGTCAAGGTTGCCATCCTCAACAATAACTACCTGGGAATGGTACGTCAGTGGCAGGAACTTTTCTACAATAAACGCTACGCCGGAACCGTCATGGAGGTTACCCCTGATTTTGTGCTGCTGGCTCAGGCCTACGGTGCAGTCGGATTACGGGCCACCAAGAAAAGTGAGGTGGAAGCAGTAATTAAAGAAGCCCTGGCCACGGACAATACCGTCATCATGGATTTTGTTATTGCCAGAGAGGAATGCGTATTCCCAATGGTGCCGGCAGGAAAGGCCACCACCGAGATGCTTCTGGTCTAGCTACCGGTCTAGTGCCTCATGGAAGGTACCTTGAAAGAATCAGGGAAGGGTCAGTTATTTATCCGCTCCCTCCTAACTATATTTTGCACAGGACAAACAGATGAAACACACAATTTCCGTACTTCTTCAAAATAAGCCGGGAGTTCTTTCACGGGTTACCGGTCTCTTCAGCGGCCGCGGCTTTAATATCGAAAGCCTCAGTGTTGCGGAGACCCTTGAACCCAGTATCTCCTGCCTGACCTTGGTCACCCGTGGCGACGAGTCCATAATTGAGCAGATCACCAAACAACTGCACAAGCTCATCGATGTCATCAAGGTTACCGACATCAGTGACAGTGAGTATGTTGAGCGAGAAATGGTCCTGATCCGAGTCAAGGCAGAGGCCCAAACCAGGGCTGAAGTTCTACGGGTCATTGACATCTTCCGGGGCAAGGTAGTGGATGTCAGTCCAAAATCCTATGCGGTTGAGGTAACCGGATCCGCATCAAAGGTTCAGGCTATCATTGATATTCTGAAACCAATCGGCATTCAGGAAATCGTGCGTACCGGCACCATTGCCATGGCCAGAGCCAGCAAAAAATGAAATCTCCGCAGATCCCTATAGCCAAGGAAGGATATCCTTTCATTGCCTTCAGCGCCTTTGTCACCTTGATCATTGCTGTTTTAGGCTATGATATTTTCGCTCTCGCGGCGTTGGCGATTACTACTTTTGTGCTTTGTTTCTTCCGGGACCCGGAACGCATCGGCCCAATCAGCGAAGATGCGTTGATCTCGCCTGCCGATGGAAAGGTCATTCTGATTGAAAAGATCATTGATGGCCAATATCTTCTGGGCCAGGTGTACAAGGTTTCAATCTTCATGAACGTCTTTAACGTCCATGTCAATCGTGCCCCCGTGAGCGGCACTGTTGAGAAGATCATTTATACTCCCGGAGAATTCTATTCGGCAGACTCCAATCGTGGCGCCATGCACAATGAACATTGCGCCACCATTGTGCAAAGCACAAGTGGGCACCGACTTGCCTTTGTCCAGGTAGCAGGGCTTATTGCCAGAAGAATTGTCTGCTGGCTGGAAGCTGATGATCAGGTTCGTCGGGGACAGCGCTTCGGCCTTATCCGTTTTGGTTCCCGTGTTGATCTCTATATCCCCACCCAGACCCAACTCGAGATTACAGTCGGTCAGAAAGTAAGGGCCGGCGAGTCAGTAATTGGCTATCTTCCCTAAAAAAAGGGGAGATAGGCGCAGCTATCCATCTCCGAGACATCTTTTTCCGGTATATCCTAGCAGCCATCCTCACAGGAGGAAATCTATCATGTCAGAAACTCCACCAGAAATGAGTTCAAAGTTTTATCCACTTCCGTGTATGTTTACCCTCGCCAGTCTTTTTTGTGGATTTTACTCTATGATCGCCTCGGTCAATAAAGATTTTAAGACCGCGGCCATCGCCATCCTGGTGGCAGCAATTTTTGATGGCCTTGACGGCCGGGTCGCGCGGATGACCAGAACCACCAGTCAATTCGGAGTGGAACTTGACTCCCTCTGTGATATGGTCTCCTTCGGTGTCGCTCCCGGACTCCTGGCTTATCTCTGGGCCCTGAATCCCTATGGCCGCTATGGCTGGCTGGCCGCATTTCTCTATGTGGCCATGACCTCTTTACGTCTGGCCCGTTTCAACTCCCAAGACACAAAGTCTGACAGTAAGGATTTCGTCGGCCTGCCTTGTCCTGCCGCCGCTGCCATGGTCGTCACCAGTGTTCTTTTTTGCCATTATCTTGGCATCACCGGGGAGGTAAAGCACATTTCCCTTCTGCTGCTTGTCTATCTGCTCTCCTACCTGATGGTCTCCACCCATCGATACCTCAGTTTTAAGAAACCAAGTGCAGGGAGATTTAAGACCTTTCAGATCCTGGTCGGGATGCTTCTCCTTTTTGTCCTCATTGCGGCTGAACCCGAGGTCATGCTTTTTCTAATTTGTCTGATCTATATCGCTTCAGGCCCGGGAATGGCTGTGTACAACAGGATTCGAGGACTGAAAAAAGAACAGATCTCTTCTCACCATCCGTCGTAAACACACAACAGTACCTTGAAAACAAGGAACGCGAAATATACCAGCATCTTCATAGGGAAAATTGAACATGGGCAGTGAACAAAAAAAATATAACGTTGCCATCGCCGGTGCCACCGGAGCCGTTGGTGGTGCAATGCTTGACGTATTACGCCGGAAAAATTTTCCCGTGGGTGAGTTACGACTCCTTGCCTCCGAACGCTCCGTTGGTAAAAAGATCATGTTTGGTGACCAGGAACTGTCCGTACAACTCCTCTCCAAAGATTCCTTTACAGACATTGATATTGCACTTTTTTCAGCCGGCGCGGCGCGTTCCCTCGATTTCGCACCCGCTGCCGCTGCTGCAGGCGCGGTGGTCATCGATAATTCCAGCGCCTTCCGCATGGATCCCGAAATCCCCTTGGTCGTTCCCGAAGTAAACCCTCATGCCATAGCGCGATACACCAAGCGGGGGATAATTGCCAACCCAAACTGCTCCACTATCCAGATGCTGGTTGCCCTGAAACCAATCTATGACAAAGTCGGCATAAAGCGACTGGTGATCTCAACCTATCAAGCAGTCTCTGGTACCGGTACCAAAGCCATTGACGAACTCAAGGCTCAAGTCCGTGCTTATGCCGCAGGCAAACCCATGGAACACAAGGTCTATCCCCACCAGATTGCCTTCAACTGCCTGCCCCACATTGACAGCTTTCTTGACAACGGTTACACCAAAGAAGAGATGAAGATGGTCAACGAGACCAGGAAGATCTTTGAAGACGACACTATCGGCGTCACTGCCACTGCAGTAAGGGTACCGGTCATCTACGGACACTCCGAGGCGGTAAACATTGAGACCAAGCAGAAGATCAGCGCCGCCGAGGTCAAAGAGCTTTTAGCCCATGCCCCTGGCGTCCAGCTGGTAGATGAGCCGACCCTGGCCCGTTACCCATTGGCCATTGACTGTGAAGGAAAGTTCGAGACGCTGGTGGGAAGAATACGCGAGGATGAATCCATCCCCAATGGCATCAACATGTGGGTAGTCTCTGACAATATCCTCAAGGGAGCAGCTCTCAACGCCGTCCAGATCGCTGAATATTTTATCGCCAACTACAAATAAGTATTTGTTTCATGAAAATTATAAAGGGGGATGGTTACGCCACAAGGTCCAAAGATTAGAGGCGCAAAGCCTGAGAAGCGAATCGTACTTTTCTGTACGCCACAGTGACGAGGGATGCAGCGCAATGAAGTATTTGGTTTTTTTTGGGGGACCACCATAAATAAGTGAGAATTATAAGCGGGTATGCCAAGGGCAGAAAACTTATTCCACCTCCAGCCCGTGAGAATATTATTCGTCCGACCTCAGACCGAGCACGTGAAGCGCTCTTTAATATCATAGCCGATCAGGTCCAGGGGGCCTCTGTCCTCGATCTCTTTGCCGGGACAGGGGCTTTGGGCATTGAGGCGCTGAGCCGTGGGGCTAAAAATGTTTATTTTGTTGATTATCACCCCCAAGCCCTTGATCTTATAAGCAGGAATATTCAGATCTGCATGGACTCCCTCAACAAGCAACAACAAGGTTATAATAAGACTACAACCAGCATCAATCCGGAGGAAGCCAGACCTGTCTCAGTAATCAAACATGACCTGCGAAAAGGCTTGCCTTATTTTTCAAAAAATCTGCAGACCAGACCGGTTTTTGATCTGATTTTCCTTGACCCCCCTTATTCCCAAGGGCTGTCCATTCAGTTACTACGTGCCCTTGATAGCAGTTCCCTTCTCCATGAGCACACCCTGCTCATCGTCGAAGATCGTGCCAAAGAATCTCTGCCGGAACATCTGACTAGACTGACTCTGGTGGATCAGCGTAAATATGGTGAGGCCGGTTTCTGGTTTTATCAACCACCGATGCAGGAAGAGATAACCTGAGATGATCCTCCAATCACCAACCCTCGCAATTTATCCCGGTACCTTTGACCCTATCACCATGGGCCACATAGACATCATCAACCGGGCCTTGAATCTCTTTGACCGCATTATTATCGCCATTGCCATCAATCCCGGGAAGATACCGCTATTCACCCTGGATCAGCGGATAGAGATGATCCAAAAATGTTTCCCCGAAGAACACCCGCGTATCGAAATCGCTACGGTCTCCGGTCTTCTTGTCAACTACGCTGTACAACGTGGTGCCAAGGCAATTATTCGTGGGCTGAGAGCGGTGTCAGACTTTGATTACGAACTGCAACTGGCACTGATGAATCGAAAGCTGGAACGAAAGGTGGATACCATTTTCCTGATGCCTGGCTTCCGCTGGATTTATATCAGCTCTTCAATTATCAAAGATGCGGCAAGACACGGCGGGGATGTGAGCGAGCTTGTTCCAGCGCACGTGAATCAGCTCCTGATAGACGTATTTTCTTCTTCAGCCTGAAACCCGCAAGCACCACTCTCATGCCGCCCGCAAAAAAAACTCACCTGCTGCCCCGCCCCCCACGCCGCTTTTTTCTTTGGCTGGGTCTGCTTGCCCTCTGCTATCCAATCCTGCGTTTTCTGGGATACAAGGTTCCAAGGCAACCACGCCTGATTGAGGTCAAGGCCACCCTTGGCCCAGGCGCGTTTTTTATTGGACCTGACTTCATTCTCTTTGAGAGCGAACAAGGCCCCTGGGCCGTATCACGAAAATGTACCCATCTCGGCTGCAAGATCAATTATCGTGAGAAAGAAGGGTTTATGGAATGCCCCTGCCACCAATCCCGTTTCACCCCGCAGGGCGAAGTTATCCATGGTCCTGCCAAAAAATCACTCCCCCATTTCAAGGTTGAAAAGATCGACAATGCAGGTGGCTACATCGTCACCATCTGACGATCACTGCGCAATTCCTCATGAATGACATATTAAAAAAGAGCGCCTTATTGAGCACCGTGAAATGGGGAGAATGGAGCCTGATTACCCTTTTTATCTCCGTGCTTTCCGGCATCTTGGTGGCATTCCAGTACGATCCGGCAACTCCGCTCTACTCTACCGGCTCTCTCGATCTGTTGGTTCCCTTTGGCGACTATTTCCGTTCACTGCATTTCTATTCCAGCCAACTGTTCTTTCTGCTCACCCTTATCCACCTCTGGGCCATCTTTGAACGCGCTGATACCTATAGCCGGGCCCAGTGGATCAGACTGACTGCGACACTGCCCGTGGCCCTGCTCCTTCTTTTTACCGGCTATGTCCTGCGGGCAGACAGTACCGGCGCCTCTGCCGGTCTGATCGCCGAAAATATCATCACCGCCATTCCCGGAGTGGGCACAACCCTGAATGATCTCCTCTTTTCCATCACCGATGACGGCATGAAGCGGGTCTATGTCAACCATGTCATCGGGTTCGGAATTATATGGGGCATTCTTGCCTGGGAACATCTACGAAAATACAGGACCTCTTTCCGGGATCATCCTTTGCTGACCGCCATCATCCTTCTTTGCTGCCTGCTGACCGCCGCCCCCTTTGACCCGGAAAAACTTGGGGTTTTTCACATCAATGGCCCCTGGTTTTTCCTCGGTCTCCAGGAACTGCTCAGATTTTTCCCTCCCCTGCTCGCCGGTGTTATCTTCCCCAGCACCCTGCTTTTGGCCCTCTTCTTCCTGCAACGACACAACAGATATTATCCGCGCCTCCTCACCTTTATCCTAGGCTGGCTATGTATCTACACCCTTCTCACCGCTATTGCCTTGTGCCGCTAAGAACTGGTTACTTGGTTAATTTCGTAACGTCCTTAACAAGTAACTAACACCGCTCATCCTTGGTCCGCACTGCTTACCATGGCGCACAGTTCATCGGCCATAGTCTGAATCACCTTCTCATCCTGTCCTTCAATCATCACCCTGATCAACGACTCAGTGCCTGAAGGACGCACCAAAATGCGGCCGCTATCCCCTAATTTATGCTCCATTTTCTGGACTGTAGCCGTAAAATCAGGGATATGATTCACATCTATCTGTGAAGACGTGCGGACATTCTTCAATACCTGCGGGAAGCTCTCCATGATAGTGGCCAGTTCAGACAGGGGTTTGCGCTGTTTTTTCATAATGGCAAGCAGTTGCAGGGCCGCAAGGTTACCGTCCCCGGTGGTAATCTGATCGAGGAAGACCAGATGCCCGGACTGCTCTCCGCCAAAGGAATAGCCATTCTTCCGCATCTCCTCGACCACGTACCGGTCACCGACCTTGGTGCGCACCATCCGCCCGCCCATCTGTTGCATGGCCACTTCCAGACCCATATTTGACATTACGGTCGCTACCAGGGTCTTCTTCTTCAGCTTCCGCTGCCTCATCAGTTCGGCGGCACAGATGGCCATGACATGATCGCCATCAATGATCCGTCCATTTTCATCGGCAACAATGAGTCGATCACCATCGCCATCGAGGGCAATGCCGATATCGGCACCGGTTTGACGCACCACCTCCGCCATGTGTTGCGGGTGTAATGCCCCGCAATCCTTGTTGATATTCTTTCCATCCGGATTCACCCCAAAGGTAGTGACTTTTGCCCCCAGCTCCTCAAAAACATGAGGAGCCACACCGTAAGTTGCACCATGGGCACAATCAAGGACAATATGGAAGTCATCGAGTGTAAATTTTTGGGGAAAGGTGTTTTTTAGAAAAACGATATATCGACCTCTGGCATCGTCGATACGACGCGCCCGGCCTACTTCATCGGCCACTGGCCTGAGAGCCGCCATCTTCTGCGAGAAAATCAACTCTTCGATATCCGCCTCATACTCATCCGACAGCTTGAATCCATCACTGGAAAAGATTTTGATCCCGTTGTCCTGAAAGGGATTATGGGAGGCCGAAATAACCACTCCGGCATCAGCCCGCATGGAGGTGGTGATAAAGGCAATACCCGGTGTGGGCAAAGGGCCGACAAGAAGTACATCCACACCCATTGAACAAATTCCGGCGGCCAGGGCATTTTCAAGCATATACCCTGAGAGCCGGGTGTCCTTGCCAATAACGATCCGATGCCCCTTGGCCCGGTCTTTGACCTGAAAGGCAATGGCCCTGCCAACTTGCATGGCTATCTCCGTAGTCATAGGGTAGATGTTCGCCACCCCGCGTATTCCATCTGTTCCAAATAATTTTTTCATTCTTATTTTCTCTTTCGCTTTTCATAAAGGTTTAATATTACAATGATTATGCGGTGTGATGTCACAATAACACACCGAACACAATCTACACATCCATCCACCATGCAGGCTCCGGACGATAAACCGTAATAAAAACCAATCTATTTTTTAGGGGGAATCTCGTCCAGCTTTGGCAAAGGCGGTAAGGGTTCAGGCTTTTCTTCAGTAAAAGTCACAACCGGGGGCTCAACCTTAACAATCTCTATCGGAGCCAAGGTGGTTTCCCGGGGGACGACCCTGACCGTCATCTGTCCTTCATCACCCCCATCAATAACAGTCGCCTTGAACAGGGAATGAAGCTCCTTATTTTCACGGGCCAGACTCCTGGGCAAGGTTGCGGTAACCGTAACCGAGGTTGGGGTAATTCGCCGTGCCTTTCCCTGGATATCCATTTCAATGGGCACCCCGGAGATCCTCTTCTCCACCGTCTCTTCAACAATAACCAGATCGGCGGTCACCGAGGTTTCACCGATCAAATCGAGAAGGGCCGTGCTGAGATCCAGGGGTACCTGCAACTGGATTGGTTTATCCATTCCACTGATATCAATCACCTGCGTCTGCAAAAAGCTCAGTTGCGACAATACTGCCTGTGGTCCGGTAATAGATATTGTTTCCGGTTTCATCACAATCTCCTGCAGGATATGATGAGACGCCAGACTGCCTTTGGTTTCCGGCTTTACTTCAAGCTGTTTCTGGATAAGTTTATCGAGTGAGAAGATAATAGAATCAGGCTGCGTCCGCAGGACTTTCATTCCACGCGGCACAGGAATTAAATGATTCTCATTTTTTATCACCATAGTTCCGGCAACGGCATGGCCGAGATCCACCTGTCTGGTTATGTCTCCCTTCTCAATCTTCAAGACCAAGCTGCGGGGTCCACTGACCGTGACTTCAATCTCCCGCTTGAACTGATTGGAAATAACCAGATCTCTGGGCAGATTAATAACCTCAAGGGGAACCATCACATTCTTATCCACGGTATCATCACCACCGACAAAATACCAAAGGACCACGGCCAGAACCAGGGAGATAAAACGAAGGGTCCAATCCTTCGGCCACATCTCCTGCCACCGCCTGAAGTCATCGACATTCAATGGTTTAGTAAACAGTTTCATGATCTGCCCACCCAATTCTTCCAGGCCTGTGCCTGCGTTTCTTTCGCCACAAAAATGGCATGGAGTCCTTTGGTCAGGGTCATTTCGTCACCCATGAGCGTCAGCGCTCCATGTTGCACCAGTGAAACCTCCTGAGTCTCCTCAGACACTACGATTACCACAGCGTCAGTTTCTTCCGACAGACCGATTGCCGCCCTATGCCTGGTGCCAAATCGTTTATTGATATAAGGATTTTTAGTCAAGGGGAGGATACATCCTGCCGTCTGAATCCGTCCTTTATGGATAATCACCCCACCATCATGCAAAGGGGAGACAGGCATAAAGATAGAGATCAACAGTTCCTTACTCAAACTGGCATCAAGATCAGAGCCGGATTCCACAAAGTCACGCAAGCCAATTTCCCGCTCCAGAACAATCAGGGCACCAATACGCCGTTTGGACAGATAAAAGACCGCCCGGATAATTTCATCCAGTTCCTTCTCGGCCATATCCATATTTTTTTGAAAAGGAGATTTTCCCACCTGGGTCAGGGCCATGCGGATATCATGCTGAAAAACGATGACCACAATCAACAACAGAGAGCTGAGAAAGGTTTTCAGCAACCATTGCAGGGCTGCCATATCGAGGGCTATGGACATGAAATAGACAGCACTGAGCACCACCAGTCCAAGGATCATCTGCACAGAACGCGTGCCCTTGATAATCAGGATAAGCTGATGAATGATAAACGACACCACCAAGATATCCAGGATATCCTGCCAGCGAAGAAATTTGAGTATCTCAAGCATAATAAAGGGAAAACAGGAAACAGGGGACAGAAAAGAGGAAACAAGAAAGATCCGTCATCCATAAATCAGATGGTTGACAATCCCTACACCTCCAGCATCTTAAGCCGTTACGGAACCGGCGCATTCTATTTTTTAGTGTACAGCATTTTCTCTGCTTCTTTCAATACATACTTAACAAGAAAGTAAAAAGTTGAAAGTTGAAAGTTAAAGATGTTAGATTGCGTCCATATTGTTTATTTTTTTTTAACTGAAAAACCTTTTTTTACCCTCTCCTCAGAACACTGATTCATCATGTCCAATCATTTTGGCACTATCTCCATCAATCATGAACCTGACGCTCCAACTCAGCGGTCCAGGAGACAAAAACCAGGAAGACGGTCAAAACCAAAAAAATCAGCACCGAACCAGACAAAATCCAAACGTTGGCTATTCCTGTTCATCATCCCGGTTTTTCTGATAAGTGCCTATGGAGCAGGTGGCTTTTTCTTCGGTCCTTCCCTGCTCACGGGCTATCTTTCAAACTCTCTCCAACAAAGCACCAACCTTGGCCTGACCACCGGCGAGGCACGCTTTAATCCCTTTACCCTGCAACTGCAACTGCGCAATGTTGCCACGACAGACAGCTCTCAAAGCCCGGACCCGGAGGCCGCGCTTCTGAAGATTGACCACCTCCTCATCGACCTGAACCTGACGGCTCTGCTGCGCAACGGAATTGCCTGCAACCGTCTGGAAATCCAGGGACTGACCCTGTCCCTCATCCGCCACCCGGACAAATCGTACAACCTGCCTAATCTTGTTTCTGAGACTAACCCGGAGACCGAGAAAGAACACCTTTCTCTATCCCGTCTGCCACTGCTCTTTTCTCTGAACAATATCACCATCAGCGACAGCAGCATTCTCTTTGATGACCGTCTCACCGGCAAAAAACACAGCGTAGAACAGATCAAACTCGATCTTCCGACCCTCTCCAATTATTCTTTTGCCGCCAAGGAATATATCCGTCCCCATTTTTCGGCAGTCATCAACGGCAGCCCTCTGGAACTCACCGGAGAGGCAGCACTACCTGGAGAAAACGGCCAGAATGGACTGAAGACCAATCTGGCTTGCAAAGTCCAGAATCTCGATCTTCCCCTCTATTTTGCCTACCTGCCGAAAACCCTTCCCCTGATTCTCAGCCAGGGAAAAGGGAATGGCAAGATCCAGATCTCCTTTATCCCCGAAGGCAAAAAAGGAGGCCACCTCAGCCTTGCTTTTCAACTCACGACAACGGAAATCGTGCTGGGCAACACGGAACAGACCCTGTCTCTGACCGCGCCCACAATGGAGATTAAGGGAAGCCTGCAGCCACTTGCCGGCGGTCTGCACATCCAGAACCTGCACATTCTGCAGCCCCAATTTTCAGCAAACCAGACCCACTTTGGACAGGATATGTCTCAGCTCTTTCCCGCCTCTGCCAGCAGTCAGGAGACGACAGGACAAGAAAATCACCTGGATATTGATTCCCTCATTGTGGAAGATGGTACCCTGCAACTCGACAATAAAAAGCAAAAGGACTCCGCCTCCCCACCCTGGAAATCCATTGAGCTCAATGTGAAAAATTTCAAGCTCGTCCCGGACCAGACTAGAGACAAGGGCACGTTTACCCTCAGCTCCACACAGGAAAAAACAGACGCCTCCATAACCTGGCAGGGATCTTTTGACAGCAAAGGGATACCGGGTGGCGCCCTGCAACTGAGCAATATCGAGGCTGCTACCCTCCTCTCCTTCATTGACCCGGGACAGGCGGCAGAGGCATCCGGATCTGCCAATCTGCATGGCCACTTCAGCTTTGACCCGACAGCGCGGAACTCCGCTATGGCTACCTTGATCGACGCCAGCACCGAATTCCATGATCTGAACCTGCTTGACCGAAAAAAAGTCTGGCTCTCGGCCAAAACAACACAGATCAAAGGCACAAAGTTCAAGGGAGAAGAACTTGATTTTGGCACCATCACGATCAAAGACGGTAGCCTCACCCTTCAGCAGGATAAGCTCCCTCAATTGCTGCAGAATTTCGGCGACAAAAATAATGCGATCCTGATTCAAGGTCTTGATTTTTCCGGCAACGCCACTCTACATCCACAGAAAGAGAAGGCTCCGGCCCTGCAACTGACTGAGCTGACGATAAAAGCCAGTAACCTGACGGCAAGGAGCAACAGTCAGAACAACTTCGAGCTTGCAGCCCGGATCAACCAGACTGGAATGCTCAAGGCTCAGGGGCTGGCCACTCTTTCCCCGCTGCGAACTTCCCTTTCCCTGGCCTTCGCCGCCATCAACTCAGAGCAAATCGCGCCCTGGCTTCCTGATGCTCCCCTGTTTCAACAAAGCAGAGCAACAGTAAATGGCCAAGGGACATACCGCTATCCTGAATCCAGTTTTAACGGCAAAGTGCAACTTGACTCCGCCCTGATCCGGGACAGTGCAAAGAGTTCCGGATTGACTGTAAATAAGGCCGAACTGAATGATGTCACTATCAAGGTCAGGCCACTGCGTATCGGGTTGAACGAACTGATTCTCGATGGTCCGAAGCTCACCTGGCTGCAGGATTCAGGCGGCGCCGAGCCCTATGCCCAGATCGGATCCTTTCTCCGAAGCCTTGTTTCGCAACCACAAAATAATAGCGGACAACAGCAAGATGGTAACATTTCCGCACTGCCTGCAATTCAGAAGATCATCATTGAAAACGGAATTATCATTCATGTGGATCAGCGGCTCAACCCGCCCTGGTCATCGGAGATCAGTGAGATCAAAGGTCAAATCAACAATCTGCACGAGAAGGCTGACTCCGGCGCAAGCTTTGATTTTTCAGGCCTGACCGATTCAACTCCTTTCACTCTGTCCGGTTCCGCCGATTTTCTCATCAGCCAGAATAATTTCACAACCAAGCTTGAGCTCAAAGGGTTCCCACTCCTGCCCCTGTCAGCTCAGATCACCCCGCTTCTTGATCTCAACCCCCAATCCGGCAGCTTTGATCTCTCTCTCAACCACAACCGACAAAACGGAGAAGAACAGGGAGAGGCCACCCTTCTCTTCTCCACGCTCCGTCCTGATTCAACACAGTCTGATACAGCCCTGCCCTTGGCCCTGCTTGCAGATAGCCAGGATCAAATAAAAGTGGTGATTCCCCTTGTCAGGAACAGCGCCCAACCTCTGTTCAACCAGACCATAGCCGCGTTCAAGACCTTGATGGTCAAGGCCGAAGTGGCGCCATTATTACTGGCAGGTGCAGAGTTTGTAGATCTTCAGGAGAAGCAGCATCTCCTCTTCCCCCCGGGCGAGAGCGAACTTGATATCAACGGCACCAGCGAAACCCAAGGATGGCCTACTGGCGTGAGCGCCAAGGATACATTACAGCGTTTTGCCACCCTGTTGGCCGCTCACCCTCATCTTGGCCTGACTCTCACGGGCATGGCAGACCCGATCCATGACCGCAATGCGATTCTGACAAAACTGGAAGAAAAAGAAGAAAAACGGGTGGCACTAGAAAATGAGCAACGGTTACAGAAATGGAGGAACAGGCAGAAACAAAAGCTGCAACCAGCTCCCCCAGTCCCGGTTCCGGGAAAAATATTAGAACAGGATATACCCAAACAAGAGCCACCACCAGCTCCTCTTGCACCCGAACCGATCACAGTTTCAGATACCGTTCTTCAGGACCTTGCCCAAGAGCGGGCCCTGCAGGTCTATGATTTCTGCACTACTGATCTTGGCATCGCTTCGCAGCGGATCACTCTCCAGGAAAAGGCCTCGCTGGCTCCCCCGGAGACGCCAGGCCATCAAGTGCAGATTGAGTTCAAGTATGTTGAACCACAAGGACCATGAAAGCTCTGCCTTTTCAGATATCGTACACCACACTCTTTGAAGGACTGGGCCTTCTTTCGGCAGCAACCTTTCTGATCAGCCTGCTGCTCATCCCCTTTCTGATCTCCAAGGCCTCCAGCGATTATTTTCTCACCCATGCCACGATTGTCGAGCAGCGGCATAAGCGACATCCCGCCATCGCCCTCTTGATCAAGATTATCAGAAACAGTCTGGGATGTTTCCTTTGTCTTGCCGGATTCATGATGCTTTTTCTCCCAGGCCAAGGCGTGCTCACCATCCTGATTGGGATTTCTCTCCTTGACGTCCCGGGAAGACAAAAAGTAATGAACGCACTGATCCACCGACCGGCCCTTCAACACGCGCTGAACTGGATTCGACAAAAAACAGGTCACCCGCCCTTTAATTTTCCCCCAAAATGAACAAAGGCAGGAGAAACATCTCTCCCGCCTTCGCACTTCCATCTTGATGGAAAAACTGAAAAATCAGGGAAGATCAAGCTCCTCCAGCATCCGGACCACCATTTTCAGGTCATTGGCATCCGGATGCCCCTTGGCAGCCTGAGCATCGACAAGCCAGGGAGGCTGTGGGTTTTTCTTGGCTGCGACTTCCATAAACTTGGCATCCACTTCCCCAGAACAGGAAAAAGTAGCCACTACATGGGCTCCGACTGCCAGTTCATTCGCTTTTTTCATACCATTTTTAGCATCATGCACCGATCCTGCTGCCGCTCCATGAGTGGCAAAGAGATACACATCTTGCTCCCCCGTCAATCTGGCTAGAAAAGCCTGAGAGTCTGGACCTGGCTGACCGGCCTTGAACCAGAAGCCCACGGCCACAAAAGCGTATCCGGCTGGATCCGGGGCATCAGCAATTGTTGCAATCTCCTTGTCCCCTCTCAAATATCCATGTACAGCCTCTGCCAGTTTCCTGGTATTCCCGCTCTTTGATGAATAAACGACTAGACTTTTCATGATTTCTCCTTGGTATTACGGTTGCCCTTCTCTGATTATGACGGCTCCTATTTTTTTACAAAACCCTTCTTTTATAGTATGAATAAAGAATAATAATGATAAAAGGTCACACTCTCTTTCTCAAGAACATTTTGTGCATTTACCCAAAAAAACATCTTCCATATCTTTGCCGTCACTATCACTATGTCCGTTTCTCTCACCCTATTCCAACAAGCACTGATTGCTTGGTTTCACAGAGAACAACGCGCTCTTCCCTGGCGCAAAGGGTATATCCCTTACCAGATATGGATCTCTGAAATCATGCTGCAACAGACCCAGATGGAACGAGTCACCCTCTTCTTTAACAGCTGGCTGCAGGAGTTCCCGGACATCCATTCTTTGGCTCTGGCCTCGGAAGATAAAGTACTTAAGCAATGGGAAGGACTGGGCTATTACAGTCGAGCCAGAAATATCCTAAAATGCGCCCGGATCATTGTCCAAGACCATAATGGGGTCATTCCCAGCACCCGGAAGTCTCTGTTGGCACTGCCAGGGATTGGCCCCTATACTGCCGGGGCCATCGCCTCCATCGCCTACAATCTCCCGGTCCCCCTGGTTGACGCCAATATTGGCCGACTCTTTGCCCGACTCTTCAATATCGACATCCCCTTGTCGCAGGCTCAGAATTCACTCTGGCAAAAAGCGGAAGAACTGGTTCCTCAGGACCAAGCCCGCTCTTTTAACCAGGGATTGATGGAACTGGGAGCGCTGATCTGCACCCCGAAAAATCCTGTCTGCCCGGAATGTCCTTTGAGGCCCTTCTGTATCGCTTACAGGGACGATCTAATCCTGTCCCGTCCAATCCCGCAAAAGGGCAAAACAATAACCACTATAGAAATGGCAACCGGTGTTTTAAGCCATCCACAAGACAAGGGCCGGCTATTCATCCAGCAACGACTGGCCGATGAAGTCTGGGGCAGTCTCTGGGAATTTCCAGGCGGCAGGCTCAAGCACTCGGAAAGTCCAGATCAAGCCGTAATCCGTGAGTTTTTCGAGGAGACCGGATTCAGCGTGCGGGTCGATAAAAAAATAACAACCACCATCCATCATTACACTCGCTATAGGGTCATTCTCCACTGCTTTCTCTGCTCCCTTGACCTCCTTGAGTCAGATGAATCCCAGGATCCAATTCTCTACGCGGCCCAGGAATATCGTTGGGTATTCTTTCCGGAACTGGCCAACTTTGCCTTCCCGGCAGGACACAGGAAGCTCATCGAGTTCATGCAAGGAGTTCAACCGGTAAAAGGTACAGGACAAATTTGATCAAGGAAATCACCATACAGAAAGGCACAAAGTCACAAGGCGCACAGGTAAGCGAGCCTGCGAGACGCAGAATCCAGAGGAATGCGACGCAGTATTTGAGAATTTATGCGACATCATCTCCTTTCAGTTGAATGACCCCACGGGCCAACCATACCAGCAGCAACACAGGAAGACCCATCAGCGCCGTCATGAAGAAAAATGATTCATAGCCCCATGAGGCAACAACCGTCCCGGAATAGCCGCCAATGAGTTTGGGAAACAGAGTCATGAGTGAGCTGAACAGGGCATACTGGACAGCGGTAAAAGAGATATTGGTCAGACTGGAAAGAAATGCAATAAAGGCGGTGCTGGCCAGTCCGGCACAAAAACTATCCGCGCCAATGACCACAGTCAGCATGGTCAAGTCAGCACCACTTTGGGCCAGAAGCATAAACAGGAGATTGGTTCCGGCAGCGAGCAGCGCCCCGGAAAGAAGAATGGCATAGACCCCGAAACGTACAGTCAGCACACCACCCATAAAACCGCCGAGCAAGGTCATTCCCAGGCCAAAGGTCTTGGTGACCGTGGCAATCACATTTTTACTGAAGCCCATATCAAGATAAAAAACATTGGACACCACCCCGAGAACAATATCAGAGACCCGGTAAAAACCGACCAGAATCAGAAGCAGGATCGCTGCTTTGGCCCCATATCTGACAAAAAAATCACGCAGCGGGGCAACATAGGTCTCACGCACCACCTCCTGATCAACAATACCCAGCAGGACAGCAACTCTGGCAACAAGCACCATAAAGCCTAAGGCCAGAAGCAGATGACAGGATTCCACTACAAATTCGACCAGCTGAACATGGCCTTCATCCCCTTGGATAAAGGCCTCCTTTATTGAAGAAAACAACGAGTCACTTGCAAAAAAGCTGCCGCCGAAAGAGGCTGCAACCAGTAAAAAAAGGATCAGGAAGCGCAGATAGTGACGCAAAGAGTAATGGTGCCTGTTGTCACCATCATTTATCTCGGGTTCAGTAATACACAGGGTAGTCATCACCCCGACAGACATGATCCCGGCCATAATCAGATAGGTCGCCTGCCAGGCCTCAAAACGATATAGTTCCCGGGTGGTTCCAAAGAGGGTTGCCAGATACAGCGACCCGGCCCCGGCAACCAGCATTCCGACCCTGTAACCAGCGACATAACTTGACGCCAACAGCGCCTGCATGGAGACATCAATGCATTCGATGCGATAGGCATCAATGACAATATCCTGAGTGGCAGAAGAAAATCCAAGCAGAACTGCAGCAAAGGCCATCGCAATCATACTCCACTCGCCCAGCACCGGATTGATACAGGCCATCCACGCAATGGCGGTCATAACTGACAACTGGGCCATAAGCAGCCAGCCGCGCCGTCGGCCCAAGATGCTGGTGAGGAGAGGCAGTGGCATCTTGTCGACAAGCGGTGCCCAGACAAATTTAAAGGAATAGCCAAGGGCGGCCCAACTGAAAAAAGTAACCGCTTCCCGGTCAATCCCGGCCTCACGCAACCAGACAGAAAGGGTGGAAAAAATAAGCAGGATGGGAATACCTGCGGAAAACCCGAGAAAAAACATGGCCAGAACCTTGGGATGCAGCCAGGCCTTAAGTATTCTGTCACGGACAGCAGGACATCCCCCCCCTGGTGTCGCTGGCGAAGTGGACGCCCCGCCGGAAGTGCTCTTTGCGGATGGAGGATGAGCGACCGGCGAATACGTAGCCGGTGTAAACTCATTTTTCTTGCTCATTCTTGTCTTTTCCATTCAATATGGTTATGCTACATATACTCTTTGAGGAGATCTCTTCATGATCTTCTCAAAAACAAATACGTTTCTTTTACTACTGAAATCATCGCCGCAGAGCAAGCGATAAAGACCTTTTGATCCCCATGCCCATACAAACATACAACACCTTAAGCCGCAGGAAAGAACCTCTCAAACCGCTGGAGAACGGTCAGATCAAACTCTATGTCTGCGGAATCACCTCCTATGATCTCTGCCACATAGGACACGCCAGATCAGCCCTTGCCTTCGACATGATCGTCCGCTATTTGCGCTATCGGGGGTATACCGTCACCTATATCCGTAACTTTACCGACATTGACGACAAAATCATCAACCGGGCAGCAGAACAGGGTACCAATGCCAGCGCCCTGGCCCAGCGCTTTATCGATGAGTTTTATGTGGATATGGACAGGCTGGGTGTCGACCGCCCGACCTTTGAGCCCCGTGCCACTGAGCACATTCAGGAGATGATTGACCTGATCACAGAACTCATAGATAAAGGACTTGCCTATCCCTCAGGATCCGATGTCTATTATTCGGTGAATGGCTTTCCAGAGTACGGCAAGCTCTCGGGCCGCAACCTGGATGACATGCAGGCAGGCGCCCGCATCGCCATTAATGAGAACAAGACTAATCCCATGGACTTTGTCCTGTGGAAAGGGTCAAAACCCGGTGAACCAATCTGGGACAGCCCCTGGGGACCAGGCCGTCCGGGCTGGCACATAGAATGCTCAGCCATGAGCCGGAAATATCTGGGCGACACCTTTGACATCCATGGTGGCGGCAAGGATCTCATTTTCCCACATCACGAAAATGAAGTGGCCCAAAGTGAAGGAGCCAGCGGCAAGAAATCTGTCAACACCTGGATCCATCACGGATTTGTCACCATCAGCGATGAAAAGATGTCAAAATCGCTGGGCAACTTCCTCACTATCAGAGATGTGCTGAAACATTACCACCCAGAGGTCTTGCGTTTTTTCATCTTCTCCACCCACTATCGCAACCCTCTCGATTTTTCCGAGACAGCCATGGCGGATGCCACAGCTGGTCTTGACAGACTCTATGAATGCATGGCCACCATCGACGATCTAAGTGATGCCGGAATAAGCGAAGAAAAAACAGCGACTGCCTCCCCAAAAGACAGCAAGAAACTGCACACCATTGAAGAGCGTTTCCAGAAGGCGATGGACGATGATTTTAACACGGCCATGGCCATGGGCATCCTTTTTGATGCGGTCAAGGTCATCAATAAAATCTGTCAGCAACTCCCAGTAAATCCAAGCCAGCCAGATATAACCCTGCTGAAAGAATCAGGGGTGATCATTAAAAAATTAGCCGCTATCATGGGGCTACTACAGGAAGACGCCAGAAAATATCTCCAGCAGAAGAAGGCAGCCTTATTAAATGGTCTTGACATCGGTGAGCAGAAAATCCTACAATTGATTCAAGAACGTAAGGATGCACGAGCGGCAAAAGACTGGGCTCGCGGCGACACTATCCGCGACCAGTTACTGGCCATGGGAATTGAGCTGAAGGATAGTTCAAGCGGCACAACCTGGGAGATCAAACGGAGTTGATATCATCATGCATACCATAATCCGAACACCAGCAGTGGCAGACCGTTTCTACCCTGGCAATCCGGAGATTCTCTCCCGGGAAATCCAGGAACTGACTCAATCCGCAACACCTGCACAGAAAGCCCATGCCGTTGTTTCACCACATGCAGGCTATATGTACTCAGGAGCTGTGGCCGGTGAAACCTTTGCACAAGTGCGTGTCCCGGAAACAGTCATCATCCTGGGCCCCAATCATCAAGGCCAGGGCGCACCGATAGCGCTCTCCACCACACCCTGGCAGATGCCCATGGGCCTGGTCCCCATTGACACTGCCATCACAGAAGCCCTTCTCAATACATGTTCCGTCATCACTGTAGATGAGACGGCCCACCGTTTTGAACACTCTCTGGAAGTACAGGTGCCTTTCCTGCAGGCAAGACAAAAAAACCTCTCCATCGTTCCTCTGGTCGTTTCACACATCTCCTACCCCCTGTGTCTGGAGGTGGGAACAGCCATTGCCAAGGTCATCGCCGAAGTAGGCAAAGAAATCCTGATTGTGGCCTCCAGCGATATGACCCATTACGAACCGCGGACAGCAGCTGACAAAAAAGACCATTATGCCCTGAAGAAACTTGCCGATATGGATCCTTCCACCCTGTACCATGCAATTCTTGACTACAATATATCCATGTGTGGCATTATGCCGGTGACCATCGCCCTCATTGCAGCAATGGCTCTTGGCGCGACAAAAACAGAACTCGTTCGCTATACTGATTCCGGGGCTGTGAGCGGCGACATCAGTCAGGTTGTGGGCTATGCGGGAGTAATAATTTCCTGATGGTTCCTTGTTCCGTCCTCTTTTTCCTTGACATAAAGGCAGAGATTTTCTAAATAAACAAATTCATTGCGTTATCATCGTATCAACCTGCTGGGGGATGGTCTAATGGTAAGACAGCGGACTCTGACTCCGCTTATCGAGGTTCGAGCCCTCGTCCCCCAGCCACAGAAATTCAAGCACTTAGAGGTTTTCAGCCCTATGTGCTTTTTTCATTTGCGGCGCTCTATCCCACTCCTGTCCCACATTTTTCATTTCTAATAGCAATAAACAAACCGCAGATATTGCTTCACCTGCAGCAGATTCCCCAATACACCAGTAAAAGGAAAAGTCTCCCAATCCAGACATACACTGGCACGAACCAAGAATGCTAACATTCCACTAAGGTTACCTGCCTGTCATCACCAAGACATTGGCAAAACGTCAGCTATTCCCGATATGGGAAGATCATATCTTCAAAAACTGTATAGTAAACCTCTGTTTCTGTATGAAGTGACCTGTGCAAGCCTTTTCACGGCCACTCATGTTGCTGGTGGAGCAAAAAAGAGAAAAAACCTTGTATT
>VMSP01000119.1 GCA_013792135.1 Desulfocapsa sp. | reverse complement strand
ATTACAAGTCCGCCCTGTACCCGACCCTGAAATGCCTGGAACGCCGCCTTGTCATGTGGGCGACGCGGAAATACAAACGCCTACGGAATCACCAGAGACGAGGAGCACAGTGGTTGAATGGTATTGCACAAAAATAGCCAACTTTGTTTGCTCACTGGAGATTGCTGTATGCATTGGCTGGACAATAGGAGCCGGATGAGCGGAGACGTTCACGTCCGGTTCTGTGAGAGCCCGAGGGGGAAGGTCCCTCGGGCTACTCGACTTGTTGTCTGCTTCCAGTGCAAGGCAGACGCCGAGCGGTTTCGGGTAGAGTTGGGGCAACGGTTGGGCAAGTTTAGCCTTGAGGTAGAACCGACTAAGACCAAGGAGATGGAGTTTGGAAGATTTGCCGTCCAGAGTGCCAATAAAAGAGGGGAAAGGGCAGAGACATTTGATTTTCTTGGCCTTACCCACTATTGCGGCACAAGACGGAACGGCACGGGGTTTCGGATGAAGCGGGTTACTGCCCGCAAGAAGTTTGTCGCCAAGCTGAGGATCTTCAAAGAATGGCTAATGAAGGCCAGGACCTTGAAAACCAAGGAACTCTGGGAAATAGCCAAGGCCAAATTGAGGGGCCATTACAACTACTACGGAGTAACCGATAATTATCGTGGGATTATGCGATTTGATCAAGCGATAAAAAGGTTGCTGTTCAAGTGGCTGAACCGTAGAGGAAAGAGAAGCTGCCTTAACTGGGAAGAATTCAATAAAATGCTGAAGCGATTCCCACTACCGAAACCACGAATTATGGTCAGTATGTTCGGAGTACCTGTGAATACTATGTGAGGAGCCGTGTGCGTAAATAGCGCAAGCACGGTTCTGAGAGGGGCCGGTGACAATGATGAGATAAGGTAAAGTGGGACTCACGTAGTAGTCGCGTGCGACGAGGCGTCATTAAAGACTCGCCATGGATACGTTACTTTCATCAAAGGAGCCGGTCTACTCGACCTCTTGGTCAATATGATTTGCTTATGACCGTGGGAATGACATTTTTTTCGGTAAAGGTGATTGCCCCTTGTTCAGCAGTAATCAACATCTTGATTCCCAGATCAAGGCAACGTTTTCGCACCTCAGGCGTTGGAAAATGATCGGGCTGGAACCGTCCCGCCGAGACCACGATCATATCTGGATTGACGGCCTTGAGGAATTTTTCGGAGTTGGATGTTGATGAGCCATGGTGCGGTGAGAGCAGGAGGGTCGATTGGAGCGGCAACTTTTTATCGACCAGTTGCGACTCCACCTTGTGACTGATATCTCCGGCAAAGAGACAGGAAAGCTTGGCGTGGGCAAAACGAAGAATCAAGCTCTGATCGTTTGATCTGGTCCCGTCAGGTTCTCCTGGATTTCCCAGGTGGACAATCTCTGCACCCCCACTCTCGATCAGTTGTTCCCTTGGCCGTGGTATCCTGATCTGGATATGAAGTTGATCAGCCAGTGCCAGCATCTGCCGCCAGGCGTTTTCGTGTCCGCTACGGTCATTGATCCAGAGAATTTCCGGCCGGAAGCGTTGCAGCAGAAAAGGGATGCCGTTGTAATGATCCGAATCGCCATGGGTGATAATGATGGCGTCCAAGTGCTTGATTCCCCTCTGCCAGAGGAAAGGGGCAATGATGTTTTCTCCGGTATTGAAGTTGGGAGAGGTCGCACCGCCACCGCCATCGATGAGCACCCGTTTGCCGGCGGGGAGCTGGAGGAAGGTGGAGCTGCCCTGGCTCACGTCGAGAAAGGTGATTTCACTGGAGATAATTCTTTGTTTCAGGAGTTCGGAAGGTGGAAAGATAAAGAGGAAAATGATCAGGACCCCGGCGCCGGCGCTAAGAGCCCTGGCGCTCCTGCTGACGGGAATTCCTGACATGGCAATGAAGATGGCTGCATAATAAAGAACGATGAGAGTCGGTGACGGTGTTGGCAGCCAGAGAGAGGAAAAGGGAAAACTATTGAAGAAAGTGGTTATCTTCAGCGAAAGCATCAGTCCGATGGAACCGAGGTGGAGGAGCAGAGCGGCGGCAGGCGGGGCGATAAAGATAAGCGGGCAGGCTAGAAAACCGAGGGGTAGGCTCCACAGGCAGATCAGAGACTCAACAGGCAGGTTGGCGGCGGGACCAACGACTGAGATCCGGTTGAAATAATAGAGAAGCAGGGGGGCGGTGCCGATGGTGGCGGCCATGGATACGGTCAGGGCAGCCAGGATAAATTGGCAAAGACGACTTCTCATCCTCTGGTAAAAAGTTTCATTTCTCTCTTCTGCTGTCACCAGTCTGGTAAGGATAGGAGACACAAGTGCAATGGAGGCGACTGCCATAAAGGAAAGTTGAAAGGAGGCGGTGAAAAGACTGTTTGGATCCCAGATGAGGATAAGCAGAGCGGCCAGGGCCAGGGGGATAAAGAGGGATTTTCGTTTGTCGGCACAGAGGGCGACCATGAACACGGTCACCATGATCATGGCGCGAATGACCGGGGTATTGGCCCCGGCCAGCAGGGTGTAAATGGCAAGCGGCAGCAGGCAGAGTCCGGCGGCGATTTTTTTCACCGGATAACGGAGGATAAGATATTCCGATCTTCTCAGCAGCCAGTAAATAATAAAGAAAAGAAAGGTGGCCAGGATGGATAAATGGGCTCCGGAAATTGAGAGGATATGTCGACAGCCCGATCCTTTGAAGGCTTCAAGGGTCTCCTGACTTATCCCTGAAGCGTCGCCGATCAGCAGCGCCTTATAGACACTGCTGATCTCGGGTGTGGTCACGGTCTGCTCAATAAAAGAACCGATTTGGCTGCGGAGCCGCTCTGGCAGGTAGCGCATCTGGTGCAGGAATGAGGAATGCTCTTCCAGTCTGTAGATATGCAAAGGGGATTTGATCCAGCCTGTTATGCGAATATCCTGCCGGGCCAGAAAGGTGGGGTAGTCAAAACTGCCGGGATTGTGAAAGGTGCGGGGACGATCCAGCCTGGCGCGGATGGCGAGTTGGTCGCCTGGCAGCAGGTTTTTTGGCCAGTGGGCCTTGAGTTTCAGTTGTACCAGACCGCGTGCGGCGTTAAAATCAGTGCTATCTTTGAGACGCAGGGACTGGGCCTCAACCAGCAGGCTGCTGTTCTCGCCATTAAATCCAGGCATCTTTGTCAGGGTACAGAGCAGAATTGCCTCTTGTTCCTGCTTAATCAGTTGAAAGATATGATTAGAAGATGGCGGTTCTCTGCCGGCAAGGGAACCATGAACAAAGCCGAGACTGGCGACAAAAGGCAGGAGCAGAAAGAGCGTTGTTTGGTGATGTCTTCGCAGGTGACTGAACAGGGCACAGCTACCTGTGAACAGGGGCAGGAGGAAAATCCGGCCTTGCATGATGTCGATTTGCAGGGCGAGGCTGATACCAAGGGCGAAAAAGAAAGTGACAACCAGCAGGAGGTGGGTGGAAAGGGAATAAAATACCCTGCTCACAGTATTGCTTGGATCAGTTGCAGATGGCGCTCAATGACGCCCTGCTGGTTCTCCACGCATTTGAGGGCGGCCAGACCTGCCTCTTTCCGAAGCCGGACATCGGACAGCCATGTGTCGGCAGCCTGAAACAGAGACTCTTCACCACCGACTCTTATGGCCCCGCCGGCGGTGAGAAGATCCTGGCTGATCTCGGCAAAGTCTTCCATGTGCGGGCCAAAGAGTACAGGAGCACCCATGACTGCAGGCTCAATGGGATTATGTCCCCCTTTGTGCCGCAGACTTCCTCCTACAAAGGCAATGTCGGCAAAACGGTAACAGCCGGCCAACTCGCCAATGGTGTCGAGGACGAGAAGCCTCTGGCTGTGCTCGGTTTTATCTGAGCGACAGCTGACGGTGATGCCTTTGGTCCTGGCCAGCTCTTGAATCTCTTTGCCCCGGCTGATATCTCTTGGGGCAATAATGAGAAAAAGATTGGGGTATGCTGTTCTAAGCCTGACATACGCTGAGAGGATGATTTCCTCTTCGCCTTTGTGAGTCGAACCGGCGATCAGCAGCAGACTGTCATCAGGAAGCACCATAGGTTCCTCTTGCAACGTTGAGCTGGCAGTGATGAGCGGGGTGTCGAATTTCAGGTTGCCAAGAGTGAGGACCCGATCTTCAGGTACGCCAAGATCAATCATGCGGACCCGGTCGGTTTCGGTCTGCATGCAGAGGTGGTGAAAGGTTTGAAACAAGGGCCTGAAGAAAAAAGCAAAACGCCGATATGAGGCCATGGATTTGTGAGAAATTCGGCCATTAACCAGCATGACAGGGATCTTTTTTCGCTGCAGACATGTTAGTATATTGGGCCAGAAATCGGTTTCCACAAGGATGAAAAGATCAGGTTGGATGAGCTTTATAAAAAAGGCAGTCACTGGCAGAATATCGAGCGGAAATGGGATCAGGATGTCAGCGTGATCGGCCATGAGTTGTTCCGCGACCTTGGCCCCGGAACTGGTTGAGGTGGAAAATACCAGAAATGCTTCCGGGAAGCGGTTCCGGACGCCGGAGATGAGCGCCAGAGCTGAGGTTACTTCCCCAACTGAGAGGGCGTGAATCCAGATAGTCTTGCGCTCTTCCTTCTTCGTGTGTTTAATCTGTGATCTGAGGCCGAACCCAAGCCGCTTCCAGGTTCGTAAGCGGTACTTGGGAGTCAGCAGTACCACGGCCAGCAGGAAGGGGAGAGTAATGATCAGAAAGATGATCTGGGTAATATTATAGAGTGTAAGCATGATGGATGAGCCTCTTGTAAAAGTCAAAAAAAGGAGTTTAGTCATTTTTGACTGAAGGGTGACGGCCATGACCGGAGTCCCGGTTCCGGCTTATTTACCTGCAAAAGCCTCTGTCGTTCAAAAATAACTGTATCACAATTTCTTTACGCTGAATATGATAAAGCAAGATATAATTCGTGAAATGAAAATTACCATTATTTTTAAACTTTTATACAATTACAGAGGAATTCAATGAAACTACATCCTCTTTCTCTTGATGACAGGCCGATCGTTATGGAATACCTCACACGGTTTCCCCCGGAGATCTCTGAACTGACTTTTACCAATCTCTATGCATGGCACCGTACACGGCAGGTCTGGCTGGATACGTTCAGAGAATCATTGATATTTTTTGCCGATACAAAAATGGGACGGTTGCTCCTGGGAAATCCAGTCGGTCCGGTATCCCTGTCCGATGTTTTCAGTGAATATGGCAGCCAGATAGCAGGAGTGGACCGTTTTCCGCAGGAAAGACTTGTCGATGTGGTCCTGCCGACTGATGCAATGCTTATCGAGGACCGGGATAATAGTGACTATGTTTACTGCCGAGAAGATCTTGCCACCCTCGCCGGTAGGAATTTCACTAAAAAAAGAAATCACATAAATCAGTGTCTGGCTGCGTATGACTGCCGATACGAAATCATCACCGCGGATATAATTCCTGAATGTCTGGTGATGCAGGATCGATGGTGTGCTGCCAGGGATTGTAAAACCGAACCGGGCTTATGCGGAGAATATCAGGCAATAGTAGAAACCCTGCATCATTATTCGGAATTTGGACTCACCGGCGGTGCCATCCGGATTGATGAAACCATCGAGGCCTTTACAGTGGGAGAGGCGCTCAATCCCTTAACCGCGGTCTGCCATTTTGAGAAGGCCATGTCTCAGTTTCAAGGATTGTCCCAGTTGATCAATCAACGGTTTGCCAGAGAAAACCTTGGCGATTTTACCTATGTCAATCGGGAACAGGATCTCGGTATTCCCGGCTTGCGCAGAGCTAAAGAAAGTTATTATCCTGATCATCTGGTAGAAAAGGTTCGGATCATTCTGCCTGGTTCAAGCATGGAAAGGCCCGATGTCCATCCCTTCTGTGACTGAGAAATAGATGGTGTTCACAACAGAAATTGCTCGGGAATATTCATTCATCTCTTTTGGCATCAGGGGTAAATTGGAACCGAAGTCCGATTCCTGTCTGATAATCTCGCAAAAAGTCAAAAAAGTCTGTCATTTCGAGCGGTAGAGAGAAATCTTTCTTCTTGATCGACTGATACTATTAAGATTTGTCCAGATGGTCGAACTGACATTATGACAATCTTGATTTTTTTGCGAGATTGGCTTGTTCATTATAGTGCAGTTGATCTCCCGGTTGTTTCCTGCTCAGGCAGGAGAATTATCGCCTCAGTCCCTTGTTCCTGGCCTGCCTGAAGGCCCAGAGTGCCGCCATGCATCTGGATTATCTTGTCGGCCATGGAAAGACCGAGCCCAGCTCCGTACAACTTGGTGGTAAAGAAGGGTTCAAAGATCCGCGCCCGAATATTCTCCTGGATCCCGGCACCATGGTCGAGGATCCTGATCCGCAATGCACCCTCCGTCCTTTCGAGGAAACACTCAATCGTTCCGCCTCCCGGTAATGCCTCGATCCCGTTCTTAACGACATGGAGAAGGGCTTCTTCCATCAGTTCTCGGTCGATAAAGAGGGTCGGCAGATCCGTCTGATCATGGAGAAACGGCTCGATGCCTTGGCGTTCCAGGTCGGTTTTGAGCAGACAGAGGACCGAGCTGAGCAGGGTCCTGGGCTCGACCGTCTCACGGCGCAGTTCAAGGGAACGGGTATAGGCGACGAATCCGGCCAGGATCTTTTCCAGCCTGACCGCTTCGTGTTCGACCACCTCCAGATAGCGTGCCATCTTGGTCTCTAGCTCACACATGGTGTGCAGCCGTTTGACCAAACCACCGAGTGAGGCAATGGGATTGCGAATCTCGTGACAGAGCCGTGTCGCCATGTTGTTCAGGGCATTGGTCCGCTCCACTGCCACCAAGATAGACTTGTCCCGCTGGACTACCATATTCTCCCGGTGGATTTGATCCTTCTGTTCCATCTCTTTGGAGACATCGAGCAGGCAGCCAAAGGAGAGGCAGATCCCGTCCGCCGGCCATGTCTCAAGAATAGAGCTATCTTTGAGCCAGCTGGTTCCGGCAAGGTTCATCTTGTAGATGGCTTCCATCCGTCCAGCCTGCAATCGGTGTCGGCGTAGGTTGTCCTCCTCTTCTCGTAAGTGGTCAGAGGGGATAATCACCTCATGGACGTCCAGATCGCCTACATGGGAGCTGTAGGTTCGTTGGTCAAGAACCAGGGAACGGAAACGGGACGCGGCCTGGTTACCTGGGCAGTCCAGAAGTCTGAGAAAACGTTGGCCAACAAATTCGTACCAGATTACCTTTTCCTGCTCCCGCCAGGCTGCCACATATACCATGGGAGCGAGGGCCAGCCGCTCGAAATTCTCAAGCCGTTCGATACTGCGCTGCACGTGCTCACGTAAGGCCTGTGAGTACGACCCACTGAGGATCCGTCCTGGGTACCCTTCTGGAATAAACATTATATCCATCCCCTTGATCGCAGTTTGTACCGCCCTTGTTTACACTTTAACATAGACACGGTGGCTTGCTCTCTGATGGCCATCTACAGTATCACAGAATTAGATACTCATTTATCCTATCATAAAACGATAACAATACGGAAGTAACAGTTGCGATCATGGCTTCCAGGTGAAAAAGGTATTGAAATCAATATCCATTGACTTGCAGTTTGCTATTTTGTTAGTCTAAGCTTGTAGAATTTTATTCTTGTCTGAAAAAATCTATTTTGTGTCACCCGGAAGAACAAGGAAACCCCAAATGGATGACCTCACCAAGACCAAACTTGAGGCAGATGCTCTGCACAAGGCGAATGTCGAACTCAGTCTCTTGCGCAAATTGCTGGATCATTCCAGCGATGCCATTGAGGTAATCGATCCCCTGACACTCCGATTTCTTGATGTGAATGAGACTGCCTGTCGTGATCTTGGCTACAGCAGGGCAGAACTTCTGTCCATGAGCCTTTGCGATATCGATTCTGGATTGAACCCCGAGGGCTATAAATTTATCGAGGAGCAGAAACTGAAATCGGGAGCCGCGCGCTTTGAAACTAGTTACCGGCGCAAGGATGGCTCAATCTTCGCTGTAGAGGTCAGCGTGGGATTTGTTAATCTCGATAAGCCCTATGGGTTGTGCATTGTGCGTGATATTACCGCCCGGAAGCGAACATCTTTAGCACTGCGGCAGAGCGAAGAGAAATACCGTGCCTTGGTCGAGTCGACGAGCGATTGGATATGGGAGATGGACCAGAACGGCAACTATACCTATGTCAGCCCCAGGGTCGAAACCATGCTTGGGTATACACCGGAAGAGCTACTGGGTAAGTCGCCTTTTGATTTAATGTCGCCGGAAGAGGGGCAACGCGTCGCCGAAGTTCTCGGTGAAATTATCAAAAAACGGGAGCCTATCGTCGCACTGGAGAATATAAATCTTCATAAGAATGGTCGGCTGGTGGTTCTGGAGAGCTGTGGGGTCCCTTTTTTTGATTCGAACGGCGAATTTGCCGGGTATCGTGGCATAGATCGCGACATCACTGAGCGTAAACAGGTGCAGGAGGAAATTATCCGTCTGGCCTCATTCCCCACGTTGCATCCCAGTCCGGTGATCGAACTTGACGCTGCCGGGGAGATCTCCTATCTCAATCCGGCAGCTGAGAACTTATTCCCCAAGTTGGGTGCGCTTGGGCAGTCACATCCTCTACTGCATAGCACGGCGGAGCAGATTAACGCCTTGCGGCAAGGTAAAGAGCGAGGAGAGATCGTCGATGAGGTAAAGATAGGCAAAGCGACGTATGAACTGCATATCTCCTACGTTCATGATGTTAATCTTATTCGCATCTATGTTATGGACATTACCCAACGCAAACGGGATGAGGAGGCAATATACCTTCTCGCTACCACCGACAGCCTGACAGGCATTGCCAACCGCCGGGAGTTCACTTCGATCCTGGTGAGAGAAATGGATCAATCCAAGAGGTATGGCACTCCCATGGCGCTGACCATGTACGATCTCGATTATTTCAAGTGCGTGAATGATACTTTCGGTCACGATGTCGGTGACTATGTGTTGCTGGCCATCACCGGACTGGTTAAGGAAAATATCCGCGTTTCTGATATTGTGGGGCGGTGGGGAGGAGAAGAGTTCATGGTGCTGATGCCGCAATCGGACATCGAGTCCGCCAGAAATACGGCCGAGAAACTGCGGTTGGCAATAGCCAGCTATCACTTCGATAAGGTGGACACACTGACGGTCAGTTTTGGGGTCACTGTGTTTGAACCACAGGATGATTTGACGTCACTCCTGAAAAGGGTGGACGATGCGCTCTATCAGGCGAAGAATAAGGGCAGAAATCGTGTCGAGGTTCTGATCGGTGACGTGGCTTCTCATTGAGGTGAGAGGATTCTTCTCTTTATTTATCATTAAATCTCTCTTTTATCTGTTTCATCCTCTTTCGCCAGAATCTTTTCATGTTTTTTCTACTCTGTGGAAAACTGATTTGTTGCAGGAATGAAGGTCGCCCACAAGAGGAAATACAGTAAACTGAGTTTGCTTTCAGCTTTAATGTGTGACAGATTGGTATAAATTTTCACCTCATTTTTTAATTGCACGTATTTTGATTATTTTCTCCGGAGAGCCAGACCATGATTACCAAAACGATTCTTTTTGTGGATGACGAATCCCATGTCCTTGAGTCTATGCGCCGACAATTACGAAACTCTTTTTCACTCTGGACAGCCTCAAGTGGAGAGGAAGCACTCCAGATCCTGAAGACAAAAGGACCTTGTGCTGTGGTTGTTTCCGATATGTCTATGCCGGGGATGGGCGGAATTGAGCTTTTGTCCAAGGTGAAATCCCTTTATCCGCAGACGATCAGAATCATACTCACTGGGAATGCGGATTTGGAGAACGCAATTGAGGCCGTGAATACCGGTCATATTTTTCGATTTCTTACCAAGCCCTGTACCATTTCAGTACTTGAGTTTGCCTTGCAGCAAGGGCTGAGGCAATATGAATTGCTGCAGGGGGAACGAGATCTGCTCAATAATACCTTGAAAAACAGCATCAAGGTCCTTTGTGAACTTTTAGGTCTTGCCAATCCCTCAGCGTTTCGCAGCAGCTATCGGTTGCGCGAGATAGCAGTTTATATGGCGGAGCGGTTAGCAATTGGTAAAAAATGGCAGATAGAGATTGCTGCCCTTTTATCTCAGGTCGGCTGTGTCACCCTGCCCAGAGATGTCCTGGAAAAATATCATGCTGGCGTTCCCTTAGGTGCAGAAGAGATGCAGATGTGTGAAAATCATCCACAGGTCGCTGAGAAGCTGATCAGTCAGATTCCGCGTTTGGAAAAAGTTGCGGCGATCATCGGCATGCAGATGCCCCCGAAGGAAAAGTGGGATGGAGAGCATGAGGCCCTCATTCATGACGAGGTGCGGGCTGGTGCTCAAATATTGCAGATTGCCCTTGCCTATGATCGTTTACTCGGTCAGGGAGAGTCCCATTCTTCCGCGTTGGCTGTTCTCCAGAGTGAATATCTTTATGATCCTGAGTTCCTATCGGTTCTGGCTGAATATGAGGGATGGACCCGGCATGGAAATATAGCCCGTATTCCTTATCAGGACCTGATGCCGGGTATGGTCATGGCGGAAGATGCCTTGGCCAAAGACGGAGCGGTGCTTGTTCGAAAGGATGAAGAGGTTAGTTGGGCGAAGATTCAGAGCCTGGATAGCTTCTCCAAATATATCGGGATACAGGAACCACTGGTCGTCTATGTGAACAACCAGGAAGAGGTTGCTGGTTGAAATCTGTCACGGATATGAATGATATTCCCATTATTTTTTTTGAGAATGACGCATAGACCGAACAAAAAGACCACTTATGGGTAGGCGCTAACGAAGGAGCGAAGGATGAAGAGAGTTGTATCCATTATCCTTTTGGTAACAAGTTGTATTTTTGCTTGCTCTGTTTTTGCTGCCGACCATGGCTCGTTTATGATTGTGCCTATAGGTTGTAACAAGAACACAGGCGATGCTGTGGCCAGTGATGTGCTTGTGGGCAAGACTTTTTCCAATAAGTATGCTGTGGGTATTTCTGGTATCATGCCCAATGTAGGCAGACAGGTTATAACGCCAACGACTTATAATCAAACAATAACCAGGGGGTATCATGATGGGTCAGGCATGGTAGTTGGCGATGGAGACTTAAAGAATATTTATATATTTAAAAAAATAAACATTTATGGTGTGATGGGGAGCCTTGGTATGTTCTGGGGTTGTCGATTGGGTACAGACCGTTGGGATTCTACCGCATGCGCCGTAGATTGTATTCAGCTTTCAGGCCTCGGTGCAGTCGGATGCATAAATTTTTGCAACGGTATTTATAACCTTTTCTCCATATATAACCCCTATAATGTCGGTGGTTTTATTTGTGGGGGAAATGGGGGGCTTTAATTATTGGAGCTGACAAAGTGGTAAATTCAGGTAATCGTCAATGAAATAAAAATATTGTCCATCTTATCCCGCACGTCCATTAATCCCGAAGAAGCGCATTTTACCTACCTGAGAACGTAGCCCCTAATGCTGGATCGACCGGCATCCTGCTTAGTCATAAAGAGATCGGACAAAAAGACCATTTGTGGGCAGGGACTAGTTAACGAATTGTTTGCTAAAAGGCCTTTCTCGTATAGATTAGTTTGAAATAATGAACACAATAATGCAAACCTGACCACCTTTTTCTTTCATCCCTTCATACGTAGTACCCAAAATTGAGTGATTGTATGCAAAATCAGGCCCAAAAATGGGAATTAGCCCCATGGAATTGAGCAGACTGGGATTCGATCCTTGGTTTCAAGATCAGGCCAGTAAACTATGTCTGCCCGAACAGCGAATTGCCAGGGTAACGGCGGTTGATCGAGGCTGGTATGTCGTCAGAAATGAAGAGGGGGAAGTCCCCGCCAGGGCAACAGGTAAATTCCTGAACTCGACCGAATCGACGATGAATATGCCTTGCGTCGGTGATTGGGTCTGTGTGCATTATGATTCTGAAGATTCCGCAAGTATCCATACGGTTCTGCCAAGAAAATCCTTTCTTCATCGGAAATCTGCCGGCAAGAACATTGAGTTGCAGATGATCGCGGCCAATATCGATGTCGCCTTCATCGTTCAATCATGTCACTACGATTTTAATGTGGCCAGATTGGAGCGCTATCTTGTGATGGCCAAAGAAGGTCATGTTGAACCATTGCTCGTTCTGACCAAGTCAGATCTGGTGACTGCTGATGAACTGGAACAATTAATCCTGCTGATTCGTCGTGGAGGGATCAGCACCAGAATTATTATTGTCAGCAATGTAACCGGAGCTGGTCTGGACCAGATCAAAGAGCTTATGAGCCTTGGGAAAACATACTGTCTCCTAGGTTCCTCGGGAGTTGGCAAGTCAACGCTCATTAACAAACTTAGTGGCCAGGATACCTTGAAAACAGGAACAGTAAGTGATTCCGGAGAAGGCCGACACACAACTGTACGTCGGCAACTTATTGTTCTTGAGCAGGGCTCCATGTTTATCGATACGCCGGGAATGCGAGAGATCGGCACTTTTGGTGTGAGCGAAGGAATCAATGAGATCTTCGATGATATTCAAAAAATATCATTCAGTTGCCGCTTTACCAATTGCAGCCACACCAAAGAACCTGGATGCGCAGTCCTGCAGGCAATAGAAGACGGTAAACTGCAGCCGGAACATTATGGGAATTATGTGAAGCTCAAGCAGGAATCAGAGTTGAATGAGACAGCATATAGTGAGAAGCGGAAAAAAGACAAAACTGTTGGCAGATTTGGTCAATCTGAAATGAAACAGTCAAATAAACAGAAATAAGATGAAATTATCATCAATGTTTACGGCTATCTTTACCTGCAGGAGGATAATTTGAATGAGTGCTGAAATTTCTCCAGTACAAGATCGACACATGACTAGTATCTTTGAGCGATATCTCACCCTGTGGGTTGGGCTGTGCATAGTTGGCGGCATCCTCCTGGGGAAGATAGCGCCCGATTTAGCAAAAACACTCGACAACATGTCTATCTCCGTCAACGGAGCGCCTGTAGTTTCCATCCCTATCGCTATTTGCCTGTTTTTCATGATGTATCCAATCATGGTGAAAATAGATTTCGGCGAGGTTATTAAGGCCGGCAAAAGCGGTAAACCTGTTTTTTTAACTCTGTTTATTAATTGGGCCGTCAAACCATTTACCATGTACGGCATTGCTCTTTTATTTCTAGGGGTTTTGTTAAATAAATTTATCGGCCCGGATGCCACAGACTTGGTAAAAATGCCTTTTGGACTGGACTTAACGGTAGGCGCTCAATATGGGGCCGGAACCGTGGTTTTGTCTGAAGGGGTGAAACTGTTGCAAATACCGCTGTGGCGCAGTTACCTGGCCGGCTGCATTCTTTTGGGAGTTGCTCCCTGTACGGCAATGGTTCTGGTCTGGGGCTATCTGGCGAGAGGCAACGATGGATTGACACTTGTTATGGTTGCCATCAACTCTCTGACTATGCTGGTGCTGTATGGTGTTTTAGGAGGTTTTCTGCTTGGGGTCGGTAGACTCCCTGTGCCCTGGCAGGCCCTGGCGCTCTCCATCTCAATTTATGTAGCATTGCCACTTGTGGCCGGATACATCTCAAGAAGATGGATTATCAAGACAAAAGGTAGGGAGTGGTTTCAGGAAAAGTTTTTACATGTTCTCACCCCACTGACCATTATCGCTCTGCTGACAACCCTTGTTCTCCTGTTCAGTTTCAAGGGGGATGTTATTCTGCACAACCCATTGACTATTGTCTGGATTGCCATTCCGCTTCTCATCCAGACGATCTTTATTTTCGGTCTTGGGTATGGTGCCGCCAAACTATTGAAATTGCCATATCAGGATGCAGCCCCGGCGGCAATGATTGGAGCGTCAAATCATTTTGAAGTTGCAATCGCCACGTCAACAATGCTGTTTGGTCTTTCCTCCGGTGCAGCTTTGGCAACTGTAGTCGGAGTACTCATTGAGGTGCCGGTCATGTTGGTGCTCGTTAAATTCTGCCTCAGAACAGAGAAATACTTCGAACAATAACGGTTGCGGTGCTGATAGTGGGGCAGATCTTCCAAACTGCAAACTGCAAACTGCAAACTGCAAACTGCAAACTGCAAACGGAAAATTTGAATCTTTAAACTTTTAGGAAACGGAGTTGATCATGTTGTGTCAAAAAGAAAATTGTAAGGTAGAGATTGAAGAGGGTGAGGGAAGAGATTTTCATGGACAGTTATTGTGCGATGACTGCTACATGGATGCCTTGTCTCCGGCGCGAACCTGTGATCCCTGGGCTGTACGCAGCGCTGGCTTTTCCAAAGAGCGAGGAGATACAACCGAACATGGTGGCAGCCTCCAGCAGAAGATCATCGACTTGATAAAAAAAACAGGTGGATTGAGCCTTGCCGAACTTGCCGAAAAACTGTCTGTCCGTCAGGGAAATATAGAAAGAGAGATCGCTGCCTTGCGGCATATGGAAAAAATACGCGCGGCCATGCAGGATGGTAAAAAGGTCATCGTTCTGTGGTGATATCTCCTGATTCGTACCCTGGCAGTTAATGACCTGCTGTGACCACGATTTTTTTTCCGAGCCTGGAATGATAATCAGTAAAGCCGCATAACGATGAGCGACTCTATGGGGAGTGTCCTTGTTTAGCCGACACGGTTGGACGCAAGGCTGTCAGATCACTTATTCTGTATTGTCCTTCTCTGCATGGTCACCGGGCGTACGCAACTGGTTCATGAGATCTGCGAAAGGGGTGTGGGTGGCGGTTGGTTTCTTTTCTGCATCTGAATTTTGAGTGGGCAGCCATTCGGCGTCCAGGGAGCGGGAGTGCTCATTGTCATGGCAGTAGATACATAACAGCTCCCAGTTGCTGCCATCGGGTGGATTGTTCTTGTAATTATGGTCTTTGTGATGAACTGTCAACTCGCGCAGTTTTTTGCCGGAAAAATCACGGTCTTTCCATTGCTGTGCTGATGCAATCTGAACACCTTGCTTTTGCATAAGAGATTGGAGAAGATATCAAGCAGGCAAAGTCAGGAAAATCTGGTAAACTGTAATTTCAAGTATGGTGGGGGGCTGAAAATATTTTCAGGCTATCCACCTTACAGCACCTAAAACAAGGAGACATCTAATGTCTGAGAAAAACAAACCGTCGTTTCACAAGAAAGTGAGCAAACAGTTTCCTGAGGTTATGACAGTCGTTGCAAGTCTTGGCTCAACACTGCGCACGGCCGGCCCCCTCGATGAGAAGACCACTCATCTGATCCAGTTAGCGGCCGCAGCTGCGATGCAGTCGGAAGGATCGGTATCTTCCCATACTCGCAGGGCACTGGAGGTAGGAGCAAGTCCCGAGGAGATCTCTCACACCCTGTTGCTTCTGATTACAACGATAGGCTTTCCCCAGGCCATGGCCGCCCTGTCCTGGTCTCAGGCAGTAATGGAAAAGAAAACGAAAAAATAGAAAATGAGTGATTTTGCCCAAAGGATGACTGAGATTCTCAACTATGGTGCTTTAAATCTTGCCATGGCCATAGGATACAAAAATCAGATCTTCGATATCCTTGAAGATCTGAACAAACCGGTAACGGTATCAGAGCTCGCTTCCGCTTCAGGACTCCATCCCAGGTATCTCAAAGAATGGCTGGGGATAATGGTGACAGGCAAGATCATTGAACTATTCAGTGAGCAAAACGCAGAAGACACCTATCTTCTGCCACCCGAACATGCTTCCTTCCTGACCCGCAAGGCAGGAAGCATGAATATGGGGGTTTATACCCAGGAAATTCCGATCCTGACATCCTGTGCCATGGACTCTGTCAGCACTGCCTTTAAAAGCGGGGCAGGGGTTCCCTTCTCAAGCTATCCTGATTTTCAGGCATTCATGGCTGAACTTTCAGATGCAAAACATGAAAATGTGCTTATCGACAAGTTTCTGCCAACCGTTGACAATGGACAACTGCTTGCCCGTCTCACCGACGGCATACGTGTTTGTGATCTGGGTTGCGGCCATGGCGTCGCGATGAATCTTATGGCCAGGGCCTTCCCCAAAAGTACCTTTGTTGGCATTGACAACCACGAGGATGCGGTCAGGAAAGCTGCGGAAGCGGCGCAGGAGACAGGCATCGGCAACGCGGTTTACAAGGTGCTCGATGCGGCAGCAATCAACGGAAAAAAAGAATTTTTCAGCCGCTTTGATTATATCTGTGCCTTTGATGCCATCCACGATCAAAGCCATCCGCTGGACGTTTTGAAGGGAGTCAGGCACATGCTGGCTCCTGGCGGGATGTTTTCAATGATTGAGATTAAAGCCAGGTCAAACCAGGCTGACAATATGGATCACCCCATGGGGCCTTTTCTCTATACCGTGAGCCTGATGCACTGTCTGCCGGTGGGACTGAACGATAAGGGCAGCGGGTTGGGAATGATGTGGGGGCGGGAAAAGGCAGAAGCCCTGCTCGGAGAAGCCGGTTTTGAGCAGATTGAGATTGCCGAGATGGAATATGATCTTTTCAATCTCCATTACCTGTGCAAGGTTCCATCGGAGAAAAATTGCCGAGATTGATGTGGTCATTTGTTGAGGTACCATCTTCTTAAGGAAGCGAAATAAACCTTAGAATTATAAAATAACTTTGAATTTATTCATCTATTCTCAAAAGGAGGCGTGTCATGCAAAAGTGGGAATGCCCTTGCGGCTATATTTACGATCCTGAAGAAGGAGATTATGAACATGGAGTGGAGGCTGGGACCGCGTGGGAAGACGTTCCGGAAGACTGGGTCTGTCCTAAATGCGGTGCAGCCAAAGAAGAATTTTTTAAAGCTGATTAAGTCGGATTAGCACCTGCCGGAGATCGAAGTCATTGACTCCGATCTCCGGCAACCTCTCCTTTACTCTTTTATCCTGTCATAGCCTTTACTCGATATTGAACTCATTGCTTGGCGCCCTTTTTATAGCGTCATTTTGCTTGATCCAGCTCAGGTTGGCTTCTCCCTAAGGAAAAGGTCTGCGACAGGGAGTAGAGCACGGGGACGACTACCAGGGTCAACAAGGTTGCCACAGCCAGACCAAAAATTACCGCCACTGCCATCGGGCCCCACCATTGGGCTGATTCGCCGCCGATTTCCCAGGCGAAATTACGGAAGTCAAAACTCACCCCCACGGCCATGGGGAGCAGACCGAGAATGGTGGTCACGGCGGTGAGCATGACCGGGCGAAAGCGTACCAATCCGGCCCGGATCAAGGCCTCGCGCAGCTCCAGCCCCCTTGCTCGCAGCTGATTGATGTAGTCGATGAGAACGATGGCGTTGTTGACCACCACCCCGGCTAGAGAGATGACCCCGATGCCGGTCATGATGATGCCGAAGGGGGTCGCAGTCACCATCAGGCCGAGGAAGACCCCGGTCAGTGAGAGGATTACGGAGCTCATGACAATCAGCATCTGGCGCACCGAGTTGAACTGGGCGAGCAGCACCATGGCGATGAGGAAGACCGCGGCCACAAATGCCTTGCCGAGAAAGGCGGTCGCATCTTGCTGCTCTTCCTGCTCGCCGGAGAAAATGATCGTGTAGCCGGCGGGCAGATCGAGGGTGGCCAGGCGGCTCTGCACTTCCTTCAACACCTCGTTGCTGTTGCGACCGAAGGTGTTGGCGGAGATGGTCACTACCCGGTTCTGATCGAGGTGGCGGATTGCGCCAAAGCCTGCACTCAGTTCGATCCTGGCCACAGTGGAGAGGGGAATCGGAGCCCCGGTCATGGTGGGAATGAGCAGACTGCCAATATCAGACAGGTTCTGGCGACGTGGTTCTGGCAGGCGGGCCACGATGTCATACTCATCCTTGCCGTCACGGTAGATCCCGAGTTTGCTGCCGCTGATGGCGGCCTTGACAGTGGTGGAGATTACCGCGGTGGAGAGCCCCAGCAGCGTCGCCTTGTTGCGGTCCACCAGCACCCGGATCTCGGGCTTGGCCTTGGAAAAATCATCCTTGAGATCGACCAGGCCGGGGACATCCTTGATCAGGGCCTTGGACTGCTCCACCAGTGCTCCCAGGATGCCTATCTCTTCACCGCTGATCTCGATATTGACCGGCGGCCCTGTGGGCGGGCCATGCTTCTCTTTCTCCACCTTTATTTCCGCCCCGGCCATGGAGCTCAGCGCCTTGCGGATACGGCCCAGCACACTATTTGAATCGTCGTGGCGTTCATGCCGGTCGACAAAGTCCAGGGAGATTTTGCTTTGATGCGACTGCCCCGCAGATCCTCCGCTTGCCTCGCCGCTTGCGGCAACGCCAACCTCGCCGGTGACGAATTCCAGGTCCGCTTCCTGGCGGGCGACCTTCTCCACCGTCAGGGCCAGTTGGTTTGAGGTCTCCAGATTGGCCCCTTCTGCAGCCTTGATTTCGACGAAGGCCCGGTTCGGCTCGGAATCGGGGAAGAGCTCCACTCCGTGACCGAGCAGGCCGTAGCTGGCGACGATCAAAACCATCAGCAGAATCGCACCGCCGACCACCAGGCCGCGATGATCAAGCGACCTCTCCAGCAGCCAGCGATAGCCGCGGAGGACGCGGGACTCATCGCCGCCATCGCTCTTATTGTTATGGCCGATGCGCATGAAGGAGGCGCAGAGCACCGGGTTAATGACCAGGGCGACAAAGAGCGATGAGCTCAGGACGATGATCAGGGTCAGCGGCAGGTACTTCATGAACTCACCCATTATTCCCGGCCAGAACATCATCGGCCCGAAAGCGCACAGGGTGGTCACAGTCGAGGTGATGATCGGCCAGCCGACCTCTTTCGCCGCCAGCCTGGATGCGCTGACCCGGTCCTTGCCTTCCTGCATGTGCCGGTAGATGTTCTCGACAATGACGATGGCATTGTCCACCAGCATCCCCAGTGCCAGGATCAGACTGAAGAGAACCACCATGTTCAGGGTGATCCCCAGGGCCTGAAGGACGGCAAAGGAGAGCAGCATGGAAAAAGGAATAGCCGAGGCGACGAAGAGGGCGTTGTTCAGCCCGAGGAAGAAAAAGAGAACCACAACCACCAGGATCAGACCGGTAAGGATGTTGTTCTCCAGATCCGAAACCATGCGCCGGATATCCTTGGACTGGTTCAGGGTGACGGAAATCTCGACCCCCTCGGGAATCTGGTTCCGAGCGATCTCAAGCAGGGCGAAGACGTGGTCGGCAACGGCGATGATGTTCTCGCCGGTCCGCTTCTTGACCGCCAGAGTCACGCTGTTGCGACCGTTGAGTCTGGCGTGGCTGGTGCGGTCTTCAAAGGTGTCGCGGACCGTGGCCACATCCGTGAGGTAAATTGGCCGGCCGTCGCGGATCGCCACCATCAAGGTGTCTACCTCGGCCGGGTCGGTGAACTCCCCGGGGATCCGCAGTAGATATTTCCCCTGGCTGAGATCAAGGCTGCCGCCGGGAATGTTTACGTTCTCACGTTGGACGGATTGGAGAATTTCGGCAAAGGAGAGTTTGTAGGCGGCCATCCTATCCGGGTTGAATTCCACGCGGATCTCCCGCTCACGGGCGCCGATAAGATTTGCCTCCAGCACACCGGGAATCGCCTCTATCCGGTCCTCCAGTTCCTCCGCCACCCGCTTGAGCACGGACTCCTCGACGTCGCCTGCAACGGCCAGCATCAGAATCGGGAATTCGGAGAGGTTGATTTCGAGGATGGAGGGGTCGTTTTCCAGGTCATCCGGGAGATCCCCCTTGGCCTGGTCCACCTTGTCGCGGACCCATTGCAGGGCATTGTCGATGTCTACTTTGGGGGTAAACTCGATGGTGATCAAGGAGGAACCCTCGGCGCTCAGCGAACGGATTTCCTTCACATCCTTGAGGCCCTTGAGTTTGCGCTCAATGGGCAGGGTGATGAGGGTCTCGATGTCCGAGGGCGCCACCCCCTCATAGGTGGTGCTCACCAGGACGTAGGGGATGGTGATGTCCGGGGTCGACTCCCGGGGCAGGGTGATATAGCTGTAGACCCCGACCACGATGAACATCAGCATCAAGACGAAAATGGTGCTGCGGTGTCCGATGGCAACATTGGAAATCAGCATGTCACTTTCCTTCCTCAAGCACGGAGGCACCATCCTTGACCAGATACTGACCCTTGACGATGAGGTGCTCCCCGGGCGCGAGCCCCTCTTCAATCACAGCCAGATTGCCGACAATGGGGCCGACCTTGACCGGACGCAGCAGCGCCTTGCCGCCCTCTTCGATATAGACCACCTTAACCCCGTCGCGATCGACCAGGGCATAGAGGGGGACAGCGATCACCTGAGTGAGTTCCCGGCGGGTAAAGCCGACCTGAACGATCATCCCGGGGCGCAGGGCCTCCGTGCTGTTGTCCACCGCGATCTTGGCCAGATAGGTGCGGGTGGCGGGATCGGCCCCGTAAGAGAGGTGGATGATCTCGCCGTCCAGTCCCGGGCCACTCTCTCCCCGTACCGGGGCTGCGAAAATCCGGGCCTTCCCGCCCACGGCCAAGCCCTGGATCTCCTTCTCAGGCACATCGACCAAGGCCCGCAGCCGGTTGACCTGCATCACAACCGCTGCCGGGTCCCCGTCGGAAACGTACTCACCCCGATCCACCAGTAGCCGGTCGAGAATGCCGTCCACCGGGCTGCGCAGGGTGCTTTTGTCGAGAGCCACCTTTGAGAGCCGGAGCTGGGCCTGGGCCTGTTCGAAGGTCTTGCGGGCATCTTCAAATTCCTGCTGACTGACCAGCTCGCGCTCAAACAGGGTTCGGCGGCGCTCCAGGTGTTTTTGCTGCAGCTCAAACTCAATCTGGTCGCGGGCCAGCTCAGCCTCGCGTCTTTCAGGATCGATGCGCAGGATGGCTTCCCCTTTTTTCAGTCGATCGCCCTCTTTGGGGCCGATCCAGCGGACCGGGCCGGCCATCTCAGCGGCCAGGGTCAGATCTTCCCAGGCCTCCAGAGTGCCGGGGAGGGTGAAGGTCTCCTGTATGTCCTGTCGGACTACCGTGCTCAGTGCGACGTTGGTAACCTTTTCCTGCGGCGAAGAGGGGGGCTGGGTCGCGGTCTCCTCGCCGTTGCTGCAGCCGGAAAGAGTCAAGGATGTCAGAAGCGCCAGGCAGGCTATCTGAATAAGGCGAACATGAACGGATTTCATTACTGGTCTCCGGGGTTTTGGATTTTGTATACAATTGTAGCTTTGGCAGATTGCACTTAGGGGCTTGGAAAATATTAAAATACCGTTTTTAGTAGGGTGCGCTGTGCGCACCGTTGTTGTTTTATGCCCAGGTAGGATGATAGCACAAACGGTGCGCACGGCGCACCCTACCAAGTAAAATGGTATGTCAGCAAATTCTACATCCCTTATAAGTGCAACTCCCAGTGATGATGCAGTATAGCGTATCGTCTAAGCAAAGAATACCTCAAATGGGGCTTTGCATCCCATAATTTTATGAGGCCGGTGGCCCAGGCTATCACCCGCGAGGGTTTCCATCCCTGTGGCCTTTGTTTTTCTTGATTTGTTTCTCAGTTGGCGGCATGATAAATTTGCAGCTGAAATTTCGACCGCTTTTGATTTGACATAACCCCCCACGCTATGTCAAATTGATCCCATGCAATTGACATAAAAAAATGAAATGTCATTTCCAAATCTGATTACCACTCTTTTACAGCCATGCTTATATTGTAGATGTAAGAACGCAACCCCTTAAAAATAGGAGGTAGCAACATGGCCAAAAATAAAATTCAATTTCAAAAAGGGATGAGTATCCTAGATTTCATGGACCAATACGGATCTGAAAAAAAATGTCGTTCAGCTCTATTCCGTTTTCGCTGGCCCAATGGCTTCATTTGTCCAAAATGTGGTAATAAAACATACTGTGAAATCAAGAAAAGAAACGTTTTTCAATGCCATCGTTGTCATTTTCAAACATCTGTTACTGCTGGGACGATCTTTCACTCCAGTAATTTGCCTTTAACCAAATGGTTTCTTGCAATGTTTTTAATGACTCAAGGTAAGAATGGCATTTCCGCATTAGAGCTTTCCCGCCACATCGGTGCCTCTTACAATGCCACTTGGCGGTTGAAACACAAATTAATGCAAGTCATGCTTGAACATGACAGCACTAAAAAACTTACTGGCCGCATTGAAATCGATGACTCCTATCTTGGTGGCAAACGGGCGCCTGGTAAAAGAGGTCGTGGGGCCGCAGGTAAAACTCCTTTTGTGGCAGCCATTGAAACACATGATGGCAAGCCATATTGCATGAAACTTTCAAGAATCAAAGGGTTTCAATTGACAGAAATTGCACGTTGGAGCAATCATCATCTATCTCCTCATTCAAACGTTGTTTCCGACGGACTCGCCTGTTTTAAGGCTGTTGAAAAAGCCAACTGTTCCCATGAGCGACATGTCGTTGGAGGAGGGAAAAAAGCAGTAGAGCATCCTTCCTTCAAATGGGTTAATACGATACTCGGAAATTTGAAAAATTCTTTAAGGGGAACTTTTCATACATTCCAACCAAAGCATATCCCACGATATCTTGCAGAATTTCAATATCGCTTTAATCGTCGCTTTGATTTGCAAAACCTGCTACCACGGTTGGCCTATGTAGCAGTTCGAACACCTCCTATGCCAGATCGTTTACTAACTTTGGCTGAGAAAGAGTGGTAATCAAATTTCCAAAAGGGTCTTTACATGTTGAGAAAAGATATAAGCCAATTCCATTCCGGTCGTTTTGAACAACAGTACCAATACCGGAGCTTTTTGCCTGAACCGATCAATCTGGAATGGCAGATTTCCACCCCTGAAATCATCACCCTCCTGGATGAGTCCAGCCGCCTGCTTGGCGAGCTGAATGCTTTTTCCCAGCTTATTCCCGATGTGGACTTTTTTATAAAAATGCATGTCACCAAGGAAGCCACCACTTCAAGCCGCATAGAAGGCACCCGAACCAATATGGAAGAAGCCCTGGTGGACGAGTTGGACCTTGATCCTGAAAAACGTGATGACTGGCAGGAGGTTCAAAACTATATCCAGGCCCTCAACGCAGCCATCAGCCAACTGCAGACCTTGCCGCTTTCCAGCCGCCTGATCAAGGATATCCACCGCATCCTCTTGCAAAGTGTGCGTGGCAAGCACAAACAGCCGGGGGAATTCCGCACCAGCCAGAACTGGATCGGCATGACTCTGAAAAATGCCACCTTTGTTCCACCGCATCATGAACATGTCCCGGAATTGATGAGTGACCTGGAAAAATTCATGCATAATGAAGAGATCCATGTTCCCCATCTGGTCAAGATCGGCATCATTCATTATCAATTTGAAAACATTCATCCTTTTCTGGATGGCAATGGCCGTCTTGGGCGATTGCTTATTGTTCTCTATCTGGTCAGCTTCGGGCTGCTTGCCAAACCGGCCCTGTATCTTTCTTTTTTCTTTGAACAGCGCAAGGGCGATTATTACGATCATTTGACCGCCGTCCGCACCAACCATAACCTGATTGATTGGCTCAGGTTCTTTCTGTACGGCGTGCGGGAGACGGCCAGCCAATCCATCCAGGTCTTCAAAGAGATAATTGTTCTTAAGGAACGTATCGAACGTGAAATTCTGCCGTGCTTCCATGTCCGCCGACAAAAGAACGCCCAGGCCCTTATCCGGCATCTCTATGAGAATCCTGTGGTCAGCATTAAACAGGTAACGGCCTTGTTGAATGCACAGCCTAATACGGCAAGCAAATTGATCAGTGATTTCTGCGAACACACTATTCTGCGCGAACTCACAGGCCGAAAACGCGACCGTCTTTTTATCTTCAACGACTATGTCCGCCTCTTTGTGGAAGGATGAGTCAATAATGTCTACCGATGAGAAGAGCCAGTGGCTGATGGGTACCTTGAATTGATAGAGGTGATTTTGATTATGCTCCCTTGGCCCAGGAAGGTGGATTTACATGGTGCATCAGTTTTTTGGCGATGAGTTGAATATGATTGTTGAAGAATGGAATGAGGCTTTGGCGGCGTAATATGCAAAGTGAATACGGTGAAATAGTCATTTATCAGACCGAGGGCGGGCAAAGCCTGCTTGAAGTTCACCTCGGGAAGGAGACGGTCTGGTTGACTCAGGCACAAATGGTGGAACTTTTCCAGAGAGATCAGTCTGTTATCTCCCGTCATATCCGGAATGTCTTCAAGGAAGGGGAATTGGACGAAGAAAGCAATATGCAAAAAATGCATATTGCAAATTCAGACAAACCTGCCGCCTTTTATACTTTTGGCGATGAGGACCGACGATAGACAGGTCTGATTTCAAGGCACTTGCACGATTTACTCCACGGGGGAATTGGAAAAACGTGCAACTGTTGCAGAAAATGCAACAGTTCAAGAAGAGGGCGGGAGAAAGGTCTCCAGGAATATAAAATGGTACAATCTGGACGCTATTATCTCCGTCGGCTACCGGGTTAATTCCAAACGCGGCACGAACTCGATTGACTTCTTGTTGTAAGATTGATTAGTTATGATTTTGTTGGCGGTTATTAAGAATTGTGAGCCCGAATTTGACGTTGATGAGAAATGTTGAATTACTACAACCATAACGCCAAACAGTTATTTGATAAATATCAAAGTTTGGACCCGGACAAGGTTCATGCAAGTTGGCTCAGGCATTTACCCCAAAATCCCGGTTTGGCCTTGGACGTTGGTGGGGGTTCCGGTCGCGATGCTGCTTGGTTGGCCAAAAGGGGATGGGAAGTAATTGTGGTTGAACCTGCGACGGTATTGCTTGAGTTGGGCCAAAAAACTACTGGGATTTATCCGGTTTTATGGATCAATGATTGTTTGCCGATTTTGGCTAAGCTTCAAACGTATCAGCACAGTTTTTCTTTAATTCTGGTGAGTGGGGTTTTGATGCATCTTCCTTATCAACAGCGCATTGATTCCATGGAAACACTTACCGGGTTAATGGCTAAGGATTCTCTGCTGGTTGTCTCTCTCCGCCAAGGACCGGACTCTGAAGGAAGAGAATTTTATCAGGTTCCGGCTGATGAGATTGTTCAATTTGCCGAGACTAAATCTTTGCAGGTCGAAGTTACTAATACTCTGGAAGATGTGCTGAAAAGAGAAGGAGTTACATGGCAGACCATCATAGTTGAGAAAAGAGTGTTCAGATGAGCTTAGAGTTTTACGCCGATAAATTTAATGCACTGAACATGAACCGCCAGAAAGGGGGCGTCAGCCCCCATAAAGTTTGTATGCTGTTGGCGGTAATGGATCTGATCGCCAATAAAACAATTAATAATAATCGGATTTTCTTTGACCAGAACTTACGACTGAGCTTCAGCCACAACTTCAATAAATATCGCACTGAAACCGATCGCGATAATCCACACCTCCCATTTTTCCATCTTCGAAGTGAAAATTTTTGGCATCATCAACCTAAACCAGGGCGAGCCGTAGCTTACCAAAGATTATCCACAGTGAGCGGCCCAGGCGAGCTCAATAATAATGTTGCTTACGCCTATTTGGATGAAGCGCTGTTCCAGTTATTGCACAGTCCGGTTGTTCGAGAATATTTAAAAGCTTCTCTCTTGGGAAATCTCAATTTCGATTCGCAACGCACGTTGTTAAACCTAGGTGATGCATGGGACTGGCTGGAGTGTGAAGCGGTTGTAGCGGATTATTTAGCAATGATGGAGCTTGAGTTGAGGGGAGAAAGGTACAACAAGAGCCAGCACAGGCGAGAATTGCAAACGAAGTTGAACAACCGTTCCGATGGCTCAATAGAATTCAAACACCAGAATATCAGCGCCATCATGATTGAACTGGGATACCCATATATCTCCGGATACAAACCCGCGTTTAATTACCAACAGCAATTAAAAGATGTCATACTCATGCGTCTTGTCGAAGACAGGCATGTACTTGAAAAACAAGTGGATTCATTTATCGAACAGGAACCGCCACAGTTCAACGAGTTCGTCTGGAGGGATGTGCTCGAATCTGCCCCTGTAAAGAACATTTTACCACCTCAAGCCGAGACGCGAGAGTTCACACCTCGCTTTTATAATTTTGCAGAAAGAGAGATCGGCAATCGACGGATGGGTGAACGGGGCGAGGAATTTGCGCTCCAATTCGAAAGAAACCGCCTCACTTTTTTGGGCCGTGACGATCTTGCCAAAGAGGTAGAGTGGACAAGCAAAGAGAGGGGTGATGGCACAGGTTATGATATACGGTCTTTTAACCCGGAAAATGAAAAAGATTTATTTATAGAGGTGAAAACTTCAAACTGTGGGAAATACCAACCATTTTATATTTCTGAAAATGAAGTGGTTTTCTCAAAAGAAAATTCAGAGATATATAGTTTATACCGAGTGTTCAATTTTAAGCGAGTACCCAAATTATTTATTTTGCCAGGTGATATTAGCCGAAGTGTGCATCTTGTAGCCAATACCTACAAAGCAATTTTTTGAGCCGGTGAAACTCAACTGAACTGGGTCCTGCCACGTTAAGCAATTGATACCATAATTCCAACAAGGTATCCTTAAATTATGCCATCATTCTGTGAAACACGCTAAAATGCGTGCTTCACAGAAATTACTAAACCCCTTATTAGACAACCAATAATTTGGTACAAAAGTGTTATGGCCCGTAGAGCAAACAGTATTTTTGAGGACATTGCTGATATAACATCAAAATTCCCCTGGTGGGTAGGTGTCTCTTTAGCCTTGGTCTCCTTCTTGTTTTTACACTCGTATGCAGGAAAAGAGCTTCCGCCAGTTACAGCATCAGGGATAGATGGGATCTTTAAGAATGTACTCCCCGGTTTGCTGCACGTTCTTGCGTTCTTTGGTCAGATTGTAATCCCCGTAGCATTTTTGTTGGGATCAATGGCTTCTGTAATTCTGAATTTTAAAAGAACAAAGTTATATGACAAAACATCTCGCAGCGTTTCTCATAATTCTTTAGGTAATATGTCATGGCAAGATTTTGAATATTTGGTAGGAGAATACTTCCGGCGTCGACAGTTCAGCGTGGAAGAAACAAAATCTGGTGCAGATGGGGGCGTTGATCTGATTGCTACGAAAGGCATGGAAAAATATCTTATTCAATGTAAGCATTGGAAAGCATACAAGGTCGGAGTGAATGTTGTCCGGGAGCTGCTGGGAGTTATGGTTGGAGTCGGAGCAACAGGTGGATTTGTAGTTACTTCAGGTGAGTTCACTAAAGATGCAATAGACTTTGCAAAGGCTAACAATATTTTGATATTGGATGGCAAAGAATTGTTTAACAGCATGAGATCATATGCGATATTTGAAAGTCAACCAGAGAAGAAAAAAGGCGGAAATCTGCAAAAAACAGCATGGGCTTTCGTAGGCCTTTTGTTTGTTGCAGCGGGCTATTTTTTATTGTACCCCGAATCGAGTACATGCTTTTATTCAATTTTACCATCCCAGATAAGGGGATTTCTCCCTAACGATCAGGAGTATCGCGACGCAAGAAGTACTAAAATCAGCATGCCAATTAAGCAGACGGAACAAAAAAATGGCAGATTTACAGATGAGCAGGTCACAAGAGCCATGAAAGAAGTTCTTAGTGAAAAGAAAATTGAGCAGCTTAAAAATATAAAGGCGGGTCAGAAAGGAGAGGAAAAAAAATATTTTTATGAGATAGAATTTTTTTCAGGGGGACGGATTTCCACAGATAATGTAACTATCACAAATAAGGAAGTTACATACATAAGTGATAAGGGTCTTGTCGTTTCTCTCAACAGAGAAGAAGTCAAAACCATGAAGAAAATTAAATTGGATAAATAGGTGTTGGAAATCTAGTCAATTAGGAACCATACATAACAAATTCTGTTTTTTGGTTTTCGGGGCTATAATGATGTTTATAAGGCCAAAAACGCAAATATAGCGACACGCAACTGATGGCCAGGGCTGTCTCAGAATGAGCATGGCAAAGGGGATTGACCCTTTGCCATTAAATAAATAAACCGGCTATCTTCCAGCTGGATAGGATCAAGACTCGGGTGCGGGTTAGCGCCAAATACGACTGGGTAGGAAGGCAAGTATACTCCTTACCCTGATTAAACGAGTTCTGTTTAAGATGAATAAAAAATGTTTTTTTGCGGGTGGTGACCACAATGGAACGTCTACGAACACTTTTAAAAAAAATTGATGGGCGAGGGTACAAGGCCTATAAGGAACTGAAGGGGAGCTATCAGTTTAATGGCTACAAGCTCACTTTCGATCATATCCAGGGTGATCCTTTTGCCCAGCCTTCGCGGATAAGCATTCATGTCTCGTCATCGGTTGCTCTTCTTTCCCCTGAATTCTACTCCGGCAAGATACGGAAAACTGCTGCGGAAGATTTTCTGGCAAGAGCCGTTGCCAAGGCAATTCAAGCAAAGGTGAAGGGGCATCGAGGGATCGGCAAGAGTGGCGAGATCCGGATTGAAACGAGTGGTCAGCAGATCCTGGTCAGAAACTCGGTGCTGATAGACAGTGAAGGTGTCGAGGCACGGTTGACCGTCGGTCTGCCTGCTGCAGGGCGAACGATCATGGCAAGGGAAGTGGAGGAGATGTTTTTCAGGGAACTCCCGGAGGTTGTCTTGCATGGTCTTTATTTTGAGAATCTGGATAAAAGCAGCTTTCAAAGGCATGTCGAGTCAGTTGAAGATCAGCACTATTTACGTGGCCTGTTGTTGCCAAACAATCTTGCCGCTTTTGTGGCTGACAACTCCCTGTTGCCAAGACAAAGCGGGATTGATGATCGGCCTCTTAAAGAAAAGGTGATCCCCTTTGTTTCCCCGGAATCATTGGCCTGCACGCTTGTTTTGCCCAACAGGGGCAAGGTTCGGGGGATGGGAATTCCCAAGGGGGTAACCCTGATTGTCGGCGGCGGTTTTCATGGGAAATCAACACTCCTTCATGCCCTCGAAAGGGGTGTCTATAACCATATCCCCGGCGATGGCAGAGAACTGATTGCCACCGATTCCACAGCAGTCAAGGTCCGGGCTGAAGACAATCGAGTCGTTTCCAATATTAATATCAGCCCCTTCATTGATCAGCTGCCCTTTGAGAGAAATACGACCAGTTTTTCCACTGAAAATGCAAGTGGAAGTACATCCCAGGCAGCGAACATTATTGAAGCCCTGGAAGATGATGCCGCTCTGCTCCTGATTGATGAGGATACGTCGGCCACGAATTTCATGATTCGCGATGAGCGGATGCAGAGGCTGGTGGTCAAGGAAAAGGAACCGATAACGCCATTTCTTTGTCGGGTGAGAGAGATGTATCACGAGCTTAGGGTATCCACGATTCTGGTCATGGGAGGTTCCGGCGATTATTTTGCGGTAAGCGACACGGTCATCATGATGGATTCCTATAGACCGGAGGATGTCACCCTCAAGGCGCATGGTCTTGTCGACCAGGAACAGGTTCAAGAAAAACCGAGCGGTTTACCCCCGATTGTCAGAAAGTTGGAAAGACGTCTGGACGCTCGACGATTAAATCCGGCGCGGGGGAAAAAGGATGTCTCCATTGAGACCCGCGGAGTTGACACCCTTTTGTATGGTCGACATGAGATTGATCTGAGTAAAGTGGAGCAGCTGATCGATATCGGTCAGACCAGGGCCATCGGCCTCATCATCCTCTATTACGCCAAAAATTATATTTATAAGGCTGAAAATTTTACGGAAGGCCTGAAGATGGTTCTCAAAGATGTGGAAGAAAAGGGGCTCGATATCTTGTCGCCCTGGAAAACCGGGACACTCGCTCTGCCCCGGCTGCACGAGGTGGCAGCCGCGATCAACCGAATACGGGTGGTAGGGTAATTTCCATTCATAACTTTTCAAGCAAAATCCTGGTACCTCTATGAAATACAATTATATCGGCAAAAGCGGCCTGAGAGTCTCCAACATCTGCCTGGGGACGATGACCTTCGGGAAAAAATGCGATAAAAAAATAGCGTTTGAGATCCTTGATAAAGCCTATGCCAGCGGGGTCAACTTTTTTGATATGGCTGAAGTCTATCCCGTTCCTCCGACTGCGGAAACGTATGGGGTCACGGAAGCAATCTTTGGTGAGTGGCTGGCGGATAAGCCAAGAGACTCAATAATCCTTGCCACGAAAGTCGCGGGGGCGGCCAATGGCTGGTTCGTGCCACCGGTGCGGCACGGTCTGACTGCCATCGATGCCTTTCATATCACCACCGCCGTCGAAGGGAGCTTGCGAAGGCTCAAGACCGATTACATCGATCTGTATCAGGTCCACTGGCCCGATACCGTCGTTCCCATTGAAGAGAGTCTTGAAGCTCTCGATCAACTGGTACGAAGCGGGAAGGTGCGTTATATCGGGACATCGAACGAGAACGCCTACGGTTTGACAAAGGCCCTGGAGACCAGCCGTTATCGGGGCTTCAAGCGCTTTGAGAGCATCCAGAACAACTTCTCCATGCTCAATCGACGCTTCCTTGACGAAATTGCCATCGTCTGCAAAAAAGAGCAGGTCGGCCTCCTCCCTTATTCGCCGTTGGCCGGCGGGGTATTGAGCGGCAAGTATACGCCCGGCAGGCAATGGGGCGGTTTTCGCTACGGGGATTACCTGGCCGATCCAGATCCGAGGATGAAAGCGCAGGCCGGACGATTCGCCAACGACCGATCGATAACAGCGGCCCAAAAATATGCCGCCATCGCCACAAAACATGGGCTTGCTCCGGCCACTATGGCGGCGGCATGGACGCTCAGTTTTGATTTTGTGCCCAGCACGATCGTCGGGGCGATTCATCCTTCCCAACTTGACGATACCCTCAAAGCATCGGAAACTGTCTTCTCTACAGAACTCCTGCGAGAGTGTGACAGCGTCAATCAAGAGATTCTTTACCCGCTGGGGTAAGGGGAGCGGATAATGGGGTTGGAATATAACCACACAAAGGTGTTGGGAAATGTCTGAGATGCAAGATCGAGTTCAGTTACGGCCTTCCTGGAAGAGTCGGATCGGAGGTGAATTTGACCAAGAGTATATGCAAAACCTCAGACAGTTCCTGATCCAGGAGAAAGGGGCCGGAAAGATCATTTACCCGGAAGGGAAAAATATTTTCAATGCCATGAACCTGCTTCCTTTTGAGGACGTGAAGGTGGTGATCATCGGGCAGGACCCGTATCACGGCCCGGGACAGGCACACGGCTTGTGCTTTTCCGTAATGCCGGGGGTAGCGCCTCCTCCATCCCTTAAAAATATTTTCCAGGAAATCCATGCGGATCTTGGTATCACTCCGGCCAACCATGGATATCTCAACAGCTGGGCAGAACAGGGTGTCCTTCTGCTAAACAGTGTGCTGACCGTGGAACAGAACAGGGCGGCTTCTCACCAGGGAAAGGGGTGGGAACATTTCACTGATGTCATTATTCAAACGCTGAACAGAGAACATTCCGGGCTGGTGTTTTTCCTGTGGGGCAGTTATGCCCAGAAAAAAGGGGCGATTATTGATAAAAAGCGTCACCTGGTACTGCAATCGGTTCACCCGTCCCCCTTATCTGCGCATCGTGGTTTTTTTGGGAACAAGCATTTTTCCAAAGCCAATGCCTATCTGCAGGATCAGGCAAAATCACCGATTGACTGGGAACTGCCATTATTAAGTACAGGGAACAACAACCCAGCGAAAAATGGAAATTCTTGTTACCCCCGTGTTGAATCCTGAATGGAGCATCTTGATTTTTCATGATGAGACGGTAGCAACATTATAGCTAACGGAGTGAAGTAATATGGCGAAATGCACAGTATGTGATTCCCGGAAAGGGAAAAGGAAATGCAAGAGTACCGGGACTTTTATCTGTAGCCTCTGCTGCGGTGAGACTCGTGAACAGGAAAAATGCGAAGGCTGTTCTTTTATCAGTCCCGTTTTGGCCAGTCGGAACTACCGGAGTGTGCCCTATTTCAGCACCGAGGAGATGGCTAAATCCCCTGAGCTTGAAGGAATTGCTGAAAATATCGAAAAACTTCTCTGCATGGTATGGGCAGCCGATAGTAAAAACTTCAATGACGGGACTGCGGCCCGCCTCGTGGAAAGGATGATCGACAAATATCATTTCAAGGATGACAAGCAGCCAATGGCGGAACTGGCCATAGCGTCAGGGGACCAGTTGCTTTCCCAGGCTGTCAGTCAAGAACTGGAGCACGTCCCTACCGAGAAGCTGGTTAAGGTGTTGGCCGCTGTGTACCGGGCCATTCAGAGAAGAACCATTGGCGGCAGCAGTTATCTTGAATTTGTCAGCCATTTTACACAGATATACCCAAAGTAGTGACTTTTGTTGCGTAGAAAATTGAATTCCTTTATGGAGGCCGGATGAATTCGATGAATGAATCATTACTTAGTCTGACCTGGGAGGATCTGCGACAGTGGGCCGGCAGTACCATCATGGGCCGTGGCAAGACATACATCAAGAATGTCTCCGACTTGGCCAGGACCGAAAGCGGCGGGCTGATTGCATGGGTTGCAGGCACTGAGGATTACGCCACCAATGTTGAGGCTGATGAAGATGGTGAACTCGACTGGTTCTGCTCCTGCCCATACGATTGGGGGCCCTGCAAACATGCCGTGGCCGTTGTCCTGGCCGCCTTGGAACAGGAAAAAGCAGGGAGGAAGCTCCCTCTGGTGGATAAGCGGGGAGACCTGTATCTGGCCGTTTTTGATGAAACCGATGACGACGATGAGTTCCTGGATGAGGATGATCCGGATGACCAAGAGGTCACGGTTGGGTCGTCAGGATCAGATGGTGGAAAGAATCCGGCAGTGGCCGGAATCCTGGGTGAGAAAAGCAAGGAGGAGCTGATCGTGCTGTTGACTGATCTTGCGGCCCGTCATCCTGAGGTCAAACGGAAGATTCTGGAAGACGATCAGCTGCGAAGCGGCAGAATTGATAAGCTTGCCATTGCCCTGCGGAAGGAAATCAAAGCGGTGACCGGTGAGCCTGCCTGGAATAACCACTGGAATGACGAGGGGAATAGCCCCGACTATTCTCATATCAAGGAGCAGTTCGCCGCCTTGTTGAAAGAAGGGCATGCCGATATTGTGGTGGAACTTGGCTGCGATCTCTGGCAAAGGGGCAACGAGCAGGTGGAACAATCCCATGACGATGGTGACGTGGCTTATGAAATCGGGGACTGCATGGAAATTGTCTTTCAGGCGGTAGAGGTCTCTTCGCTGTCCAGGCCGGAACAGTTGCTCTGGATGATCGATATCTTTCTTGAAGACCAGTATTCCATCAGCGATTCCTGTGAACAATTCATCCGAAATAAGATATATGGCCGGACAGACTGGGCTGAGGTTGCAGTCAGCCTCCAGGAAAGGCTTAACACTATGCCTGCTCACATGCCGGACAACTTTTCAAGCGGATATCATCGGGAAAGGGTGATGAACTGGCTGATTGAGGCCCTTGAACGAAGTGGTCAGCGGAAAAAAGTTATTCCTCTGCTCGAAAGGGAGGCGGATTTGACTCAATGCTATGAACGACTCGTTGATACATATTTACAGAGCAGCAATTATGACAAGGCAAGGGAGTGGTGTGTCAAGGGATTTCAAAAAACGGTAGAGAATGCCCCCGGCATCGCCGCTAGTCTGCAGAAAAAACTTCGCGAGCTTGCCTGGCAGGAAAATAAATTTGATCTGGTTGCTGCCTACCGGGCCCAGGATTTTTTCAATAATCCAACCCCCGCCAATTATCTGGAATTAGAAAAGGCGGCTGAAGCGATTGGTTGCTGGCCGACTGTTCGTGCCGAAGCCCTCTCATTTCTGGAAAGCGGCCAGCGTCCTGACATGACTGATGCGGGAAGCTCCGGACAGCCATGGCCTTTGCCCAGTCCTGAGGTCGCTGTCAGGTCTGACAAAAGGTTCCGTCGGGACTTTCCCGACCTGGGCAATCTCATTGAAATTGCCATCCTTGAAAAGCGATTCGACGATGTTGTCCAGCTTTACCAGACGCAGCAGAAAACGATCCGGTGGGGAATCGGCAAGGGGAGAGAGGTGGCTGCGGCAGTTGCCGGGACCCATCCTGACATTTCACTTGCCATCTGGAAAAAACTGGCCGAGGGGCAGATCGATCTAGTAAAACCCAAGGCATATGAAGTGGCTGCCGGCTATCTGCGCAAGATGCACAATATCTACCAGAAAACAGGACGGCTCGAACAGTGGCGGACTCTCCTCCAGATCCTGCGAACCACGCACAAGGCAAAACGGAGGCTGATGGAAGTTCTGGATTTATTAGAGAATAAACGGATCATTGATTGATTGTCTGATTGAATTCCAGACCTTTTGCCGGATGCACGTCACCTGGTCCTGCAGTAGCTTCACCCATCCCCCTTATCTGCGCATCGTGGTTTTTATTGGTAATTGGTAATAAACATTTTTCCAAAGCCAATGCCTATCTGCAGGATCAGGCAAAATCACTGATTAACTGGGAACTGCCTGTACTGAATTAAGGGAACAACAACCCATCGGAAAAGCAAATTGGGGTGGGGCGTGCCCAAGATGCAATCTCTACGAACACATTAAAAATAAAATTTGATAGGCGAGAGAGTAATGCCTATCATGATCCGAAGGGCAACTCAAAATCTGATGTAAACCTGAAGCTTATGATGTGTTCAGGCGCTAAGCCTGAGGTCGTCAATAGTGGAAACCAAACCTCTCTGCCACGTTCCTTTCAATAAGATATTTTCTCTCAAAAGCAGCCGGAGAACAAAAACCTAACCTTTTCTTTATACGTTGGCGGTTGTAGAATATTTCTATATACTCACGGATCTCAACCTCAGCTTCTTTTCTTGTGGCATACTTTCTGTGATGGACCATCTCGGTTTTCAACGTCCCCCAGAAGCTTTCCCTCGGGGCATTATCATAACAGTTACCCTTGCGCCTCATAGAAGGCTTCATATCAAACTGTTTAAGTACTCTTGCAAAGGCATGGGAGCAATCTTGGCTCCCGCGATCAGAAGGAAGGATCAAAGGCTAGCGGTCAATCAAAAATGGTCATACGCTGCCATGCCTGTCCGAAATTTTTACTACAAACTTTTCATGAGTTTGCAAATTCCTTACGCAGGTCATTAATATGGGCTCAAGCATATTATGAAATACTACGAGAACGAGGCAAATCCCATCATACAGCCATTAGAGCTCTTGCTTTTAAGTGGATCAGAATCATGTACTGCTGTTGGAAGAACAGGACTCCCTATGATGAGATTAAATACATACAAACATTAAAGAGAACAAATTCTCCTTTGTTGGAATTTGTTTAAATTATTATTGACGGAACAACTCAGAAGTCTACTGTTTATACGTAACGAATTCCTGACTCAGGGAGTCAAGCTTTCTCCTGATAAATATCTTCGCTACCTTTTTGAGAAGCTCCCGTTTGCTTCATCCGTGGATGATTACAGAGAATTGCTGCCCATGAAGCTTACTATGGCTGACTTGAGCTTAGACCAGAAGATACTGGGGCTTAATTGACGCTTACCAAGGACTGGGCCACAGGACTTCAATGTCCGGTTTCCTGACAACAAGTTAACAATGGGAGAAAATGCCATGCCAAGCAACCCCGAGCCAGAGGTGAATAACCACTCGATATCTTTCTACATAATCCTGGGAGCATCGTTGATTGCTTTCATCAAGACGTTTTCACTGCTGGCCCCCATCCTCTTGTCGTTTCTACTTATTCTACTGATTTCGCTCGCAGTGAATCCCATGATCTCCCGGATACGAACCTTGACCGGTGGAAGAAAAGGCGCGGCGGGGCTTTTGGTGGCGGCCTTGGTCATTTTCATTGTTCTGACAGGTGGGGCTTTTTTCGGGCCGTTGAAGATCTCGATCATAAACCTCTCTGCAGAGTTGCCAGGTTACTGGGAACGGTTCCAGAAACCTCTGATTAAAATGGAGCAAAAGGTCGTTCTTTCCGAAAAAAAACTCCAGGCGGAAGTCACCACAGAAATCGCCAAGATCGAGGCGTCGGAGGGCCGGCCTGTAGTAGCGGCCAAAACCACGAAGTCGGCTCCGCCTGAAACTGCCAAGGCGTCGGAATCTATCCGTTCCAGGTTGAGCGAGATGTTACAGGGCGTGGTCGGTAGCTTCACGGCGATGGCGTTCAACGCGGGGCAGATGCTGGTCGTTTTGGTGACGGTTTTTTTCGGCGTATGCTTTACGCTCATGAATCCCCGCCCGATCCTTGGGGCAATGTTTTCATTGGTGCCCGAGCGCCATCATGGAAGGGCACTGATCATCATGCAGCGCATTGGAAATTTCGCGCCAAATTGGGCAGGGACAACGCTGGTGGGGATGGTGACGATCGGCCTGCTAGTTTTTTTGATCATGTTGCCGATCTTCGGATTCATGGACTCGCTAGTTCTGGGGTTGATAGCAGGAATCATGGAAGCTGTTCCATATCTTGGTCCGACCCTCGGCGCAGTACCTGCACTGTTGCTCGCTCTCGGCATCGGAGGCATGACCCCGATGTGGGTATTGTTAGCCTACATCGCGGTCCAGGCTTTGGAAAATAATGTGATTACCCCTTTCATCATGGCGCGAGGGATGAAATTGCATCCGGTGGCGGTGATTTTTTCGATGCTCTTATGCGTGGCTGCTTTCGGCGTGCTGGGTGTTCTGGTTGCGGCCCCGCTGGTTTCCATTGTAGATATTCTGCACGACGAGCTTTATCGAAAACGATTTCTCCCCACGGTGACGGACGAAGACCTGCAACATCTGGCCAGAAGAACCTTGCGCGAAAAGCAGTCTGTGAGCAACTGAGCCGGGCAAACATCATGAAGAAAACCTTGAGAGGAATGCTAAGCCTGTCCTTTATCCAACCGGCAAGAATCTTCGCAGGAAACTACTCGGACTGCAAGGGCGCCGACATTGTTGTCGTTACCACGGGCGCCGCTCAGAAGCAGGGTGAGACCCGGCTGGATCTCGTTAGCAAGAACACGGATATTTCCAAAGATATCATTCCCAAGATCGCGGCGCACGAACCGGGAACTTTGCTGATCATATCCAATCCCGTCGATATCTTGACGTATGTTGCCCTCAAAGTTTCCGGTTATCCCATGACTCGGGTCATTGGATCGGGGACCACTCTGGATACGGCGCGCTTCAGATTCCTGCTCAGCAGACATTGCCGGGTCGACCCCCACAATGTTCATGCCTATATAATTGGTGAGCACGGCGACAGTGAAGTGCCGGTTTGGAGCCAGGCCAATATCGCCGGTTTGCCCTTTCCAGAAGGCTACCCACGCCGCCGCCCCTGAAAGAGGTTGAGCAGCACAACAATAACAGCAAGTACCAGCAGGATATGAATGAACCCTCCCATCGTGTAACTGCTGACCAGTCCCAACGCCCACAGAATTATCAGTATCACGGCAATTGTCCACAACATATGATCCTCCTTTTTTTGTCTGTCGGTGAAGACAGAGATTATGAAACGCGGCTGCGTCGCTGTCACAATTCATTTATGCTGAAATACTCTTTTCTCGTAGTTCTACTTTTGAAAATACTCCCGGACTTTCGCGGCAATCTGGCGATCTGTCATGTCGTCAACTGTTTCCACAGCCACGATGAGGCCATCAAGTTTGTCTCTTTCGAGACGTTTTTTTAGCTCGCCCTTTGCCTCGCCAGGGCCAAATATTAAAATCGCTTCGGCGTTACGAATAAGCGAAATTACCTCATCGTAATAGGTGTTGAGTTGGTCTGTAAACTTTCTCTGAAGGATATCATCCGCTGGAACCATATGGGATTCATAGGGGGACGTTGAAGGTTCACCAGCAGACGGTGCGCTCTGCTTTTCCACCTTTGATTCGATCACTTTTGTTTCTTCCCCTTTGTCCGAAACCACCACTATCACGGCCTTACGATGGTCAATCCACAAACCCGCTGTCTTTTCCATAGATTCCTCCTTGCTGGAAATGGCTTCTGCCGGCCATCAGAGGCCAGAGAACATCGTCTTATTATATATGCCATCAGTGACTTCCCCCGGACATCTGGTCCAGGGGAAGTCACTGACGGCGAGCCAATTTAGCGTTTCTCTTTAAGGCGCATGTCATTCTTGCCCACATTCTCACTCTGGCGGTTGACCACCGTTTCTCCGATGATCTTCGAAGCCCGGCCCAATACCGTACTTAGGCACTGACTTCTCGTTTGTTTCGTTCATTACATACTCCTTCTATTTGGTTTACTTTGTAAATACTGCCACCGACAACCTTAACGGAGTTCGCTTCGCATGATCTTATCCTCGTTGGCAGATTTCGATTCCTCCCTGATCTTTCACGCTCACTCTTTGTCGCGCAGTCTCTCAGGTGCAACCACGTAGGAGATACAGCAGCACGAGGATCGGGATCGGGATTCCCAAGGCCCAAAGCAGTATCCAGCCTATCTTGCCTTTTTCATTGTTCAGCATAACGTTCCTCCATTCCTTGAGCCACGCATCCACATAAGGACCGATGAGCCATGCCACTATGTGAGTAAATATGAAAAGTATTTATCTCCATTATTACTGACATCGGGACAGGGCATAGTGCTTACCTTGCCAGTAAAACCTGAGCAGACAAGTGACAGTCCGATTAATTAGTGATATTTGGTTTCAAAATCGGAAACTTGTCTTTCGGCCTCATCTTTTTCAATACCATAGCGTTCCTGTACCTTACCGATCAGCTCTTCGCGCTTGCCATCGATGACATCGAGGTCATCATCAGTGAGCTTGCCCCATTGTTGTTGGGCTTTTCCTTTGGCTTGTTTCCACAGCCCTTTGATTTGATCCCAATTCATGATATTCCTCCTTGTTATATTTGAGCTTCGATAATCCACCCCATGTGGATATCAGAAAAAAACACCGCCAGCCGGGCCAACAGCATTTTACAATATAAATTAAAGGAAAGATTGCCGATGACCCGCTTTTAGGCGCGAGCGACTCTCGCAGTCTTGTCCACCTCATTAAGAACATTTCAAGCCTTTTGCCGAGTTTTTTTATTTGTCATTATCAATTCTATCTTACTGAAATTATGATAATTTGTAAGATCATTGCCAAGCGGGCTGTTATCAAGAATTTAGATGTTAAAGGTTATATGGAACCAAATGGCCATATTTCAACAACACTGCACAAGGAGTGGACTGGCTGCGCTGGCCGTCCGGTTTTTGCTGTCCTCAATGTTTGGGCAGTACAGGGTGGCGCATGAAAAAGGTTCCTTTACCGGTGAAGTGGTATGGAAAAAATGGACACCATGGAGTGGGATTAATTTGCGTGTATTCAGGTTGAGAGTTGATAATAATTGTTGTCGGTTAAGGGTTCTTTGAAAAATTGTTTCTTTTCACGCCTTGATCTTGAATCCTGATTGTTCAAGGTGACCTTAAACTGTAGTTTTTACTACCAGCTAATTCTAACGAAACCTGTCTATATCCATTGCCAAAGAATCAAGCCGGCGGGAGATGTCTACTCTTTCTTCGTACGTAGCAGGTCTCCCTCCCTCCGTGATCCGTAAATATTCTCTGCGAATGGAGTCTAATCTGGCCTGAAATTCTCTTTCCTCAGTTAGAGGCAAACGCCTGCTGATTCGTCCATCATCAATTCGTCTTTGGAGTGTGATAATCGTGTCCCCATTCCTTGGGGATTCATTTTTTATAGTCCTGGTAAACGCCCTGTTTACATCTTCTCCAAGCATATCAAGTCTTCTGTGAAGGCTGTTCCATTCTTCCTGGTAGACAATTTTGTCTCTCAACTCAATATAGTCTGTTCGAATAACCTGTAGGGTCGCCAAAAATCTCTGGGACTGATTAAGGCTAAGCGCGCCGGTTTTCAGCCCATCCCCAATCCTCTCCTGGATTACAATCATTTTGTTTTCCGCACTTCTTTCCTGATCTGGCCATGTGTGCATCATTGAGGCACAGCCCGAAAACAAGGACAATCCAAAAAGCATGAGCACTGTAATAAAAATATTTTTTCTCATTTTGCTCCCTCTGTCTTTAACTTTTTGAGTTAAGGTAACTGACTAAAATTATAACTTATATTAAGTTGTTACCGGTCATTGTTCCGGTATGAGTGTTTAAATTCAAAGAATTCATAGGCAGCGGTCGATGTGTGCTGTTCTGCATTGTTTTTTATTGAAGCAATTCTTGTGCCAGGCTTCAAATGCTCAGCATCAGATCACCTATCTTTTTGATTATAAAAAATAATTAGCTTGATAAGCATTTTCAAGGTGCCTTTCGAGACAACCCTGAAAAGGGTCACATGGAACCATTGGTTAAATATGGCCCCATTTCTTATAATTCCTCACAACGGCCCAATAAAAACAATTTTCGTTAATTATCCCTAAATAACAGAAACTTAGGTGATATAATGTTGAGTGCTTCGAGCCTGGTACAAATATTGCTCTGCTTATATGTTGAATAGTACCAGGGTGTGTGTTGCCATCTGTAAACAGATGAACTGGCCAACTTGGCCGCAATGATATCAAAATCAGGGAGAAATACAGTCATGACAGAAAAATTACAAATCTATAAGTGTGAAATTTGTGGGAATATTGTGGAAATGCTTCATGCAGGAGAGGGCGAGCTTGTCTGTTGCGGAGCGTCGATGAAACTATTCTTGGAGAACACTGTTGACGCGGCAAAAGAAAAGCATGTCCCCGTGATCGAAAAGATCGAAGGTGGTTTCAGGGTAAAGGTCGGGAGTGTGCCCCATCCCATGGAAGATAAACATTACATAGAGTGGATTGAAGTAATTACCGACGACGGCAGGGCATACCGGCAGTTCCTCAACCCCGGAAAAGCACCGGAGGCCGTCTTTAAAATCGACGCCAACAAGATAACTGCTCGAGAATATTGTAATTTGCATGGTCTGTGGAAGGGGTAAGCATGCTCGAATTATTCATTATTCCATTTTCAAAGGAAGCGCTATGAGTATTTATGAATATGCCATGCAGATGGAGCAGGATGGGGAAAAGTATTACCTTCTCCTGGCCGAAAATTGTCAGGTAGAAGGTATTGCAACTATTTTTACTATGCTGGCCAACGAAGAGGTGAAGCACTACAATACCATTGTACACTTACTAAAAAATGCTGGAAATTCTTCGCTGGTGAAAACAACAGTTCTGGAGAATGTGAAAAATATTTTTGTCAGAATGAAGGAAGAAAAAGCCAATGTGCGCATTGATTCATCTGAACTTGAATCATACCGAAAAGCAATGTCCATTGAGGAGATGAGTTGGAAATTTTATCTCGACAAGGCTGCCAATGCTGATGAGGGAGATGTCAAACAGATATTTTTGCGTCTTGCCGGCGAAGAAGAAAAACATTTGCGGATAATGGAAAATATCGTCGAATTCGTTGCCAGACCGGAGCCTGGAAACTGGCTTGAAAATGCTGAATGGCACCATCTCGAGGAGTATTAAAGGTGAGAAGGGAGTTCTGGCGAATATTTGTAAATACATCAACTATTAACGGAGGGCGGTTGGTATGAAAAGGGCATTTATTCTGGTAGCGGCTTTGATGATGACAGGAGGTTTGACCCTGGCCTATGCAGTGAACGTAGAGAAAGGGAAAGCCCTTTTTGAAAGCCCAGACCTTGGCGGTGGAACCACCGGCAAAAGCTGCAGTACCTGTCATGAGGGTGGGAAAAATCTGGGCAGTGACTTGTTCGCACGCAAGCAAATCACTATCATGAAGATGGACAAGAAAAGTCTGGAAGAAGTTATCAATATCTGCATCGAAAAGCCCTTGGGCGGTATCGCCATTGACAGCCAGGGCCAGGATATGAAGGATCTGATCGCCTACATACAAACTTTGGTTGGCAACCAGGCCGGCAACAAAGAAAGTGCCGAAAAAAAATGAAGGCTGCTGAGTGCTGAGCATTGGCCTTATATGTTTTTTTGAGTCTTGAAGAGAAAATGGATGTTGCTCTGCGCTGCATCAACATCATGCTGGTTAGATTGAGTTTAAGGTAACAACAGGAGGCTTGCCATGTATTCAAAAGAAGCGTTGTGTAAAAAGATTGGTAGCGTAGAAAAAGAGAGACCTTGACGATGTGAGAGTAAAAAATGCCCTCCCCTTTATGGTAATAATAGTTTTGGCAAACTAACCATAATAAAGGAGGGCAATATGGGATTTCTCCCACAGTGCGAAGGTATCAT
>VMSP01000126.1 GCA_013792135.1 Desulfocapsa sp. | reverse complement strand
CCGCTCAATATTCTTGCGAACAGTCCGCAAGAGCCCGCTCAGATATTGGAGCGACTGCGTGACAACTGAGCGAGTCTTGGTCACGAAGAATTTCTTGTAACGCTCATGAAAAAGACAAAATGAGACCGACAGGTCCGTGAGTGGTCGTTTGCTGTCATTTTTTCTCCTGTCAGGCTGGATTTTTTGGGGTTGGCATGTAGCTCATTTTACCTCCTAAGAATTGATGAAAAACATACAACTCTTATAGTGTGAAATTGCAACTATTTCAAGATGTTAAATAGAATTTTAATGTGACAAAGTAGGATTAAGAATTGTAATTGTTTTTTAAATATAAATTTCTTTGAAATAGGTGAGAAAAGATGTAGCTTTGTATATATTCAATGTAACTTCTTGTATAATGAGGATTGACTTCTGGAGATTTGCAACTTAACATAGATAGTAACATGTTTATGTGTGATTGGAAGGGCAATTTGTCCTTCCAGTAGATGGGAAATATATAATATGTTACCAATTGAAAATACAATCACTTTTAATTAACCATAGATTACAGGAGGATTTATATGTCTGATTTTACAGTTACTGACCAGGCAGTGCAAAAACTTACTGAATACCTGGAGCAGAATAGTATTGATTCTGCCTTGCGTATTGCTTTGATGCAAGGTGGCTGAGCAGGCCCTTCTTTGGGCTTGGCTCTGGATGAGCCAAAAGATAATGATAAGATTTTTGACAACGGTGGTTTGAAGTTCCTCGTAGAGGAAGGTCTTTTAACTACTTGTGGTACCGTTCGTGTCGATTATGTGGACGCTGGTCCACGTTCTGGGTTTGGCATTACTTCCAGTAACCCGATTGGCGGTGGAGGTGGAGGCTGTAGTTCCGGCTCCTGTAGCTCTGGCGGATGTAGCTGATTCCCTGATATTGTTTCTTTGGCGAGCCTCATTTCTTTGAGGCTCGCTTTTTTTTCTTCTCTTTAGTATTTCTGTTTCTGCATCCACTTCTTTATAGTCAAAAACTTGACACCTTGTTGACTTGTCCTTATTTTTAACTGCAACAAAAAAGACTTGATAGAAGGAGCTCGCTCCTTTTATTTTTTTCACTTACCTTCAATGTCCTATTCGGGAGGAGAGTTTCATGCAGTTTGATAAATTTACCATAAAGTCTCAGGAAGCGATTCAGGCGGCCCAGCAACTCGCTCAGAATAAATCTCATCAGGAGATTCAGTCAGCACATCTGGCCAGGGCCATTCTCGAACAACCCGAGGGTGTGGTCGTGCCGGTACTCCAGAAAATGGGAGTCGATCCTGCCATTATCCTGATGGAGTTGAACAAGCTCATAGATAAGATTCCACAGGTCTCAGGCAGTGGCGCGGGTCAGGCCTATATCTCTGCCGAGTTGCAACAGCTTCTCGACAAGGCATTCAATACTGCAAGTCAGATGCAGGATGAATTTGTCAGCCAGGAACATCTCTTTCTCACCCTTATCAAAGATGGTAAATCTGAGACGTCCAAGATGCTGCGCAAGAAGGGAGTTGATGAGAAAGGCTTTCTGACGGCCCTGGCTACCATTCGCGGCAATCAACGGGTTACTGATCAGTATCCTGAGGAAAAATATCAGGCCCTGGAAAAATATGCGCGCAATCTGACCGATATTGCCAGAAATGGAAAGCTGGATCCAGTCATAGGAAGAGATGAGGAAATACGGCGGGTGATCCAGGTCTTGTCCCGTCGTACTAAAAATAATCCTATTCTCATTGGTGAGCCAGGGGTTGGAAAAACGGCCATCGCCGAAGGTCTTGCCCAGCGCATTGTTAATGGTGATATTCCGGCAACCTTGCAGGGGAAGCAGGTTATGTCCCTTGATCTGGGCTCGTTGATAGCAGGGGCTAAGTATCGTGGTGAGTTTGAGGACAGGTTGAAGGCGGTACTGAAAGAAGTTGAAAAGCGGGCTGGGGAGATCATTCTTTTTATCGATGAAATTCATACCTTGGTGGGAGCCGGGGCCGCTGAAGGTTCCATGGATGCTTCCAATATGCTCAAGCCTGCTCTGGCCCGTGGTGAACTGCACTGTATCGGTGCCACAACACTTGATGAGTATAGAAAATATATTGAGAAAGATGCTGCCTTGGAACGCAGATTCCAGCCGGTTCTTATTCAGGAGCCTAGTGAGGAGGACACCATTGCTATCCTGCGCGGCATCAAAGAAAAGTATGAAGTGCATCATGGGGTCCGGATTCAGGATGCGGCAACAGTTGCAGCCGTCATTCTTTCGAATCGTTTTATTACGGATCGTTTCCTTCCTGATAAGGCCATTGATCTCATTGACGAGGCCGCATCATGCCTGCGTATTGAGATTGATTCCATGCCCACAGAGATTGATGAGTTGGAACGCAAAAAAATAAAGTTGGAAATAGAGCAGGAGGCCCTGAAAAAGGAAAAAGACTCAGCGTCGAAAGAACGTCTTGTGGATCTGAGAAAGAAACTTGGTGAACTGAATGATTCCTTAAATGCTATGAAGGGGCAGTGGACCATCGAGCGTGATGTTATTCAAAGTATCCGCCAGGTCAAGGCGAGTATAGATGAAGCACATATGGAGGAGCAGCGCGCTGAGCGGATTGGTGACCTGAGCAAGGTGGCAGAAATTCGTTATGGCAGGATTATCAAACTCCAGAAGGATCTTGAGGAAGCTAATTCGAAGTTACAGCATATTCAGGAAAAAAACCAGATGCTGAAAGAGGAGGTAGGGGCTGAAGATATTGCAGCAGTTGTGGCGAAATGGACCGGCATCCCTGTAGATAAACTTCTGGAAGGCGAGAAAGACAAACTGGTACATGTTGAATCAGCGCTTGCTGCTAAGGTAGTCGGCCAGGAAGACGCTATCAAGGCGGTTGCCAATGCCGTGCGCCGGGCGCGGGCGGGTTTGCAGGACCCTGACCGTCCACTTGGCTCATTTATTTTTCTCGGTCCCACCGGAGTAGGGAAAACAGAGCTTGCCAGGTCGCTTGCGGATTTTCTTTTTGATAGTGTACAGGCCATGATTCGCATTGATATGTCAGAGTTTATGGAAAAACATTCCGTAGCTAGGCTTATTGGTGCTCCGCCCGGGTATGTTGGTTATGAAGAGGGAGGCTATCTTACGGAGGCAGTACGTAGGCGCCCCTATTCCGTTGTGCTTCTGGACGAGATTGAAAAGGCGCACCCCGATGTTTTCAATGTCCTGCTACAAGTCCTGGATGATGGACGGATGACTGATGGTAAAGGGAGGACTGTAAATTTCAAGAACACAATTCTGATCATGACCTCAAATCTGGGTAGTGATCTGATTCTGAAAATGGCAGAAGAGCACCTAGGGGATGATGTTGTCCGCAATCAGATCGAAGAGCTTCTCCATCAGAAGTTTAAGCCCGAGTTTCTGAACAGGGTGGATGAAACGATTATCTTTCACAGCCTGTCCAGGAAAGACATGGGCTCCATTATAGATATCCAGCTGCAAAGGTTGGTCGCCAGGCTGGAAGAGAGAAAGTATAAATTTACAATTACTGATGCGGCAAAAGCGTATCTGGTAGATGCAGGGTTTAACCCATTGTTTGGAGCGCGTCCTTTGAAAAGGGCTATCCAGCGTTATCTGGAGGATCCTTTGGCGATGGAGCTTTTAAGTGGTCGTTTTCTTGAGGGAGATCACATCCAGGTTGATCTTCGAGAGGGGCGACTTCATATTGGCACCTGAGAGTTTTTTGTCAGATCGTCTTGAGTAGCAGGTAGTTATGAGGGGAAAAGGGTGGCAGAGGTCACTCCTTTCCCCTTTACCTTTTTGGCGGGATATGGTTGTTTTGAATTAATATCTATTTGTTTTTTAGCGCCTAATCATACACTTTAGACAGGAAGAGATACGAAATGAGCAGTGATTTGAATGAGTTGACAATCAACTATGAAGAGGATGGCATCCTCCTGGTAAAAGAGTTGGACAAAGAGGTCTTGTCCAAAGGGGCATGGACCACAATACTATACCGTTATCAAAACTGGAATAAGAGCAAAGGAGAGTATAGTAAAGATATGTATACCATTCGTCGCTACCAGAAACGCGAGGGGGAGTATTATCCCAAGTCAAAATTTAATATATCAAGTCCGGAGCAGGCTCAAAAGATAATTGTTGCTCTGCAGAAATGGATTAGCAATTAATAAAAATGCAAATGGGTGTGCACTTTTAGTGTGGCTGGTACCGTGTTTTCATTTTTTATTGAATGGCCCCTGGAAAATGTCATATTGTAACTTCTTGACTTATCGTATAGAGCGGACAAGTGGTGAATGTATTCTGTTGTGAGCTTATTATTTCCATTGACAGCGCGTCAGTGATTGAGTAGTTTGCCGCGGTCCTTGGGTGAGAGATAAAAAGCAGTAGCTCATCTGCAGGAAGAGTAACAATAAGAGAGGCAGTAAAACGAACGACCTGAGAAAAAAAGTTATTGACAGGTTATTCGGATTTGATTAGATTTACATCTTCGCCGCGGCCTTGACCGCGTAACTGTCTTGCGGAATGAGACGGTAGAAACGATCCTTGAAAACTGAATAGCAGCAAACAGCAAACGGTCCCAAAGGGTGCATGTATTAATATATG
>VMSP01000057.1 GCA_013792135.1 Desulfocapsa sp. | reverse complement strand
ATGGTGATGATGTCCACGCTCTTTCTGTTGGAAACCAGAATGGAACAGAAGGAGTCGCACCCGTTACTCAGTTGTCCTGACATTGCAAAATTGCTTGCTCACTTTCTTCCACGGAGGGATATAACTCACGAAGAAGTCTTCGGGCAGATGAATGTCAGGCACCGGCAAAGGCAAGCTTCCATCGACTCTGCATACAAACGGCAAAGTGATGGGTAATGTGACAAAGTAGAATTAACTGACTGAAATTTCAAACAAGGACTACTGATATGAAAAAAATTGTAATTTCTACAGGGGGCGGAGATGCTCCAGGGCTGAATGCGGTTATCTATGCTGTTGTTCATTCCTGCTATCGGCGTGGTTGGGAGGTATATGGCAGCCGAAGTGGCTATAAAGGTTTATTAAATCTTGATGAACTCAAACGTCTGAGCTTGGAAGATGTTGAAGAAATCTATGCCACTGGTGGCACCATCCTCGGTTCGACAAATAAAGGAAACCCATTCTCAATGCCTGTTGAAAATCTGGCAGGTGAAATCAAAATTATTGACATTTCGGATAAGATCATGAACAATTTCAAAAGGATGGGTTTTGATTGCCATATCGCTATTGGCGGAGACGGCAGTCTTGAGATCGCCCATCGTTTCTCTCTGAAAGGAATGCAGGTTATCGGTGTCCCCAAAACCATTGACAATGACCTTGAGGCAACAGACCGAACTTTTGGTTTTGACACGGCAGTGTCTACGGCAACAGAGGCCCTGGACAAACTGCATTCAACGGCAAAATCCCACGATCGAGTCATGGTGGTTGAGGTTATGGGACGCGATTCCGGCTGGATAGCTCTTTACTCAGGGATCTCCGGAGGTGCAGATGTAATTCTGATACCCGAGATACCCTTTGACATGGACGCAGTATGCAAGAAGATAACAGACAATGAACTACACGGTAAGGATTACGCCATCGTCGTTGTCGCTGAAGGTGCCAGCGTCAAAGGTGGGACGGTAATCAACAAGGGCGAGGGCGAACTGGGAAGAACGGAGCTTGTACTTGGAGGGGTCGGTGAATGGGTGGCCGCTGAGATCCGGAAACGAATAAACAAGGACACGCGGTCTCTGGTGCTTGGCCACCTGCAGCGAGGCGGTTCGCCTACGACCTTTGATCGTTTATTGGCATTACGTTTTGGAGCCGCGGCTGTACGCCTGGTTGAGAATGGCATTTTTGGTCATATGGTGGCCCTGTCGGCTTCCTCCATGGTTCCGGTTCCTCTGATTAACGCCATCAAGTCTCGAAAAAAGGTAGACTTAACGAGTGACAAAGTTTTGACTGCAAGAGATATAGGTATTTGCCTAGGAGATTGTTTCTAAGATTTAAGGCAAAGTGAAAGAACGAGTGGATAAATGAACGAAAACAAATTCACAGAGATATACTCCCTGCTTTATGACCATTTTGGCCCACAGGGCTGGTGGCCAGGAGATTCACCCTTTGAAATCATGGTCGGAGCGGTGCTCACCCAGAATACCAACTGGGGAAACGTATGCAAGGCCATTTTTCAATTGAAAGAGGCAGAAATGCTCTCTTTTCCAGCGCTGGCAGCATTGCCCGTTGATGAACTTGCTCAGCTTATCAAACCGTCGGGTTATTTTAACATCAAGGCAAAGCGGCTGAAGAATCTTCTGCAGATGATAACCGAGCGATACAATGGGAAGCTGGGACTTTTTATCGAGGAGGATCTATCTACCGGTCGGGAGGCTCTACTCTCTGTGAAAGGAATCGGACCAGAGACCGCGGATTCAATCCTCTTATATGCGGCCAATCATCCAATTTTCGTGGTAGACACGTATACCTATCGTATTTTTTCACGCCACTTTCTAGTAGCCGAGGAAAGTGATTATTATTATTCGCTGCAGGAGGCGTTTCACGACAGACTGCCAGCACAATCAGTTCTTTTTAATGAGTATCACGCCTTGATCGTGACCCTGGGAAAGGATTATTGTAGGAAAAACAATCCTCGATGTCAGCAATGCCCATTACAGGGAGTCTGAAAAAATATCAAGCTTTGACTTTAAGGAGGCTGCCAAGCATCTCGTCAGCGACCTGCAAAGTTTTAAGATTCGCCTTATAAAAATGAGCGTTCAAACTCATTGCAGGTAACTCTTCCCCAATATCAACGTTAGACTGCTCCACCAATTCCATACCATTACTGGTCTGCTGATACATCATGGCCCCAGGAGTATCAACCCGCTGCGTCTGAGTATTTACCCCCTGAGGTTCTGCACTAGACAGGATTACGCGACTTTTTTTAAACCCTTCAGTACTGGCATTGGCAATATTGTTGGCATTGGAGTTTATTTTTGTGCTGTACGCTGACAAAGCCGACAGAGCAGACTGCATTGCAGAAATCATAATAATACCCTCCTGAAGAAAAACGTCTTCGCTAACACTTCCTTCCTGTTAATATAGCAATATATTACCATTCGCGCCAGTTACCTTGTTCTTTTTTTTAAAACGGCTATCCCTGAAAACGAAGAAACTGCCGGCAAATGCCGCGAATGGTGCTGGAATCCTTAGGACTCAGCCGCATCCTGCCAAAGAATTGACGAATATTGTTCATATAATAATCATGACTCTTGTCCTGCAGAAAATCTATGGTCAACAGAGTCTCTTCCAGAGAACGGTACATCCCTTCAAGTTCAAAGCTCGTCGCAAGACGCGGAGACGAAGACATGGTTTTCTGAGAGTACACAAGGCCATGATAAATCTCATAGCAGTGAATAGCCACGGACTGGGCCAGATTCAGCGAAGAGAAATCAGCTGTTGGAATGGAAGAGATCATCTGACAGTACTTCAGGTCATCATTGGTGAGCCCTCGATCTTCCGGGCCAAAGAGAAAAGCGATCTCGTTATCAGGCAACAAAGGAAGAATCTCACTGACAACCTCTCGAGGACTTTTTTTCTGAATACGTTGCCGGCCTCGCCTGGCAGTCGTGCCCACAACCCTGGAAAAAGGGGCAAGAGCTGTTTCAAGATTATGATGCAACTCCATATTCTCAAGGAGATGCGCAGCCTTATGGGTGGCCATCATGGCCATACGTTCGGGATCAGGAGACATATTGCCCACAACAATCAAACGACTGATCCCCATATTCCAGGCTGCTCTGGCCGCCGCGCCGATATTTTCCGGAAATTTCGGCTCCATGAGAACGATGGCAATGTGATCAAGGGGGGTGGTATCAAAGGTCATAGAAAATGGGGGAACTAACGAAGTAAAAGGAATGGCGATGGGAGAAAACAGGGACAGCAGAACATAAACGTGCAACCTTAAAAGCCATACATTTCAGCTTAGAAGCCGCTACAAAAAAGCTATTGCACTACTGACAATTCTTTTACGGCTCATTATGCTTTCACATCATTCCAATATTATGATTAATTATTTTAAAAAAAAGTGGTTTAAGCAACAACATCATCATGCGTGATTTTGCAGATCTTTTCATATTCTTCCACCTGTTTGTTCGTGCTGGTTGGCATCAAACGTTTCAGCAAAGGAACAACCCCTTGTTCTGATTTTTCAAAAAGCCGCTCGGCCTCCTTGAGCGTGATCTGCCAGGCAGGGGCAAAGCCTGGCGCTTTTTCAAACATGATATCAAGGGCGGTCTGATAGATATAATACTGCCTGATCTCCTTACGGCCAGGCTTCTGATTCAATGATTGGACAGTAATACGCAGATTGTCCCGTTCCTGCCTGAGGGTAATGAGTTCCTGCTTTCTTTTTTCATTGTCTGCCGAATCAATCTCCATTTTCGTATGCAAGTGTGATTTCAACCTGTTTATTTCCCGAGAAAATTCACGGCGACGCATCCAACCACGAACATAAACAACACAGCAGAAAAATAAGCCAAGAAGCAACCCTTGGACAAAAGGGGTCGTAATAATTCCCATAAACCAGCTCGAATTTTCCATATTCTTCATTCCTCCAAGACAACTATAAAGGGAAGATCGCCCTTTTATACTATAGGCTACGTTGAAACATTATTCTTCTATATCTTTATGCGAAATATGGTTTCCCGTCAAGCCTCGTTACGTCTTCCCCAAAAGGCCCTACCTTTTAACAAACAGCCCACTACTCCTTGGCTAGAGTAAAATTAATCCTGTTCTTGCGAAGGTCTACATCGAGCAGAGTCACCCGAACCAGATCACCCATCCGGTAAACCTTTGAGCTTCTTTCTCCCACAAGGCGGTGATGTTTTTGATCATAGTTGTAATAATCATCACGCAATTCGCTAATAACCACTGCCCCACTGATAAACAGCTCAAGCAATTCCACAAAAAGAGCGAAGCCACTCACCCCAGAGATCACAGCATCAAAGCTCTCTCCTACCTTGTTCTGCATATAGCGGACCTTCAACCGGTCGTTCATCTCCCTTTCAGCGCTTACGGCAAGCCGTTCTCGGGTGGAGAGAAAAGGACCGATGTTTTTTAAATTTTCCGGGCTGAAATTTTTTTTATTTTCACTGGACTTGCTGATAAAATCATAAAGAGCCCGGTGAACCAGGAGATCTGGATAGCGGCGGATCGGCGAGGTAAAATGGGTATAGTCTGTTGCCGCCAAACCAAAATGACCGACATTACGCATATCGTAACGCGCCTGCTGCATGGTGCGGAGGAGCAGATTGTTGACCACATATTCCTTTGGGCTGTTTTTTACCATATCCAGAACCTGGCCAAACCAGTCAGGATCCTCCCGATGCTTGGGGAGATTAAGGCCCAGGGTCTGGGCAAAGCCGGTAAACTCCTGAACCTTAATAGGATCAGGTCGTTCATGGATACGATAGAGCGCATTCACAGAATGCTCGGTAAAGGTCTCGGCCACAGCCTCATTAGCAGAAAGCATGAATTGCTCAATAAGCTGATGGGCAAAATTCCGTTCTGCCCTGCCAATGGAGTTTATTCTGCCACTATCATCCAGGCCGATTTCCGGTTCCGGCAGGGTAAATCCGATAGCTCCCCGCTCCTTGCGCAACTTCTGGAGAATTATTGCCAACTCGCCTGCCCACTTGAGAGGAGTGAGAAAGGGCTTATGCTCGCGCCTCACCTCCTGATTGTTATCGATGAGGATCTGACGAACTGTGGTATAGGTAAAGCGTTTGTGGCTGCGGATAATGGATTTGACAAAACGTTTTCCGGTTGTGTTTCCTTGCCGGTCAAAATCAAGAATGGCGGTAAAGGCCAGACGGTCCTGATCGGGAATAAGACTGCACAGATTATTGGAAATCTTCTCCGGCAGCATGGGAATGACCCTGCCGGGGAAGTAGATCGAGGTACCGCGCTCATAGGCATCTTTGTCAAGTGCTGTTCCTGGTCTCACAAAATGACTGACATCAGCGATGGAGACGTAGAGACGGAAACCTCTCTTGGTCTTTACAACAGCCACGGCATCGTCAAAATCTTTGGCTGTTTCTCCGTCGATAGTGACATGGAGTGTCTCCCGCAGATCTTCTCGACCTTTGGTCTCCGTAATCTCCTCCGGCAGTTGTGCTGATTCATGCATGGCCTCCTTACTGAAGGCATGGGGTAATTTAAATTTTTCAATCACCAGACGCATCTGCACATCAATGGAGTCGGGATCACCAAGGACTTCAATGATCTTGCCCCGGAGCCTGGACGTATCTTCAGCAGCAGCAACAAGCTGCACGATGACGGCATATCCCTCGCTTAGGTCCTCTGGAATTTTACCATCAATCACCACAGAAAAAGGAAAATGGGGGTCCTCAGGAGTTACCCGAACCTTGCCCTGCTCAAAGGAGACAAATCCAGCCAAACAATCAGAACCTCGTTCCAGAACACTGATCACTTCCGCCTCAGGACGCCCATCTTGTCGGACCTTGCACACCCTGACAAGAACAGTATCACCATGCCTGGCGGCTCCCATATGAAACGCCTCAACAGATGGATCTCTGCTATAGGCCAAGCTACCCTCACGAACAGAAAGTCCGGTGACAAAACCAAAACCGCGCGGGTTTTGGTCAAGAACACCTGTGGCTAGATTATTTTGTTTGCCAAGAGAAAACCGATGCTTACTGGTGCGGTTCAAAATTTTCTGTTCCACCAGATCCACAAGGAGGTCGGTCAATTCTTTCTGCCCATCTTTATCAAGCTTGAGTTCTGCCCCAATATCATCTTGAGATACAGGATGCTCACACCGATAGACGTAAGTCAGCACATCTCGTTCCAGTGTTTTTTCCAGTCGTAATGATTTCCTGTCAATTCTACTGGCAGGGTGCCTGTCCGATGGCTTTCTTGGAAAATGTTTTCTTTTTTTTCTCATAACTGATTTTTATTTTTCCTCTGATCGTTATTTTTTGGTAGACTAATTTAATATTTCTCTTCTCGGACAGTTTTTAAAAATGCCGAGATGAATAGGCTAGAAAGGAGAGACAGCCAGGACAATCTCCAGGCACAAATTTTCATGTTAAAAATCTTCATTTTTTTCTTCGATTCACAATCTTCAACCTGACAACCTGAGCAGTTAGGCCGTTGCAATAAAATCAATGCAACATTGAAATACAGTGAACGACAGCAGGCGCGATAACGAAATGGTTAGAAATGTAATGGTAATTTCGAAAGCCTCTAATATTTTTAATAGTAGCACAGTCCTGACAGTGGGCAAAGGAATTAACAACATCCAATCCCTTTGTCTCCCAAATCCACTCTCAACAAATGAACCATAATTGACTGGACGATATGCAGTATAATATACCTTTTGACCTGGAAATATATCGTTCTCATATGAGGCACTTACTTGGTAATACCCCTGCTGCTGATGTCTTCTGGCGGGCTCTGGATTTTGCCATTGAAGCCCACGATGATCAATGGAGGCGCTCCGGTGAGGCATATATCATGCATCCCTGTTCTGTCGCCAAGATCCTCGCTGACGAAATGGATATCACCCATCCGGAGATTCTTGCTGCCGCTCTGCTACATGATACAGTTGAGGATGTTGAAGAAATCACTACTGATTTTATCGGAGAAAAATTTGGCCATTATGTTGAGGCCATCGTGGAAGGTTGTACCAAAATCACACAATTCAAGGGGGATAAACAGACACAGTACAAGATGATCCATCGCAAGATTTTTTCAGGGGCAGCCCTGCGCCCGGAGGTCATGCTGGTCAAACTGGCCGACAGACTGCACAATCTGCGAACTCTCAGCGCCATGCCTCAGCACAAAAGACAGAAGATTGCCGATGAAACCATTGATATTTATGCCCCACTTGCCTCAGTACTTGGCCTGTTCAGCCTGAAACGTGAGATGTTCAATCTGGCTCTTTCCTATAAATTCCCCAAGCAAAGCGCCAAACTTATCACCCATATCAAACAGTTCGAACAGGACCCGGTGGTTATGGAGATCGTGAAACAACTCAAAAAGAAAGCAGAAGAAATCTGGTTTACCTGCAATGTCATTATTCGCACCAAAGGACTCTGGGCCTATTATGATGCCAACAACCGTATCCTTCGTAGACAGATAGATAATCCTGTTGAAATCCTTATTGTGGTCGAGAGCGCTCCAGCCTGTTACCAGGCCTTGGGAATCCTGAATCAGACATTCCCCCCCATCCCCCGAACAATCCGTGATCTTATCGCTAATCCCAAAAATACCGGCTATCAGTCTCTGCATGCCCGGGCCAACATTAAAGGTAGAGAGTTTCTCTTCAAGATTCGCACGGAGGATATGACCCGCAGGGCGCAGCGTGGTCTTTTTAAAGGCTGGAGTTCTCAGAGTTCCAATCAGCGCCGTTTTATTCGCGAGATCCAGGAGTTGTTCAATGTTCTTGGCTCAGATTCTTCTGTCTCCTACCGTGATGTTATTGCAGCCAGGGGGAAAAAAGAGATCTACACCTACACCCCTCAGGGTGATTTGGCCTATCTTCCAATCAACTCCACTGTTCTTGACTTTGCCTTCCACGTCCACACAGATATTGGCAACACCTGCCTTGGTGCCATGATTGGCAGTAAACGGGGAGCGATTGATACCATCTTACAGGACGGAGACGTGGTACGTATTATCCGGGCTGAACACCCCATCCACTTTGACCTGAGAATGCTTGAAATATGCAAAACACCTCGAGCCCGGGCGGAACTGGCAAAAACCTTTAAACTCAGAAGTCAGCAGGTTGCCCAGGAGATTGGACTTTCTGTAATCAGTCAGGAGATCCGGCGTTACAACCTTCCTTCCGACCTTCTGGCCCGACCGGACTTCAAACAGATACTCGCATATTTTGATCTGAAAAACCTTGAAGAACTCTACCTGCAGATCGGTGAGGGCAGGTTAAAATTACCCACACTTATTGACCGTATCAAAACGATTTTCTATGCCGGAACATTTCTTATCCGGCCAACAGGAGCCTTTAATACCATTGAACTGACCACCCTGGATCCTGCATTTGTCAAGATGTCAGCCTGCTGCAAACCAAGCCCTACCGATTCCCGGCTCTATGGCCTGCTCAGCGAACGAGGCCTGTCAGTGCACAGCATGAATTGTCAGAAACTCGAGACGATAGCGTTACAGCGGGAGGATATTGTCTATGTACGATGGAAACAAAAAGAGACATTTGTTGCAAAAAAACAAACAATAATCATCATGGCAGCACCCCGCAAGAAAATGATGATGTACCTCAGTGTGGCCCCGGAAGAAATGAAAGTTCTTGACCTGATAGCACTCTCCAAAACCCCTACCCCAACTCCTGCGTGGGAACTGGTCTTTGAGGTACCCAGCCTCTTTGATTTGCGGCAGGTTCTCAAACATTTTGATAAATCAAAATTTCCCTATGAGTTTGTTCTGGAATTTTAGACAGTTCTTTGCAAGATACTCAGAATCTTTTCAAGTCATGCAATTTCACAAAGAGCCACTTACTCTCTGAGATTCTCTCCAAACAACTCAAAATGCCTACTACCAGAGATATCTGCTTTCTATATAGAAGGCCCTTTCTCCTCGAGATCCTCAACTATCTTTTTGGGATTTTTAATGTAACGGCTCAACACCCGAGTCAACATGTCAGGAAGGTCATTTTTTTGTCTGGAACTGCGGTGTAATTGTTTGATTGTCTTTTCCAGGGTCAGCACTTCACCAAGGAATACATGTCTTAACACCAGAGAAACCAGACGAGTGATTGTGGTAAGATTAGAGATCCGCGACTGGAGATGATGATCACGATCAAAGGCAGTGGAAGCAAAAATCTCAACAGGATTCCCCTTAAGCTCACTTATGGACACATACCAGGTGTTGAGTTCCCGGTCTCTTGTCCGGTAGCGTACGGCATCAAGAACCTCGGGCAACTCCATTGAGGGGTTGGCCAGACATGCTTGGTCACCATTCTCAGAGCCATGCAGGTCTGACCGGATCAAGGTACAGATCTTACGCAATAATTGCGGGTCTGTTTTTATGACCTGGGCAATCTGACCGCACGAATCACAAAATTCATTCCCCTGCATATCCTGCAAAAGGGCACTCCTACCACAACCATCACAAATTTCTTTATTTTCAGAAGACATCATCGCACCATTTACCACCGGGAACAGTTGTTTGAATAGAGAGTTTGAGCTGATCAAGAAATTCTGTCCCTGAAATTTCTCGCGCCCCAAAACTTAAAAGATGGTGTGTCGTCATCTGGCAATCAATAAGGTGAAAATTCATCTTATTCAATCTGGACACCAAAGCCGCAAGGGCAACCTTGGAACCATTGCTGACACGGGTGAACATGGATTCACCAAAAAAAATCCGATCAAGAGCAATACCGTACAAACCACCTGCCAAGATATCACCCTGCCAGCATTCTACCGAATGGGCATAGCCCAGTTCATGCAACCGGCAATAAGCATTCTGCATCTGTCCGCTGATCCAGGTACCCTCGCCCTCTTCTTGACGAATCTGAGCACAGGACGCTATGACCCTTGCAAAGGCCCGGTCATAAGTGACCCTGAACCGCCCCTGTTTAATATCTCGGGCCAGCCTTCTACTGATCTTAAACTCAGTTAGAAAAATAACAAGCCTGGGGTCAACAAACCACCAGAGAAGAGGGTCTCCAGGCGAGAACCAGGGGAATATTCCAGACCTGTAAGCTGCCACAAGCCTGTCCGGATGAAGATCACCGCCAATGGCCAAAAGACCGTTTTTATCGGCCAAAGATGGCTGCGGGAAAATGATTTCATCGGTCAACTGGAAGAGAGACATACCAACTATATTACCTGCCTCACCAGAGGAAGTCAATCAGCCTGACAGCGGTTCCATAGAAGATGTTCTTAAATCAAGTTCAGGGAAGAATACCAACAAATTCATCGCCCGGCTGCACCGTACCTCAGTTTTTGCCGCCTGTCCTGGACCAGAGGCAAAGTAATAATAAATTCAGCACCCTGCCCCGGGACAGCAGTAGCACTAATGCTACCATGATGGCGTTCAACAATCTTCTTGCAGATAGAGAGGCCAATACCCGTTCCATTAAATTGTTGACGGGTATGCAGTCGTTGAAAAATATCAAAGATCTTCTCCTGATATTCCTCCTGAAACCCTATACCGTTATCCTTTACGAAAATGGACACAGCAGTATCAGAATCAAATCCCTCTGGCTCCGGAATACGAGTAATCCGGATCTCAGGGACACGATCAGGATGATGATATTTGAGACTGTTGCCTATAATATTCTGAAACAGTTGCCGCATTTGCAAGGGATCTGCCATAATAGTCCCCAGATCGTCAACCGAGATGGCGGCGTCACTCTCTTCTATCTTAATGGTCAGATCTTCAAGCACAGCCTGAATGATGCTATTCAAAGGAACCTGAGTAAAAGGCTGCGATTCCTTCTCTACCCTTGAGTAGAAAAGCAGACCGTTAATCAGCATCTGCATGCGATCAGCCGAGCTGAGAATTCGTTCAAGATAGTCCTTTCCTTTGTCCGAGATATCCGTAAGAAAATTGGCTTGGAGGCGCTGGCTGAATGCCTGAATCAGTATCAACGGTTCCTGCAGATCATGAGAGATGACATGAGAAAAATCCTGAAGCTCCTGGTTGCGCAAGAGAAGATCCTGAGCAGCCTGCGACAGGTTTTTTTCCACATCCTTCCAACTGCTTATATCCCTTGACACCTCTATAATTCCAATCATTTTCCCGCCGGGAGCACGAAACGGGGTGGCAGTCACAAGACAAGGAAAGCTACTGCCATCCCCTCGTACTTTTTTTGCCTCCACCTCCACCCGTTTAGCGCCTTCAAGAATCCTGGTCAGCGGGCACTCCGGAGTATGACAGAGCCGACTGGCAAAAACCTCAAAACATTTACGTCCGGTAATCGCTTCAGCACTACTATGACCAGTAAGAGCCATGAATGCCTTATTGACACGAAGAACTGTAAAATCCCTGTCAATAATATGCATGCCATCTGGCGCACTATTAAAAATCTGAATAAACTCATCATTCATTTTGACCAGAGCTCGTTCAATCTGCAGCTGTTCCTTAATCTTGGCATCAAGGAGGGTATTGGTTCTGCTCAGCTCCGCTGTTCGACTGGCAACCCTGGATTCAAGATTTTCCTTGATCTTTACCAGTTCCTGTTCACTTTGTTTATGCTCTTCAATTTCCCGCAGAAGCCGCTGATTCATAACCAGCAATTGTTCACTGCGAGTCTGCAACCGGATGGCAAAAAATTGTATCCCCAAAAGCCCTATAATTGCCGCCCCGACATGGCTGATCAACATCGGCCACGGGGATTTACGAAAACGCAGCGGCATGGAGATGGAAATCCCCCCCCGTATCTCACCAGAGCTATAGCTATCATGGCAGGGGAGGCACGCCCCGGTAACACGCAATGGCGCCATATAACGAAATGTTTCCCCTTCGGGACCGCTAACAAAGATGCTCCGTTCCTGAATCCCTTTCTCAAAATCTTTCAGCCACCCCTCCTCCCAGGGCAGGGCCTTGTTCTCAGGGCGGATTGGGTCAAGACTTGTCAGATGGAATCGCACCTTGCTCTGACGATCAGAAATCTCGGCAATTTGACGGGTCATATTGGCTGGATTAATATTGGTAAGGCTACGACCATCATTGGTCACGATTCCCTGCTGATCGTCCGGCAGGTAGGAATTGAGAGGATCTTTCTCATCGGTGAAAACAAAAACCCCACCGTGTTCGGCATTCCAAGAGCGAACAGCAACAATATGAGTCAAAAACGCTCTGGCTGTTTCAAGAGCAATGGCATTTCTTTCCCGAATATCATCCGCTTGATTCCAGACAAGAGAGAGAAAAACTATGAAGAGCCAGATCGCACTGGCAATGGCCCGATATTTTTTTATCGGATTTGTCATGAAGATTGGAGAAGGCAAATCGCTGCACTTACCATAGGTATATAGTTAACACTCCAAGTGTATATAAATTTCATCACAGGAGGCACGTCTTGTTTCGAAGCTCCTGGAAAAAGACTTTTTCATTCTGCGAGTAATCTACAGGGACTTCAATAAGATGAAGGCCAGACTGCTTAAGACATCCCGACAGCAGTTCTACAAGTTCTCCGGCACGGGTAACACGATAGCCTTTTGCGCCATAACTCTTTGCGTATTGTATGAAATCAGGATTCAGAAAGTCAAGACCAAAATCAGGAAGGTTCATACCACCCTGCTTCCATTTGATCATCCCGTAGCCATTATCACGCAGGACGATGACCACCAGATCTAATTTGAGCCGGATAGCGGTTTCCATCTCTTGGGAATTCATCATAAAGCCGCCATCGCCGCACACAGCAACAACCTGCCTCTCCGGATACAATAGTTTAACAGCAATAGCTACTGGGAGGCCGGCGCCCATGGAGGCCAAGGCATTATCCAGGAGCAGCGAATCAGGCTGTGTCGCTTTAAAATTTCGGGCAAACCATATCTTATACATACCATTATCAAGGGAAAGAATACTGTTGTCAGCTACCGTATTTTGAATATCACTGACTATCCGTTGCGGGGTATCTGGGAATTGGTCATCGCTTGGAGTGTAATAGACATGGGTGTTGATTTCTTCATGAATACGCTGGAAATAATCGTTATCTGACACGGCCGGGTCGTAAATAAGGTGCGACAACTGGCTCAGAGTGGTTCCGATATCACCAATTACTTCATGCTGGGGGAAATAAACTTCATCAATGTCCGCTGGCGAATAGTTGACATGAATAACCTGCACGTCTCTTTGACTCATAAAAAATGGCGGCTTTTCAACAACATCATGACCGACATTAATAATAACATCGGCCCGTTCAATGGCGCAATGCAGGTAATCATGGTCCGAAAGAGCTGCCGTGCCCAGTGAGTAAGGAGAATACTCATCAATAATCCCTTTGCCCATCTGGGTGGTGAAAAAGTAGATACCTGCTTTTTCAATGAGCCCTCTTGCGACCCGGCACACGTCCGGTCGTTTGGCCTCAGCCCCAAAGAGAAATAAGGGATAACGCGCCTGTTTAATAAGTTCCGCCGCAATGGCAATGGAGCCAGGATTGGCAAGGGGAGGATAGAGACGAGTCAGCGACAAAGGCTGCTTATCTGTCTCTTCCGCCGCAATATCCTCAGGCAGTTCCAGATGCACGGGGCCGGGCTTCTCTTCTGTGGCGAGACGAAACGTGTCGCGGACCAGTGGAGCAATACTTCCAGCGGTAACGATCTGTTTGGTGAATTTGGTCAAAGGCCCCATCATCCTCACCACATCAAGGATCTGAAATCGCCCCTGCTTACTCATTTTGATCGGCTTCTGACCAGTAATAAAAAGAGCAGGCATGCCGCCAAGCAACGCATACGAAACAGCAGTGACAAGATTTGTCGCTCCAGGCCCAAGGGTCGAAAGACAGACGCCGGGCCTGCCGGTAAGCCTGCCATACGTGGCTGCCATAAACCCAGCCGCCTGCTCATGACGGGTCAGGATCAAACGTATCGAGGATTTCCTCAAAGCCTCAAGAAAGGCCAGGTTCTCCTCACCGGGAATACCAAATATGGTATCGACTCCTTCATTTTCAAGGCACCGCACCAATAGCTCAGCTCCGTTCATGAATTTTCCTCACATCTTATTTGCTTTTTTTTTAAAAAAAAAATCAGGATCACCACGCAGTGACAATCATCATTGTACCCATCAGAATCAAAAAGGCAAATATCACTCTAAGATAAACCGATTTATCTATGCGATCATAGCAGAAAGCGCCCAGAAATGTTCCCAGAAGGACAAAAGGGGCGGAATAGATAAACGAAGAGAGGACAGAAACCGTGGTCAGACCGCTCACGGCATGAGCTGTAGCATTGAGATACGAATTAAAGAGAAAAAATCCACTGAGAGTGGCCTTAATCTCATCCTTATCCCAATCATTAAGTGTCGCATAAATAATCGTCGGTGGCCCACCGGCGCTGAAAGCTGCCCCAATGGCGCCGGAAGAAAATCCGGCAAGATAGGACCAGATGGGGTGTAGTTTCCTCTGTTTGACTTTAATCAAAAGGTTATAGCAGGCATACGTGACGAGGAGAACTCCAAGGCCGATACTGAGATTCTCTGAACTCACCTTCTTTAACAAGGTAACACCTACAAACATTCCTGGAATAGCGGCAACACACAGGGGGAAAATTTCCTTCCTATCCAGATGTTTTTTAAGCTTCAATACCAGGAATGTGGTAATCACCACACTATTCAAAGTACAGAGCGGGACCGCACTTTTGACGTCAATACACAAACTCAACAACGGCATGGCCACAAGGGCCGAGCCAAATCCGGTCATGCCTTGAACAAAACCAGCCAGCAAAAAAATAAGGCTTATACAGAATTGGATCAGCATGATATATTATTTTCTTGAACAGAGACGCGGTTCTGTTTAAATTTTAAATAAAAAAAAATCTGCAATATGTTAGCGAGACTTGCACCCATTTTCACTACAAGATCATACCAGATTTCCCCAAGCTCGTAACATAATTGAGCATACACCCCTTGAAGGTTCTTTTGCAGAATAAGAAGATGCCAGGAAAATCAAGTATGCGCCGATCATTTGTTATGGTATATCCATTTTTAAATGTTACCCCATTATCCGGGCACATTAAAAAATCTAACTATTCACTCAGTTGAACGGCTTGAACATTCAACGAGCCCAAGCGCCCTCCAACAATGATTGGGGAGCAAAATGATACTAAAATATTGGAAACAGGACAGATGCAAGAGGAACAATACATCAATCACCAGTCTCCTTTTGACCATGGGTTGTTTTTTCCTGATAGCGGCCGGACCTCTACCCTTGAAGCATTAAGAAAAGCTATAACAGAATCTTCTGCCAGCCTGATCACCTGTATTGGCGAAGAGGGACATGGGAAAACCATGCTCTGCAAAATACTGGAGAAAGATCTCCCTGAAACTTATATTGTAATTTCCTTTCCCTACTCCGTTGAATCTTTTGATTATGTCCTCCAGATCATTGCCTTGAAGCTTAATCTGAACTTTTCAATGGAAGATAACGCGCGGGGAAGCGATCATATCCTGATGGAAATCGCTCAAGTCCTGCGGGAACGAGAAAAGCGACTTCTTATCCTTTTTGATGAAGGGGAAAAACTTTATTTGGCGACGCTGGAACGTGTTCGCAAGATGATTGATCTAACAAACGAAAACGGGGTTTTACTCCAGATTGTCCTTTTTGGAAGGATAGGACTACAAGCACATATTGAACAACTGGCCTTATGCACTTTTAAAAATGCGCAAGAACTTCATCTCTCTCTGCCGCCATTAACAGAAGAAGATACGTTTCAATACCTGAATTTTTGCATGCAGCAACAACCGGGTTCTGAAAAAAAGAATATCTTCAGCCGGGAAGTGGCTGCGAAAATCCTTGCCATGTCCCATGGCAATTTCAGAAAGATCAACAGCCTGGCGGGAGACTCTCTACGTTCATCATCTTATAGTGCCGATGATACTTCTTTCATGGTACTGCTCGAACACGTCCGGGATTCAGACGATATGACAGCGGGAGCCCCCCCTCCTACTCGGCTGCCAAGTCTACATATGCAGAAAAAAATTGCCTTTGGGGCTGGCGCTCTTCTCATTGTCCTGCTTCTATTTTTATTGATCAACAGAGAAGAACAGAAACCTGCCACGTCTTCTTCCATACCTGCAAGTACACAGGTTACACCTCAGACAAAAACGCAACAAATCATAACAGATGAAAAAAATACGATCACAGAGTTAGTCCATCCAGCTCCTGTAACAGTGGTAGAACCAATCGTCAAGCCTGACCCATCAGCCCCAGTGATAGTGGAAAAACCAGTTGTACAATCGGTACAGCCAGCTCCCGTAATAGCGGAAGAGCTGAGTATCAATTTGGTAAGGCCCGTTCCAGCAGAAGCACAAGAACCAGTCGTAGAATCGACCCAACCAGCTCCATCAGCAGTAAAAGAAACAGCAACACAACCAATCTCAGTTGAGATTGCGCCTCTGGTAGAAAAAAAATCTACAGATATTCAAGTGATCACTGTTAACAAACTTCCTAAAAAAAATACCATCATCCCACTTTTAACCGCTGAACCTTTAACAAAAAACAACGAGCTGAAAGCAGCCATTGCACGACAGCTCCCTCGCAAAAGTCTTGACTCCGGTCAAAGATGGTTAACTGGAGAAAAAAATGATTATTTCACCCTCCAAATCATGGTCCTTGCTGCGGATCAGGCCAAAGAGAAGTTACGAGGGATACTGCGCGAGGAAGAAAATCAGAAAGGATCAGAAAAATTTATCGTACTCAAAAAATCGACTTCACCTGCAACATTCATACTTTTTTATGGTGAATATCCTAGCCTGGATGCCGCCAGAAATGCCCGAAACAATCTGCCACAATCCCTGCAAAAATATAATCCCTATCCTCTACCTGTCAAACAGGCTGTGGAAAAATCAAAACGGTAACAAATAAACTCAGGAAAGTAACAAACTATTAGCAAAATTAATCAGCGGGATGATCAACTTGGACAGAACACCAGTGGCAGCCAAGATAATGAGAAGGATAAAACCATATCGTTCAATGGATGCATAAGAACGGGCCAGATCAGGGGGTAGAATTCCAGCAAGGATCCGGCTGCCATCGAGCGGAGGAATTGGAAGAAAGTTAAAAATGCAGAGCACCAGATTGATCCAGACACTGGCAATCAAAGTGCTATTCAGCGGGATCAGAACTGCTTCTGCCATAGCAGAGTAAGGAATGATCTGGGCAAGCAACCAGAGCGCTTTGGTCATCAAAGCGCTGATAATAGCCATGATGAGATTGGTCGCTGGACCGGCCAAGGCCACCCAGAGCATGTCTTTTTGAGGATTTTTAAAATAAGACGGATTCACCGGCACCGGCTTGGCCCAGCCAATGTGAAAGATAAAAAAAGCAATCGTTCCTAGTGGATCAAGATGCTTGATGGGGTTCAATGTCAGACGGCCCAATGCCCTGGCCGTTGGGTCTCCCAACCGAAATGCCACATAGCCATGGGCAAATTCGTGGACCGTCAGGGCCAGCAGCAGAGGCGGAGCCAGAATAATAAACTGCAGGATTGTATCATTCATAAAAAACATCCAAATAAAAACATATCACTGACAATCAAGGCCAGATAATCATACCATAACGGATTTTCACAATAAGCATGGTTACATAAAGACGCAACCGCATCGTGTGCAGCTTAAAGTAAAGCGGGAAGTCAAGACACGACATGACTAAAAACAAAATTCTATTCTCTTTGGCAGGCACATCGAACCTCCCATCCCAACCCTTAGCCCGCATTTCTCATTAATAGAGAGCAAAAAAGGCCACAAATGTTGTATAATTATTGTGATTTCAAGACAATAAACAATACAACAAGAGTGACCTTATGCAAACAGAGTGTACAAGAATCTACAATTCATTTCAAGCT
>VMSP01000162.1 GCA_013792135.1 Desulfocapsa sp. | reverse complement strand
TTGCTTGCTCACTTTCTTCCACGGAGGGATATAACTCACGAAGAAGTCTTCAGGCAGATGAATGTCAGGCACCGGCAAAGGCAAGCTTCCATTGACTCTGCATACAAACGGCAAAGTGATGGGTAATGTGACAAAGTAGAACTAACCATACAGATTTTCAATCCATCTTATTGCCTCACAATCGGACACCTTGCCAAGGTAGCGTTGGGTCGTTGATAAATCGGCATGTCTGAGTATTATTTTGCTGATAATTTCAATCGACACCCCCGATCGTGAGGCATAGGTCGCTGCATGCCGTCGAAGATCGTGAGGACGCAGCTTAATCCCGACCATTTCTCCAATTTTTACCACCACCTTTCTTGCCCCTGCATAGGTGATTGGGAAAATTCTCTGATCCGGCTGAATGTTTTTGGCCCTCACATAATCCAAGAGTCGCTTGCTCAGTTTTCTCGGGATAAACACGACCTCTTGCTCTCGTCCACTTTTTGGGGAGTGAAGCAGAAGCTTTTGGTCATCAATGTCTGCTGGCTTGAGTCCAAGTACCTCGCTGATTCTCATCCCGCCCCTGGCCATGAGTTCAAGCATGATTCGGTTACGGATTTTCAAGGTTCTGAAAATCGCTTCATCGATTGTATCTTTATCAAAAATGGCACATTGAGATGTCATGGGCTTGCGAAAAAGACTCTTGGCTGCAGGTGATTGACAAGGGTTTCGCATTTCAGGTAAAAGCGTATTGATAATGAGATTAAAAAAAGCCGACAGAGTTGTGTATCTGCATCGCTTGGTATTTTGTTTCCTGCCTTCTGACAATCCGATAAGGAAAGAAATTATTTCTTCAGTTGCTATGGATTCCATTTCTCTATCATTGTTGACAATGCCAAACTTGCTGAGCAAAAAGGTATAATTTTTAATCGTGTTGGTCCTTGAGCTGATTTTGTGGTATTGCAGACAGAAATTGATAGCACTTGATACTTTCATAGCAATCCTCCTTTGATAGGGTGAACTGGCGCATGGAAGGATTGTGTGTTTGGAATAACAGTAAGATCTATCATCCTTCCGAAATTTTCTAATAGTGTCAAACTATGAAAAAACAGGGCCGTTATTCTACATCTGGGTTGATCGAGGATCAGTACATGCCTGGATCAAAAGGCAAGGTGATGCGAAATCTTCTGGATATCACAACAAAGAAGGAGATTGATCGAATCGAAACAGAACTGCTCTTTGAGACAACAGATCGGTTGCTGGATGAGTTTGATAATAACCGTCAGTTTTCCACGGATGATATTTTGGAAATGCATCGCAGATGGCTGGGGTCAGTGTATGAGTGGGCGGGGAAATATCGTCAGGTTAAGATGAGCAAAGGGAATTTTATGTTTGCAGCGCCGGCCTATATTCCCCAGTTAATGGAGAATTTCGAGAAGGAACTCTTGGCCAAATATACCCCTTGTCTCTTCAAGTCAAGACAGGAGGTTGTTTTTGCTTTGGCAATAGTTCACACGGAGCTCATTCTCATCCATCCCTTTCGGGAAGGAAATGGCAGGATAGCACGACTCCTTGCCACATTGATGGCACTACAAGCAGGTTTACCTCTACTTGATTTCAGTGGATTTGAGGAAGAACGTCAGGAGGAATATTTTGCTGCAATTCAGTGTGGATTAGACCGTAATTACGAGCCAATGACAAAAATCTTCACTGATATTATTGCTCGTTCGTTGCAGGTTTATGAGGAGTAAGAGAGTGGCCCTTCTTCAATAAATATTTTTTGATGAGGGTGGTTGCCGCAATTCCCTCTATAGCAGAAGATGAACTCACGGAAATGATGAGGCCGGATAGTCTTTTTTCTCTATCACGCAAATAAGGATTTGTTTGGCTGAGGAGATTTTTTTTCATAATTTATTATAGCACACTTGGCCAAGTTTCTCATCAGATTTATCTTTTGTGGTCAAGTTGTTTTTCCGTTTCCAGAAGTCCAGATATCTCCTATGCATGGCGACAGACATGACAATATCATTGGCCGTTGAAGGACTATCTCCAATATTTACTTGCTTTGCCCCCCCTTTTATTGCTTGGTCGTGAGTTCTGTGCTCAGGTAGCGTTCTCCGGTGTCGGGGAGGATGGTGACGATAGTCTTGCTTTGATTCTCTTTTTTTCCCCCAAGTTGCAGGGCTGCCCAGACTGCCGCCCCTGAAGAGATTCCGCAGAGGATACCTTCTTCAGTTGCAAGTCGTCTGGCCGTATTGATTGCGTCCTGATTTTGTACCGTGAGGATGGCATCCAGGATGGCGGTATTGAGGATGTCGGGGATAAAGCCTGCTCCAATACCCTGGATTTTATGGGGTCCAGCCTTGCCTCCTGAAAGCACAGGTGAATCTGCCGGTTCCACGGCCACGATCTTCACTTCCGGATTTCTGCTCTTCAAAACTTCGCCCACGCCGGTAATAGTCCCACCGGTGCCTACTCCTGCCACAAAGATATCAACTTTGCCATTACATGCCGTCCAGATTTCTTCTGCAGTTGTTGCTCGGTGGATGGCTGAATTGGCCGGGTTGGAAAACTGATTGGGCATGAAGCTGTTCTGTTTTTCTCGGGCAAGCTCTCGGGCTGCTTCAATAGTGCCGCTCATCCCGGTCGCCGCAGGGGTGAGAACAAGCTCTGCCCCAAGGTGTTTGAGTAGTACTCGTCGCTCCATGGACATGCTCTCTGGCATGGTGAGGATCAGGCGCAGTCCTCGTGCGGCACAGATAAAAGCTAGTCCCAAGCCGGTATTGCCGCTGGTTGGTTCGATAATAGTGGTGTCGTTGTTAATCTTCCCGTCTCTGATGCCGGCCTCGATCATGGCATAAGCGATGCGATCTTTGACACTGCCCATAGGGTTTCTCGATTCCTGCTTGGCCAGGACCGTGGCCTGACATCCTTTGCTGATCCGGGTTAGAGTGAGTAGTGGGGTATTGCCGATGGTGGCGATGATGGGATGTGCGGCGGTGCTGATCATGGTGGGTGCCTCTGTTGTTCTGCCAGTTTATTCTTTTTTGCCGGAAAAGATAAGCTCCGGTCGTTTGAGCATCACCCTGGTGTCTGGCGGTACGCTTTCGGTAAGCCAGATATTGCCGCCAATGATTGAACGTCTGCCGATAACTGTTTCTCCGCCCAGGATAATGGCGTTGGCATAGATGATGACCTCATCTTCAATGGTGGGATGCCGTTTTACCTTTTGGAGTCTGATCCCGGCATCTCTTGGTAGGGAGAGGGCACCCAAAGTGACGCCTTGATAGAGCCGGACATTGGCGCCGATAATGGTGGTCTCGCCGATCACCACTCCGGTGCCGTGATCGATAAAGAGGCCGGGGCCGATGGTGGCGCCGGGATGGATATCAATGCCGGTGAGGCTGTGGGCGTGCTCGGTCATGATCCGTGGGATGATCGGAACCTTCAGGAGGAACAGTTCATGGGCCATGCGAAAAATGGAGGTGGCCAACAGGCCGGGATAGCTGAAGATCACCTCGTCGGTACTGTTGGTGGCGGGATCACCGGCTAAGGTTGCCCGAATGTCGGCGGCCAGGGTCTCGGTAATTCGGGGCAGGGTCTTGATGAAGGCCAGGGCCAGGCGGTGGCCGCGTTCCTCGCAGTTGGTGCAGGCCAGATTGGTACGTCTACAGTCATGGCGAATAGCCATGGTAATCTGCTCGGTGAGGTGTTCGTAGAGTTCAGTGGCCTCCTTGCCGATGTAGTATTCCAGATTCGAGGCATGTAATTTTGTTCGGGTAAAGTACCCGGGGAAAAGAAGCTGTCTCACCTGATAGATGATGTTGATGATGGCCTGGTGTGAGGGGATGGGCACCGGTCCGATGTGATCAAAACAGTCTTCGGTCTGCCAGGAGGCGACAAGCTTTTTGACTACCGCCGGGATCTGGTCATGCAGGCATATGGTATTGCCTTGATCCTGACTGCAGGAGTCAAGGCTGGAAGGGGCTGCCTGCTTTCCTTTTGATTTTGACATGGGAAGTTTCGTTTTTGTATTCTTGGATTAAGTGGATCGCTCCACTTTAACCCCGATAAACGGGATAAGTGCCTTTCGCAGATTGTTTTCTTGCAAAAAAAAACAAGAAAATATTCTGTAAGGCACTGATATGGTTAACACTGTCAATAAAAAACGGTTGTCCTTTGCCTCTTTTTCTCACCGATCCATCGGTGTTTGCAACGAGGGTAAATAACATCTTCCAGTTCATGGTCAGAGACGGGGTCATCGTGTAACGACGGTTGATCAGTCTGATATGCGCGGGTTGGGTACCGTATG
>VMSP01000166.1 GCA_013792135.1 Desulfocapsa sp. | reverse complement strand
GTCCCTTAAAGAACCCTCTACACCAGAGGCTTCAGACGCTTCGTTACCTCCACGCCTGCTCCAGTTGCTACCGGCTGGAACGAAAGTTGCCGGGCGGGATTCGCACCCGCTGAAAAAACAGCGCCTTGCCACGGCGCACGTCAGAGCAAAATTAAATCTAGTTTAATTTTGTTCTCTACTATTTTACTACAAATTTCATATCCTACTAAAGGGTTAGGTTATATATTCTTCTCTCTTTCTTTTGCTTCTATCACGCAGTAGATCCCACCTTCCTTAAAGCCCGGCTGAAAACAGCCGTTGCAGGATATGCATTTGGCCGGGGAGCGGTCACCCTGACTCCAACGTTGCGCCAAGTCAGGTTCCCTGATGAATGGTCGGGCTATGGAAATATAATCAATTCCTTCATCCTTAACCGACTTTTCTGCCACCTCGTAGCTCCTGTAGCCGCCAACCACCATCACCGGGCAGTTGGTCGCCTTCTTGATTTGCTTGGCCAGGGAAAGGTTATAAGCCTCCTGCTCTGGCTTCTCAATTTTGATCCGTACCGGAGTTTTGTCCCCCGAGGCTGAGGTGCCGCCACTCACCTCAATGGCATCGATCCCCGCCTTGTCCAATAGTGTCGCCGCATAGACCGCATCTTCTATACTCAAGCCGCCTTCTACAAAGTCGGCACCGTTGAGCTTAATCAACACGGGAAAATCGTCACCCACCGTTTTCCGTACTGCCTGGTAAACTTCGTGGAGAAACCGGCAGCGCTTGTCAATACTGCCTCCGTATTCATCCGTACGCCTGTTAGTGAGAGGAGAGAGGAACTGATTGATCAAATAGCCATGGGCGCCATGCAGCTGGATGGCATCGAAACCGAAGGCCTTGGCCCGTCTTGCCGCATCAGCAAAGGCCACCACAATCTCGGCGATATCTTTTTTTGACATTTCCTGAGGAAGTTCAGGAAATTGCTCAACCTGTACGGCTGATGGCGCCAGCGGTTGGCGGTGGGCGGTGGCTGCATCAGTCTGCCCCCCGGCATGAACCAATTGGATGCATATCTTCCCGTGCTGGTCATGCACTGCCTGGGTCAGGGCTTTCATCTCCGGGGCAAAATCGTCGGTATGAATACCCATCTTGCCGGGGAGCTGTTTGCCTTCCGGCCTCACAAAGCTATATCCCGTGATAATCAGGCCAACGCCGCCAAGGGCCAGATCCCTATACCAATTTGCCAGCTTTGGAGTGGGTCGGCCATCTGCCTCGCACATTCCTTCCCAGGTAGCTGACCGGACAAGGCGGTTTCGCATGGTCATGCCGTTTATCGTGGTTTGGTCGAATAAAGTCGCCATAGCAATCCTCCTGGTAATTTTTTATTGCATCCCTAACAAGCTAGTATCTGGTTTCCTGATATCTCCGTTGACCAGAGACGGTTAATGACGATTTCACAGCAAGAGTATGTTGTTATTTAACAGGATATCACTATTCAAAGGGAAAAGGGGACAGAACTATTTTTGTCACACAAATCCTGCCTTTTCAAGGTTCCCTAAACCCTATATCTTCGACAGCAGATCTCCACATCAAAGGCATTGAGAATCCGCAGTTCCCGCTCCCTCTTCTTGGCTTCCATCCTCTCGCGAAAGACCAGGGTAGGAAAAAGCTCACGCGCCTGCTGGTAATCAGGGATGGCCTCCATGCCGGTTGCCAGCACCTTGCCGGTAATGGTATCAAGGAGCTCCGCGTCCCGGCCGTTAGTGACCACGGCCAACGGGATCTGGTACTCCTTTTCCAATACCCGGGCCGCAGCAATGGCCGGACGTTCCCGGGTGACCAGGGAACCAGGGGCGTAGCGGATAATCATGAACCGCTTCCCCTCAAGGCTGACCACAAGCTCAATGGTGGAGCGGACAAACTGACTGGAAAAAAGGGTCTCGACAAAGCGGCGGGGTTCAAGATCCTCCTTGGCATAGCCCTTTTCCTCAACCATCATGCGTGCCAGCTGCTGCCTGTTCCGCTCGTCATCGGTGTCCGTCAACTCCTCACCGGTGATGTAATCCCGGAGAGAGCCATAGACCAGATGATGTGATGAGACCCGCAACATAGTTTCCGCCCTCCTGAAACGACGATGCCCCTTGGCATAAGCGAAGGGGCATCGTCAAACAAAAATTATAACAGGTAGCCTTTACAGTTCAAGCCACGACTCGGAGAAGACCGACTGACCGGACAGGGCCTTGTAGGTCTTGTAGTGCTGTATAGCCACTTTGTCCAAGGAAGAAGGATCGGGATCATCACCATCCATCATGGCATGAACCATATCCACATGGGCCTGACGCTCGCCTTTGCAGATGGCCATCAGCTCGGTATCGTAGGCATTAACGATGGCGGTGGTGATGCCGTATTTCATCAGCATGATCAGATAGGTGCGATCCAGATACTTGCGCAGATGCTCGGCCACGCCGTTGGAGACGTTGGACAGACCGACGGTGGAGCCGGCGCCTGGGGCGATGTCGCCAAGCATCATCATGAATTCAAGACCGGAGGCAATCTGATCTGCTCCGAGGGTAATGGGGGTACCGATGGGATCAAAGAGCATCTTCTCATTGGGAATACCGGCCTCGCTCAGGGCCATCATCAGGTCAACGGCCATGGAGGCGCGCTCGTTTGAATCGCGGGGCATACCGTCCGGTCCCCAGAGCAGGGCGATAACATTACATCCGGCCTCAGCAGCTACCGGGATCAGATTCTTCATCCGCTCGGGCTGGGCGGAAATGGAGTTCATGATAGTCAGTTCTTTATTTTTCACCACCTTGAAACCGGCGGTCATGGCATCCATATTGGTGGTATCGAGACAGAGAGGGACATCGGTAACAGCCTCAACGGTCTGTACAACCCAGGGCATCAGCTCAACACCATCTTTCCGTGCAGGTCCGATATTGAGGTCAAGGTAGGAGGAACCGGCAGCCGCTTCTTCCTTTGCCATCTCCTGAACAGGACCCTGAATCCGCTCTTTCATGGCGTTTCCACTGCGTTTTCCCATGATATTGATGCTTTCGGCAATTGCCATTACTTTCTGTGACATGCTGTTCTCCTTGTCTCGATGAGTTATCTCGTAATTATCTCTTAAATAGAGGGATTGATATCAATAAAACTTTGTATTTTACCCATTATTCACTGTTCTGTCAATGTCAGGGCCACTCTCAGGCCAGGCCGATTTAATGGTCTTTTAAAAAGTCCTCAAGGGGATGGCTAAGCTAAAAGGCCAAAAGACGAGGCGCGCCAATCCTTCGTCACTGCGGCGTACTTTTGGGTACGCCGCAGTGACGAAGGATGCAGGGCAACGCCGGCCAGGGATGGCCCAGTGTGTCGCTCGCTCCATGGATGGAAAAAGAGCGACCGAAGTATTTGGGCCTTTTGGCGACGCCATTATTTCTTGATCTTCACCGATGGGAATAGACTCATATCAGTGTGGGGCAGAAAGAGGGCGGCCATATAATGATTCATAAAATCAGGATTCTCCGACAACTCGATATTGGTCATCAGCTTGCGCACCTCCACCCGCTCCCGGAAACGACGATGATCAAGCAGACTGATCTGGCAACCCAGCTGCGAGGCATTGCCAATATAGTAATAACGCTCCCGGTCGATATCCGGCAGCAGCCCGATGCAGATGGCCCGTTCCAGATCGATATAGGCCCCGAAGTTTCCAGCCAGGATAATCCGGTCCAGATCACCAAAGCCTAGGCCCACAGACTCCAGCAGGGTCTGGTAGCCCGCATACATGGCGCCCTTGGCCCGCATCAGGTTATCAAGATCCACCTCAGTGATGACAATATCTTCACCGGTCATGGAGGTCTGCCCCCAAGCCAGTACATACTCCCAGCGATCCTCACCTTCACGGATGCGGAGATTATTCAGTTCGCGGTTGAATTTTCCCTGGGGATCAATAACGCCTGCCTCAAGCAGTTCGGAGACAATGGAGATCAGGCCGGAGCCACAGATGCCCCGGGGTTTTGTCTGACCGATGGTGACGATCATCGGATCCAGGGTTTCCGGCTCGATATGGAAGTTTTCAATGGCACCCTGACTGGCCCGCATTCCATGCTTGATTCCCCCGCCCTCAAAAGCAGGCCCGGCCGAACAGGCTGCACAGACCATCCAGTCCTCATTGCCGATTACGATCTCGCCATTGGTACCGATATCAATAAACAAAGAGATCTGATCACTTTTGTGCATCTGACAGGCATGAACCCCGGCCACGATATCGCCACCCACATAGGAGGAGATACAGGGATAGAGGAAAATCCTGACCGAGGGATGGGCCATGATTCCCAGATCGGCAGCCTTGGTCAGGGGAAACTGACTGACACTGGGGACATAGGGTGCCTCGCGGATATAGCGGGGATTGATGCCCAGCAGCAGATGGGACATGACCGTGTTGCCGGCGGTCATGATATAGCTGATATCGCTGGGGCTGATCACCACCTTGCGGCACATCTCTTCAATAATGCCGTTGATAGTGTAAACCACCTTTTCCTGCAGGGTCTTAAGACCGCCGGGACGTGCAGCATAGATCATGCGGGAAATAACATCCTCGCCATAACCGATCTGGGCGTTATAGCCTGAACCGTCGGCAATGACCTCGCCGCTGTTGAGATCAATCAGTATCCCGTTGACCGTGGTGGTGCCGATGTCAATGGCCAGACCATAGAGGCGGTCGGTGGTATCCCCCGGTTCGACGGCAATAATCCGGTCAGGCTCGGTCGCCCCCTTGCCGTGCAGCAGGATGACCGTGACCTCCCAGTCCGCCTCGCGCAAGATGCCGGAGAGCTCCCGGATCAACTGGGGATGGTCATAGTTAGGTTCTGGATTATCCGGAAGCGTATTTTTAATGGCACGCATCAGCCGCTGCATATCAGAGACATTGTCATCCATGGTTGGCGGTGGCAGCTTGAGAAAGAGCTTGCCCACCGGCGGATCAATCTTCCAGGTACCGACCAGAGTCTCCATGGAGCGGGCCGAAATGGCTCGGGTGGTCTTGGGTTCCCGCTTCAGGGCCTTGCCATCCGACTTGATCGTCTCGGGGATTCGCACCGTAATATCAGAAAGAACCCGGGTCTTACAGGCCAGCCGAACCCCGCGATCATATTCGGCTTGTTTCAATGTGGCAGCATGGTCGCACTCCACCTCTCCCTGTTCCAGATGCACCTTACACTTGCCACAGACCCCGTCTCCTCCGCAATAGGCATGGATATAAACTCCGGCAGCCGCGGCGGCAGTCAGTAAATTTTCTCCGGGTGCAACTTTGACACGGATATCATCGGGTAAAAAGTGTATGGTATGTTCCATAACGTCTGCCTTTTTATATTTGAACAAGGGCGTAGAAAACAATCTGATTATTATTCCAATTTGCATTCAAGCTGGCACCTTCGTCGGCTGCACTGCGGGGCTCCTCACCGTACTACCCGTACTGCTTCGTCGCCGCTCGCTTTCCTTCTCGGTGTCAACTTGAATGCTTCTTGGAATTAAAGCATTATTGGGGGAAAAATAACAGGAAGCAGCCCCTTGTCAAGAAATATTCTTGATAGTATTCATAAAAATATTTGATCAAAGCAGATGACAGCCTTATAATGGCAGCTGTCACCTCAATCCCAGGAGAACCTACAAATGACTTTAGAGCAAGACCAAGGCCGCAAGTGGCTCAAAATTTCGATTACCACCGACCCGGTTCTCATCGATGCCATTGAAGATTTCATGGTGGGAATTACCGACGCAGGAGTGGAGTTGAGTGTCGATCAACCGGGAAATAAGGCGTTGCTCAATGCCTATTTCGACAAGGGCCAGGAGGATCAGCCGGAAACCGACATCACCCTGAGTCAACTCAGCAGTTATCTTCTTGATCTGGCCGATATCTTTGAGGTGGCCGTCCCCACCGTCGAGACCAGCTTTATCGAGGATGAGGACTGGTCAAAAACCTGGAAAGAACACTTCAAACCCTTTGCCATCATCCCTGGTCTCATCATTGCCCCCACCTGGGAACCCTATGAGCCTCTAGAAAACGAGCAGGTCATTGTCATGGATCCCGGCATGGCCTTTGGCACCGGTCATCACGCCACCACCAGCCTCTCCTTGCAGCTGTTACATGAAGCGCTGAAAGGCAAATCCAACAGCAGCGTCCTCGATGTGGGCACCGGCACCGGGATATTGGGAATGGCCGCCGCCCTCTTTGGTGCCTCCAAGGTCATGGCCATCGACAACGACCCCCTTGCGGTGACCGCGACCAAAGAGAACATTGCCCGTAACCAGCTGCAACAGATCATGGAGGTAGCAATCACCCCGCTCGCCGCTCTAACAACACCTTATTCCCTGGTGATCGCCAATATTGTCCATGATGTGCTGCTGGAGTTGGCTCCTGATCTTGGCCGATTAACCGAGAATGGCGGCCAGCTGCTTCTCTCCGGCATCCTCCATGGGCTGCAGGTGACCAATATCATCTCTTGTTTTGAGAAATTAGGTTTTTCCCTGAAGCGGCAGGAAGAGAAGAAGGAGTGGGCCGCCATCCTCTTTTCCAAGGGATAAGGTAAAGACCAATAATCAGCAGGGGTAACTGTTCAGCTACTTACAGATTAAAAACTGACCTCCCGCATAGACACTGAGTCGCTGAGATAATCTTTTGCTGTCCCTCTCTCGCGCCAGCGCCTTGTATGGATAAAATTTTTAACAAAACAGGCACTTATTTGTGCCGAAGAGTTACCAGCAGGATTCCTTATTCAGGCGCTGGGGCAGTATCAGATATCCGAATAGGAGAAATCTGGTAGTTCTGGTCAAAGATAACGGCCGCCCCTTCCTTGTCCACCCGGATCACCACTCCGGTGGCAGTGACCCAAGCCCGTTCACTTTCCCACACCTTGAGGCTTTCCTTGGCCACGACAAAACGCAGTTGGGCTAATTCTTCAAGGGAAAGAAAGAACTCCAGGCGAACCTTGCTGGCAATGGGCAGAGGACTACTGGTTGCAATAAATGCTCCGCCGGCGCTGATGTCGGCGGTGACAAATTCAAGCAACGGAGTTGATCCGGTACGGGATTCCGCCGTAACCTTGGTCTGTAAGCTGAGAGATAAACGTTTCTGTTCTCTTCTGTCTTCTTGTACCATCCTGCTCATCCCTCTTTTTAGGAGCTGTTAGACAACAGCCAACACTTTTTTGGTTATTGCGCTTACAACTCCTTATGCCTTTTTTGCCATCTCAATGATGGTATTATTTTTTTGAAGCGGTTTTTGTCTTCCCTTTCTTGCTTCCCCACAGGGGATCATTGCCAAAACGGTCCATCCACCAGTCTTCAGGCTCAATATTGTCTCCATCATCCGGCACTAAAGGAATGCGAAACTGATCACAGTAGTGCATGAGCAGATCATAGCCTCTGGTGAGTTTCCGGATGATCGCAGCATCGGCTGGTGATTCTGCACCGACAAGATCAGGATGATAAAGCTTGCACATCTTCCTATAGGCCCGTTTAATCTCTCCCATTGTTGCCCGCTCCGCCAAATTCAATAATTGTCTGGCCTCATCAATGGCCTGCCATTCGTCCTTGGTCATGAGTCACCCCTTCTTCCAACCCTTTTCCTCGCCACGCAACAGTCTTCCGATATTGGAGCGATGTTGGAACCAGATGAGAAGGACAATAACAAACGCCACTGCCAATATTGCAGAAGACTCACCCAGACTCCAGAGCCAGAGAGGAATCAGGAGCGAGGCGGAAAGTGAACCCACGGAGACATATCCGGAAACGGCAACCGCAGCGACAAAAACGATAAGACTGACCAGGACACTTCCGGGGGAGATAAAAAGAAAAACACCCAGAGCAGTAGCCACCCCTTTTCCACCCTTAAACTTGAGATAAAGCGGAAACATGTGGCCGATAACCGTGGCCAGACCACACGAGACCACAAGCAGCTCCCTTGCCGCTGCTGTTTCGCCAAGCAGAAAAGTGACGCCCCAAACAGGCAGGAAGCCCTTGGCCACATCACAGAACAGGGTTACAATACCCAATTTTTTCCCCAGCACCCGACCCACATTGGTGGCCCCAATGTTGCCACTCCCTTCCAGGCGCACATCAGCGCCGACAAGTCGTCCTATAAGCAAGCCAAAAGGAATGGCACCGATCAGATAACTGACCAGGATATAGATAATTTCCATAATCATTGTATCAAAATGTTTTCTGTGAAAAAAGGTGCCCCTCCAGATCCTCCTGAAGACATTTTTCAGCCTACCCCACTTTTTTCCGATTGGCAAATAGAACGAAACTCTCATTGCATGAAGCAAAAGGCATAAGCTCTATTCTCTTCAGGATTCCAGTACATTCCGTAACATAAACTCGATGCCAGGAGACGCATAAGAAGTGCCTGTCCATAAATAAGGATTTTTGTTCGATATCAAGGACGGCGAAAGGTAATGGCAAACAATGCTTCCTTGTCAGGTTCAAACACAAGATGTTTTCTGAAAATATCCAGATGTTCGTCTTGTCTGTGACTGACAAATAACATGGTGGAAACGCCTAGTCCAGCAATGCGCTCCAGACAAGCGAGAACCATCAAACGATTCTGATCATCCAGACCCAATGTCGGTTCATCAAGAATCAACAAAGCAGGGTATTTGATCAACGCACGAGCAATCAATACGAGCCGCTGTTCCCCCCAGGACAACTCTTTAAAGGCAATATCAGCTTTTTCTTGCAGGCCGATAAAGGCAAGCCATTGGCGAGAGATGCGCTTTTCTTTGTCAGAAACCGGACGATATACACCAATACTATCGTAGAGGCCTGATGCAACAACAGTTAAGGCATTCCCTGGTACCCGATAATCCTGATGCAATGCACCGGAAACAAGCCCAATATGTTTTTTGATATCCCAGATGCTTTCGCCGCTGCCTCGTTGATATCCAAAGACCGTCAGGCCGTTGTTAAAACACTGAGGATGATCTCCGGTAATCAGCTGCAGCAGCGTCGATTTTCCGGAACCGTTCGGCCCGGAGATGATCGTATGTTCACCAGGGCGCAAGACCCAGTTCAGATTTTGGAACTGGATGACCTCATCATAACGTACCTTGCAATTTCGCATGTGAACGATGGGATCAAATATGACGGGTGCAGCCAGAGCAGGAGGTAACTCCAATAAACTTCCCAAATCAAAGTGAAAGAGAGTTTGAAGAGAATCGTTGTTCATGATCCTGTCTTTTTCACCCTGAGCCAACAAGCGTCCCTTATGAAGCACGCCAATGTGGGTATGCCACTCCTGAACGTCCTGCAGTTGACTGACAAACATGAGCAAGGCCTGCTGTTCTTTCAAAGCAACCAGAAAGTCGGCAAGTGATTGAGAAGATACCCGATCCAGACCTTCAAAGGGTTCATCAAGGATCAACAAATCGGGCTTTGCCAGGAGGGCGCGGGCAATCAGCAGTTTTCTGGTCTCACCAGACGAAAGAACCCTGTATCCTTTTTCCAGCAAATCTGCAATCTTGAATTGTTCAACTACCTGCCCGATCTCAGCATTCTTCGCTCCGGTCTGCTGCAAGAGCTCCAGGCCGGTGTGCCCCTGATCTATCTGATCCATGAAGTCGGTGTCATCGTCATACAATTCCGCTTCAAGTTGAGCCTGCTGTGCCTCCAATCCTACACACAGACAGGAAGGAGGCACTTCAAAGAGTCGAGATTGAAAAACCATTTTTTCAGGTTCCTGAAAAATACGGGCCAGCTGACTCTTCCCCGAACCGGTCGTCCCGATCAGACACCAGTGCTGCTGAGTCTCTATGGTCCATTGGCTGATATTGAGTTGTTTGCTGATTAAATCTTGGATATCAATCAATATCAAACAATTACACCATATCATTCTTCTTTAGGATACCTTTATTTTTTATTTGTAACTCTGCAATATAGAATGGACAACTACTTGTTTTGTAATATTTTTTTCTCGTGCAGAGGCGCCGAGAAGGACAAAAAAGTTTTTCTCAGCGCCTTGCGCGAGATGAATTGTTAATCTGTAAACAAGATGAAATTCCCCTACATCAAATAGGAACATCATCGACAATCTCTGCCGCTTCATCAATGGAATCATGAGCAGTATTACCAACTACTGGAATAATTGAGATCACCGCACCGCCAAGCCGCATGGGCACGGTCACGACCTTGGTCAAAATACAGCCATTGAGCAAAAGGAGTGGGGTCAACAAAACAAATAATTTTAAAGTGTTCATAACAATGCTCCGGATAAAGGCGGAAATACGCCTGAGAAAACTGACTGACGGGGAAAGTTTGCGTGCATCCATCCATCCCAAACCGTATTTCCCCTGAGGAACCGTCAGGGAAAATACAATACTTTCCTAACCATGTCCTTACGACTTCGTATGCCGACCAAAACATTTCAATGTTACGGTTACTTGTAAACAAGGGTTGACTCTTCTTTTCCTATAATAACCACACAAGAAAAGAAGGTTTTTTTCCATTCCTGCAAAGAACGAGGACCAGCATGGCCCCAGAGAGTACAAAACGAAGAAACACCAAGGCCCTGGAAGATGCGGCCAAATACATCTGCACCATGAAATGCGGGATGTGTCCCATGGCGGTGGAGAAATTCCCCTGCCCGCACACATGTTCCGTGGAAGTCCGGCCCTGGCAATGCTGGATTGCCTATTTTCAGAGCAAGGAGCAACCACTATCCGAACAGAAGGAAATATTAAGTCCTTCCTGAGCTCAACTTGCCTGTACCAAGCACACGAATGGCAATGAAGCCGATTACACGCAAGAGGCGCAGGAGTTACGATACCAGAAATCTTCCCTCGACAATCATTCCCGGTCAGGACCATGCAAAACAGACCTCGCTCTGCGGCCGGTCATCACCCAGGTCTGCGCCCGATCAAGGTAGTAGTAGATCACCGGAGTGATATACAGGGTCAAAAACTGCGACAGCAGGAGACCGCCAACGACCGCCAGCCCCAACGGCCGGCGTGATTCAGCCCCGACGCCGATGCCGATGGCAATAGGCAGCGTGCCCATCAGTGCGGCGAAGGTGGTCATCATTATCGGCCGAAAACGAACCAGGCAGCCCTGATAGATTGCCTCCAGGGGTGTCTTATCCTCTCTGCGCTGCATCTCGAGGGCAAAATCGATCATCATGATGGCGTTCTTCTTGACGATCCCCACCAGCATGATAATACCAACAAAGGAGTAGAGATTCAGATCCTTGCCGAAGAGCAACAGCGTCAACAAAGCACCGAGACCGGCGGAAGGCAGACCGGAGAGGATGGTCAGGGGGTGGATATAACTCTCGTACAGAATACCGAGAATGATATAAATCACCAGAATGGTCAGGACCAGGAGCAGCGCCAACCCGGTGGTCGATTGTTGATACACCTGCGCCGTCCCCTGAAAGCTGGTAGTGATCGTCGCCTGCAATCCCTTGGCCTCTTTTTCGATGGCTTTCACGGCCTCCCCCAGCGGTACATCCGGCTTGAGGTTGAAAGAGAGGGTGACCGCGTTGATCTGTCCCCGGTGATTGACCGACAGCGGCCCCAAGCCGAGTTTCAGTTGGCCAAGCGATGCAATCGGCACCATCTGGCCGCTGGCGGAACGGACGAAGAGTGACCCGAGTACTGCCGGATCTTTCTGATATTGCGGATCAAGCTCCAGCAACACCTTGTACTGATTGGTCGGGGAATAGATGGTGGAGACCTGCCGGCTGCCGTAGGCAAGATAAAGAGTATCTTCAATCTGTTGGGCCGTGATTCCGAGGCTCGCAGCCCGGTCACGGTTGATTTCAAGGGTGAGCTGCGGATTTTTGATCTGAAGGTCGCTGGTGACATCCTGCAGCATCGGCAGGTCACGGACCTTCATCTCAAAGGCCGTGGCCTGCCTGTAGAGTTCTTCGGTGTCAGGGCTTTGCAGCACGAATTGATACAGGGCCTTGGAAGAGGTCGTATCCAACTGGATGGGCGGCGGATTCTGCATGAACAGGCTGATCCCAGGCACGCTCATCAGTTTGGGCCGCAGCTTCTGGATGATCTGGTCGGCGCTCAATTCCCGCTCCTCAGGTGGTTTCAATTTCATGAACATAAAACCACTGTTGGAGCCGACCCGGCTGCCGGAAGCCCCGACCGCTGACATGAAGGCTTCCACGTCCGGTTCCTGCAGAAGGATCTCCACCAGTTTTTGCTGGTTCCGTTTCATCTCTTCAAATGAGGCCCCCTGGGCACCCTCGGTCATGCCGCGGATAGCGCCGATATCATCGGCCGGCAGCAGGCCCATCGGCATCTGGGTAAAGAGCCAGACCGCAAGGACGGTGGTCGCCACGGTGAAGAGGACCGCGCTGCGGCGATAGTTGAGGACGAAAGACAACGACCGTTCGTAGAGATGCAACCAGCCATTAAAAAAGCGCTCCATGCTATTATAGAGCCGGCCGTGCTGCTCCTTTTTCGGGGAGCGGAGGAAACGGCTGCAGAGCATCGGAGTCAGGGTCAAGGAGACGACACCGGAGATCAGGATGGCAACGGTGATGGTGACGGCAAACTCATGCAGCATCCGGCCCAGCATCCCGGACATGAACAGCACTGGGATGAAGACCGCCACCAGGGAGATGGTCATGGAGATGATGGTGAAACCAATCTCACGCGACCCGCGCAGGGAGGCAGTACGCGGGTCTTCACCGGCCTCCATGTGGCGGACAATATTCTCCAGCATGACGATGGCATCATCCACCACAAAGCCCACAGACAAGGTAAGGGCCATGAGGGTGATATTGTTGATTGAAAAACCCAGAGAATACATGGCGGCAAAGGTGCCGATGAGGGAAATCGGCAGGGCCAGACTGGGGATGATGGTTGCCGAAATCTTGCGCAGGAAGAAGAAGATGACCAGGATCACCAGGCCGATGGTCAACAGCAGGGTGAATTTGACATCCGCCACTGAGGCGCGGATGGTCTCGGAACGATCAAAGAGGACATTGACCTCCACTGACCCCGGCAACTGAGCACGGAAGTCGGGAATCTGGGCTCTGATGCGGTCAACCACCTCGATCGTGTTGGTGCCGGGCTGCCGCTGGACAGCCAGGACAATGGCGCGGGTCGACTTTCCCTTGGTGTTGTACCAGGCGGCGACCTTGTCGTTTTCGACACTGTCGCTGATGGTGGCGATCTCGGACAAGCGGACCGGGGCATTACCACGGTAAGCCACCACCAGCGATCTGTAGGCCTGGGCATCAAACAACTGGCCAGTGGCCAGGAGGGTAAAGACCTGCTTATCACCCTGCAGACCGCCGGTGGGCAGATTGACATTCCATTTGGCAATGGCCGTGGCCACTTCTTCCAGACCGATCTTGCGGCTGGTCAGGGCCAAGGGGTTGAGCTGTACACGCACTGCATACTTCTGCGAGCCGTAGACCATAACCTGGGCCACGCCGTTGATCATGGAGATGCGCGGCGAGATAACGGTGTCGGCAAACTCGTTAATCTGCGACAGGGGCAGGGTCGGTGAACTGAGGGCCAGATAGATGACCGGCGAGTCGGCCGGGTTGACCTTCCTGTACGATGGCGGATTCGGCATATCCTGGGGCAGTTGGCGGGCCGCCTTGGAAATGGCCGCCTGCACGTCCTGGGCCGCGGCATCAATATCCTTTTTCAGGGTAAATTTGAGAACAATGATCGATATGCCCTGACCATTGGTAGAATTCATGGAGTCAAGGCCGGCGATGGTCGAGAATTCCCGTTCAAGGGGGGTGGCCACTGCCGAGGCCATGGTCTCCGGGCTGGCACCCGGCAGGTTGGAGGTCACCTGGATGGTGGGATAGTCAATGGACGGCAGATCGTTGACCGGCAGCAACTGGTAGGCAAAAAGGCCGAAGATCACCATCGCCAGCATGATCAGGCTGGTCATGACCGGTCGTTTTATGAACAGTTCCGAGATATTCATCGTTCTGGCGCGGCTCCCGGCGCGGCAGCTTTGAGTGGCGACGCTTCCTCCGCTGTTTTTTCCTTCCCGTCCTTCTCCGGATTCTTTGCCGTCTTGGTCTCCACCTTACCGCCCGGAATGACCCGCATCTGGCCGTCAATAACGACCTGCTCACCGGCCTGCAGTCCCTGGTCGATCACCGTTATCGCGTCATAGGTCGGCCCCGGTACCACCGGTCTGATCTCGGCGGTTTTATCCGCTTTGACCACAAAAACAAACTGGCCGTTCTGCCCGGTCTGGACAGCCTGACTGGGAACGACCACCGCCTGTTCCCTGACTTCCAGGAGAAGGGAGAGGGTGACGAACTGACCCGGCCACAACCGCCTCTGCTCATTGGCAAATTGCCCTTTGAGACGGATGGTGCCGGTGGCAGGATCAACCGTATTGTCGAGAAACGACACCAGCCCTTTTTCGCTAAATCCAGCCGTTCCCGGCACTTCAGCTGCCACCGTCATTGGACCTGCTGCCAGCCGTTGCTGGACCAGAGAGAGACTTTGTTCAGGAATGGTGAAGGTGGCACGAATGGGTATCAATTTATTAATGGTGACCAGTGGTGTTTCATTGGCCTTGACCACATTGCCTTGATCGACGGCCAATGCCCCCAAGCGACCGCTGATTGGCGCGCTGATGGTGCAGTAGGAAAGCTGGGTCCGAGCATTTTCGACTCCAGCCTGGTCAGCAGCAAAATCGGCCGCCGCCGTTTCCGCCCTGGTTCGGTACCCTTCAGCCTGCTCCTGGCTGACAAGGCCCTCCTTGGCCAGCTGCAGGTAACGTTCATAGTCCTTGCGGGCATTCTTCATGATAACCCGATTACGGGCCAACGAGGCTTGAGTCTTATTCAAGGCAGCCTGATACGGCCGGGGATCGATCTCAAAAAGGAGTGTTCCCTCCTTTACATCCTCCCCTTCCCGAAAAGCAACCGTGGTCAGCTCGCCGCTCAGCATGGGTTTTACGGTAACGCTCTCCGAGGCCTCCATGGTGCCGAAGGTCTTGATCTCAATCGGCACATCCTGATGTCGGGCGACAGCAGTCACTACCAGGGCTGGCGGTAAGGATTTGCTTTTTTCTTTCTTTTTGGGAGAGCAGGCAGGAAACACCAAAAGTAAGATGAGAAAAAAAGGTATACAAAAAAAACAACTGCGGTGCAGCATAGCAATTCCTCTGGTACGAGCTTTCAAGAAAATCAACCCATAGCCATTCAACATCTCAACAAATTTACGACAGATCAAATCTGTTACATATGAGTGATGGACAAGGATAGAAAAGGTACTTTCTCAATAAAAAAGATTGACGATCGTCTACCAGTCGGACCAGCAGGACAAGTACCAAAAAGACAGAGACAGCGTACCGGAAACAGGATAAATTTTCAATGAGTTACAACAGCATAAGCATGTGCTTTTGGAAATAATCCAATAACCTCTTCAGGAAACTACGAGGTAGCTGCCATCCATGATTTATTCAAATTCACACGAACCCTCATAGAATTTTTTTTCAACACTCACAGAAATATTGAACTCCAATCGAAGCATCAGCGTGGAACAAGCTTCATATCAAAAAATTTGACACTCCTCACAAAATCGGTTTATATGACTCGAATCTCAGCCCCTTATGGTCTTGTTACGCAAGATCCAGGCGCTTCAACATCTTTACCTCATCTTCACGGAGAGTCGTTTTGAAACACAGATTGCCCCACGTCTGAGCAATACCCCGGCACACGCCGGCCGTCCCGGTTCGGGATGGACAATTTTGCGACTCTCCTGCCCCCCATGAACGGTCCCAGGCGCTAACCAGGTAGTTTTTTTCCTTGTTCGCTGACGTTGTTCGCGGCTGATTGCAGAGAGCCGCGGCAGATCCGGAATGATTTTTTCCGGTATAACGTACAGCAAAGGAGGAGCTATGCACGCTTCTATTTCCACTCCCTCCACCACACAGGCGGTCGGTGCGGTTCTTGTGGTGGGTGGCGGGGTGGCCGGAGTCCAGGCCGCTCTCGATCTCACCGGACTCGGCCTCAAGGTCTATCTTATTGAAAAAAGCGGCGCCATCGGTGGGGTCATGGCCCGGCTGGACAAGACTTTTCCCACCAATGACTGCTCGCTCTGCATCCTGGCCCCCAAGCTGGTTGAAGCGGGCCGCGATCCTAATATCGAGATCCTGACCAAGTCGGAGCTTATCTCCCTTGACGGCGCTCCCGGCAATTTTACCGCCAAGATCAGCAAACAGCCCCGTTACATCGACGAAGAAGTGTGCACCGGCTGCGGCCAGTGTACCCTCTACTGCCTCAAGCAGATCGGCGATGACTATAACGAAAATCTCGGGATCTCCAACGCCGCCCACATCGATTACGCCCAAGCCGTGCCCACCAGCTATTATATCGACGCCAAGGCCTGTCTCATGCTCAATTACCAGACCTGCGGCCTCTGTGCCGTTGCCTGCCAGGCCAAGGCCATCCGTTTTGACCAGAAAGAAGAGATCCTCGACCTCGCTGTCGGTTCCGTCATCCTGGCACCGGGCCTGGGCCGGATCACCAAGGAAGTGCTGGGCCGCTACGGCTGGGGCAAGTTCGCGGATGTACTCAGCGCCTTTGAGCACGAACGACTGATGTGCGCCTCCGGCCCCACCGGCGGGGCGATTCTCCGTCCCTCTGACAAAAAGCACCCCAAAAAGATTGCCTTTCTCCAGTGCATCGGTTCCCGCGATCAGACCTGCGGCAACAACTACTGTTCCTCGGTCTGCTGTATGTATGCCATCAAGCAGGCGACCCTTGCCCGCGAGCATGATCCCAGCGCCGAAATCACCCTCTTTTACATGGATATCCGTACCCACGGCAAGGGCTTTGACGCGGCCAGAGAGCGGGCCACGATTGAAAACAACTTCCGGGTGATCTACGCCCGACCACCCCGAGTGGAGGATGTCTTCGACGGCGGACTACTGCTCACCTGGGCCACGGAGGACGGCAAGCATCATTATGAGAAGTTCGACATGGTCGTCCTCTCCCAGGGGCTGGAGTCGCCGGACGATGCGGAGCAGCTTGGCCAGGCTGCCGGTATCGATCTGAACAACTACCTCTTTGCCCAGACCGGCAACTACTCACCGCTTGCCACCAGCCGGTCCGGTGTCTATGTGATCGGCGCCTTTCAAGGGCCAAAAGACATCCCTGACTCAGTCACCCAGGCGGGTGGGGCCGCGGCCCTCTGTTCAGGCCAGCTTGCCGCAGCACGCGGCACGGAGATGACCAAGGCCGTGTTTCCGGAGGAACGTGATATCTCCAGCGAGGAACCCCGCATCGGCGTTTTTGTCTGCCATTGCGGCATCAACATCGCCGGCGTCGTCGATGTGCGGGCGGTGCGTGATTATGCCCGAGAGCTTCCCGGTGTGGTCTACGCCACTGATAATCTCTACTCCTGCTCCCAGGACACCCAGCAGCATCTCATCAACATCATCCGCGAACACCGGCTCAACCGAATCGTTGTCTCCGCCTGTACCCCGCGTACCCATGAACCGCTCTTCCAGGCCACCCTGCGGGATGCGGGCCTGAACCGCGCCTTATTCGAGATGGCCAATATCCGCGATCAATGTTCATGGGTGCATATGCAAGAGCCCGAAGCGGCCACCGACAAGGCCAGGGATCTGGTGCGCATGGCCGTGGCCAAGGCGGCCCATCTCACCGCCCTGCCGGAACAACAGCTGCCGGTTACCCCGTCGGCCCTTGTCATTGGCGGCGGACTGGCAGGCATGACCGCCGCACTCACCATTGCCGAACAGGGATTCCCCACAACCCTGGTCGAACAGGGGGACACCCTGGGTGGACGGACCCTTTTGCTCACCGCCGACCGTTTTGGCAAGGATCCACGCCTGACCGTGACGGAACTGGCCCACAGGGTAAAAAACCATCCCCGGATAAGCGTGCGCACCAGAGCCACGGTGGCCAGTGTCTCCGGTTATGTGGGTAACTTCACCACCACCATTGCCGAGAAGGCGGGCAGTGAGGTGGTTAATCACGGAGTCATGGTGATCGCCACCGGCGGCAGGCCTTACGAGCCGAAGCAATATCTCCATGGCCAGTCCGAGCGGGTGTTGACCCAACTGGAGCTGGAACATCGGTTGGCATCCAGCCGCCCGCTCTCCGCCAAGATGAAACAGGTGGTGATGATCCAATGCGTGGGCTCACGGGGCGCTGATCTGGTCTACTGCAGCCGGGTCTGCTGCGGCCAGGCCCTGAAAAATGCCCTTCGCCTCAAGGCCTTGAATCCGGAACTGACCATCTTCATCTATTACCGCGACATGCGGGCCTACGGTTTCTTGGAGGACGATTACCGCCAGGCCCGCGAACTGGGCGTGATCTTCATCCGCTATACACCGGAGAATCCGCCCAGAGTCCTCCGAGGACACAGTAAGTCCAGCCCCCTGAAAGTGATCGGCTACGATCCGTTGCTGGGGGAAGAGGTGGAACTGGAAACCGACCTGCTGGTGCTCTCAGTGGGCATTGTCCCTGAAGATCCGTCGATCTTATCCCGGATGCTCAAGGTGCCGGTGACCGCCGACAAATTTTATCTGGAGGCCCACGTCAAACTGCGGCCGGTGGATATGGCTGTGGACGGGATTTTTGTCTGCGGCCTGGCCCATGCCCCCAAATCCATGGACGAAACCATCGCCCAGGCCCAGGCCGCAGCCGGTCGGGCCTGCCAACCCCTGTCCAGAGGCTCGATTTCGCCTGAACCTATCGTCTCCCATGTCGATCCCGAACTGTGCATCGGCTGCGGCGCCTGCGAGACCTTCTGCCCCTACAAGGCCATCACGATCGACAAAGCGGTCAAGCCCCGTAAAGCGCAAACCCTGACCGCTTCCTGCAAAGGATGCGGGGTGTGCGCAGCCCGGTGCCCGACCATGGCTATTGATATGGGGCGCTTCACTTTTGACGGCATCATGGCCCAGATCAATGCCTTTGGTGAGAGCGTTTAGCCGGAATCGCACAAGTGACTGGCCCCCCGTACTGGTGTGCGGCGCGGGCTTCAAACCCGTGATGCTTCCGCCTGAAAACGGATGAGTTGTGGGTTCGATTCCCACTCCATCTCCACTATTCATAATAAATAACAACGACTTCTCGGATTGGAGCATACTATGTCGGATTATCAACCAAAAATTCTTGGATTCCTCTGCAACTGGTGCTGTTACACTGCGGCCGACTCGGCAGGCGTCGGCCGCTACCAGTACCCTCCCAATCTCCGGGTTATCCGCATCATGTGCACTGGCAGGCTCGACCCCTCCTTTCCCTTAGAGGGTCTGGCCGCCGGAGCGGATGCCGTTTTTGTCGGCGGCTGTCATCCCGGCGAGTGCCACTATCAGGATGGTAATTATCATGCCCTGGTCACCGCCGCTCTGGTCCACGAGGCCTTGACCAGACTGGGGGTGAATCAGCAGCGTTTCTTGATCGACTGGGCCTCGGCCGCCGAAGGCCCAAACTTTGTCAAAATAATCACCCAGTTCACCGAACAGGCGGCAAAGTTAGGTCCCCTGGGGAGCAGCGAGAGACTTGATCCTGTTCTCCTGCGCCAAAATCTTGCCATGGCGGCCAAAACGGCCCGAGACCGCAAGATCAGAATGGGCCTGATCAATGCATCCAAAGAGATGATGAAAAGCGGCGATTTCTCACGAACTGCCATTGCCGGACTGGTACATGACAAGTGCAACAAGGTTTTGACTGAGCTGATTGGAGAGTCTGCATTATGATCGGCACCACAGAATGCCTGGTTTACTAAAATTTACAACGGGAAGGATTTAATGGAGAATTCTTTCTGAAATGAATTGGTGGGGTTATCCCATCACAACAATAAAAAGGAGAACATCATGCTTAAAGTAATGGAATCAGCCGTTAAAAACATCAAAGAATATCTGAAAAAAAACGACATCAACTCAGCCGTCCGGGTGATCATGCAGAGCAGCTGTTCCGGGACAAGCCTGGGTCTTGGACTGGATGACAAAAAGGACTCTGACAAGGTGTTTGAAGAAGACGGGGTTACCTTTCTGGTTGATAACGGAATGTTCGCTACCACCGGTGCCATTAAGATCGATTACATTAAACCTTCCGGTTGCGGCTGCGGTGGCGATAGTGGCAGTGGTGGTTTTTTGGTAAGCTCCGAGAACAAACTGGGCAGTGGTGGCTCCTGTTCTACCGGCTCCTGCTCAAGTGGATCCTGCGGCTGCTGAGCCCTACAAACAATAAAAACTTTCCTGCCTTGGCCCCCCCTTGGCAGGAAGAAAACCAATTGACAGGAAGATGATAATAACAACGACAGTATTTGAGGGAGCGACCTGCCCCAAAGGCCAGATCCAGGAGAAACAAGACAGGGATGAAGTCGTGGAAAAAACTTCCATAGCAATTCACCAAACCCGAAAATTTTCCAAGCGAATGGCTTGCATGGCCAGGGCCGGAAAAAACGAACGCATTGTCGCTGATCGGGCAAAACAGATCCTTATTGATCTGCAGACTAACCCGCTGCATGAGGGCGCGGAATGCAAACGTACCCGCCACGGAGAATTACGCCTCAATGACTGCCGCAAGTATGACTTGTCTTGCGGCTTCCGGCTCATCGCCCTGAAACGGGACAACCGGCTGATATTTACCTATATCGGCAGCCACGACGATTGTCAGCGCTGGATAGAAAACAACCGCGACTACCAGGATGTGATCGAATCCACGCCCGTTCCTCTGATGAGTATAAAAGATCACCAAAGAGATGATATGGAGGCCAGGAGAGAACAACCAGATAATTATGACGAATATGAAGAACGGTTGATGGAGGAGATTGATGAACACTTGCTACACACAATCTTCGCAGGATTTTGCAAAAAAGCCTGATTAACAATACTTTTTAATAAAGATTAGCTCAATATGACCGATTAATATATAGTATAAAAAATTCTATCATCGGACCGACACTCCTCTTTTCATGGTTGCCACCACCAAACGCAACCACTGGAGAAGGGAATCTTAATCCAGGAAACCAAGAGGCAACTTGATATGAGCGGTATCGTTGTTCCGGAAAGTACTATCCCTCTAACTAACCGGGGAAGAAACGCTTCCACATCAACCACTGCTCACCAGCCTGCCCATCAATTTCAGGATATACTTTCAGAAGCCACCAAGCTGCAAAAAAACAAAACGCTCCCAACGGCACAAGCCCCTATCACATCTGACAAAAACTATACTATTCAGCAAGGGGATACTTTATCCGAGATTGTGGCCGCAGAATCCAAGAGACTTGGCATCAATCAGTCAAGGAACGATCTCTATAACATGGTGAGCCAGATCGCCGATCTGAACCATCTGACGAGCCAGGACAGCATCTTTCCGGGACAGAAAATTGATCTCAGCAGCATTCGTCAACCGTCATCTGACTCGACATCTGGAACGATAGCTGTGCTAGCATTTCCCCCGATTTTTGGACAGTTATCTGGACCGGTATCAAGATCCGCATCTGATCTCACTGCCATACTAAAGAATACAGCTGAAATTCTGCCGAAAACAACATTTCAATCTCCCGTTGTTGGGAAAATAACCTCCCTGTTCGGCATGCGCCAGCATCCTGTTCTGGGTGAAGCACTGCACCATGACGGGATTGACATCAGCCAACCAACAGGTACCCCGGTCAAACCACTTAGCTCCGGGATAGTCACTTTTTCCGGCAATAATGGTGGCTATGGCCAGATGATCGAGATTGATCATGGGAATGGCCTGACGTCCATTTACGCCCATCTTTCCAAACTTTCCGTGCGTAAGGGAGAACAAATCAGCTCGGAACAAACCATCGGTCAGGTTGGTCAAACGGGAATGACAACCGGCCCCCATCTCCATCTGGAGATCCGTCGCCAGAACGCCGCCATCGATCCACTCACCGTCCTGAACCGCCAGCAGATTGAGCCCAATCTCATTTTTGCCGAGGCCAGGAAAACACAACGGTTTTAAGCCATTGAGAGGAAAGAACCGAAGCATTTCCATGGCAAGAAGCGCCTGAGAAGAGCCGCAAGAACTAAATTTCCATCATTGGCCATCAGCACCTCATCTCACTCTCCACGTTGAAACAAAATCTCACTATTTTTAACACTCATTGAGAGCGTCCAGAATTATTGCATATGGCAACTGAAGTCGCTATAATAAAACAGCTCTGGACAAAAGCAGAGGTTTCTTATTATAGAATAACCCTACGCATACAAGGTGTCTCCATGCCGGATCTTAATTATACCTTGGCCTTTGAGGTCAAGAAAGAGCTTGCAGATCGTTATTTTGGGTTTCGCAAGATTATTGAAGAGGATACCAATGCATATCAACAAAACATTATTACCTCGGCTCTGGAACTGGAAAACAAGATTGGTTTCGATCTTGTTCGCCTCTATGTTCTACTAAGAGACAACGTTCTGATCAATGATCTGTTCAAGATCACCGGGTTGGGCAAGGTGCTTTTTTATGATCAATACATAACCAAGTCAGCCACCATCAGAAAACAGGTGTTGAAAGATATTCACGTCCATGGCCTTACCCGAAAATGGCGTTTTCAAAATATGTTTTTTGACCTTTACGATTCTCTGGAAAAACATGTTGCCGAGTATCGGCAGAATATTCTTGATCTGGCCGAAGACCGAGAAACGATCAAGGAAGAGATTAATCTCTTTTACCAAAAAAATGATATCAGCGGCATCATGCTTTTTCTCCGGGGTATGGACGGGGAAGCTCTTGGCAGTTCCGGCCCTATGGCAGGCGCTATTGACACTGATAACATTATCACCATGGAAGAGAAAATGCGCATCCAGCCTCCTCAACCCGTTGAAAAAATTCTGCCGATCCTCTCACCGATCCCTCCGGCCAAGGAAATTAAAAAGGAACTACAAAATCTTATAGACACAGCCTTTTCCAGACAGCCTGAGTTCGACCCAAAAAAGTTATGATTTTTCTGCATCAAACAAATACTTTTCTCCAAACTGACTGCCATGACTGTTAAAATTCTAGTGGCAGGATCACACCATAAGGCCAACTCTGTTCTGGCAAAAACAGTACAGAACCTGCTGCAAGCTGAGATCATTTCCGAAATATTTCTGGCCACTGATGCGACCGAGACACAACACCTTTGCCAAGAACATGACTTTTCTCTCCTCATCCTCGATGAGACCATGCCGGCAATAAATGAGTTTCACGCGTTTTCACTCTCTCCAGCCACAACCATGCTGCTTATTGTCTCTCCGGAGGAAGAGCTTTCAACTTCTGATACCGGGCAACAGGGAGAGTATTATATTGATTATATTTCTCAACCACTCATTCCATCTCTCCTGCGGAGTAAAATTCTCTCCTTGCTCCACATCCACCACTTGAAACAAGAACTGCTTTCCTGCCAAGACGCATTACAAAATCAGAGAAGTAAAAATCACCAATGCAAACAATCTCTGGAACAGCAGATCCATTACCTGAAGATGTTGTCAGTACGAGATGGACTGACCGGACTTTTTAACCGTAGACATCTTAACCAGACGCTCGAAAGAGAAATACTCAAGGCCAGAACTCAGAACACCGACCTGACCATGCTCCTCATCGACATTGATTATTTCAATGAGACAAACAGGATATCCGGCCAGCTCTTTGGCGATTCCATCCTCAATGAATTTTCAGCACGACTCACCCAAAGCACTCGAGACGACGATATCTGTTTTCGTTTTGGGGGGAGTGACTTTATTGTTCTTCTTCCTAAAACAGACATCACAAAGGGCAGTGAGTATGCGGATAAACTACGTCTGGCATGTTCGGGCAAACCATTCACCAGTGGTCACCATAGTCGTTCTGTGACCGTGTCTATTGGCCTTGCGTCCTTGCTGGAACATCATCCTAAGAATCAAGATGAGTTTATCAACATGGCTGACAAGGCAAGATATAGAGCCAAATCAGAAGGACGTAACCGTGTCATAGTCTATGATCAACGCCATTTTATAATAGACGAAAAGATCGACACTGTTGCCTTATTACAAGAGACGCTGCGGCGGATCCTTGAAAAAACCAAAGACAGCTCCATTGCCTCTATCCAGATCCTGACCCAGAACGTCACCGGCAAACATCAGGATGAACATACAGAAAAAGCCACACAGTACGTCCACCTGCTCTGTGAGCGCCTGGGGCTTCCCAAGACCATTCTCGAAACATTTTCCAATGCCCTCATGCTGTACAACTGTTTCCGTTTACTGCTCCACCGGGAGTTACTCTCAAAAAAAGAGAAATTCAGTTATAATGACAGAAAAGTGATCAATGATTTGCCATATAAGCTTGCCGAGCTTACGCAACACTTTGACTATTTCTCCAATGAACGTAACATGTTGCTATGTCAGGGGGAACATTATGACGGCAACGGCTATCCAGAGGGACTGGCTGGAGAGGAAATTCCCCTTGCCTCCAGAATATTCAGCCTGGCAGATGGTCTTGCTGCTATGAGTTCTGATCGGCCGCACCGAAATCGTCTTAGCCCATCCGAGATCCTGCACGAACTCGCCCGGGGGGCCGGTACTCAATGGGATCCGTCACTGGTATTATTGACGCTCGACATTCTGCGCGAACAGCATTTTTTCCCCCTTGACGAAGAGCTTCTCTCGCAAACAAGATTGCTGGTCACAGAAAAAACCTCTCAATCATCCGGCCACACTCAGTGACCGATCTCCCTCAATACAGGCCATACTCTCATTATGCCCCATTCAAATATCGCATCAATTATCAAGCACATAGACTCCTTTCCCCCACTTCCAAGCACGGTCATCCGGGTCTTAGAGATTACCGGCGACCCGGAGAGTTCGGCCCATGAGCTTATGCAGGCCGTCCTGCCTGATCAATCCATGTGTGTCGCTATCCTCAAGATAGCCAACTCCGCCTTCTTCGGCAGACCGCGGGAAGTATGCTCCATCGAGGAAGCGGTTGTGGTTCTCGGCTTCCAGGAAATCCGTAACATTATCTTGACCCAGGCAGTTTTTAGCTCTTTTCGAAAATTCAGAAACACGAATAAACATGACATTGACGCCCTTTGGCAGCACTCTTTAACCTGCGGACTTACAGCCAAGATTATCGCTACGCACACAACAGGATATTCACCGAGCCAACTCTTCATCGCCGGACTCATCCACGATATAGGAAAACTTATCCTGCTCATAAGTTTTCCTAACTATTATAGCTCTGTACCGGAAATCTCTGAGCACTTGCCGCTTTCTCTTTCTTCTGAAGAAGAGGAGAAATTCGGGATCAGCCATGACAAGGTAGGCATGCGCCTGCTTAATCGCTGGCTCTTTCCTGAACAGCTCTGTGCCTCCACCGGCTACCACCATCACCCCGAGACCGCTCCAATAAATACCGAATTTACACTGATCGTTCAGATGGCCGATATTCTCAGCCACTGTATTCATAGCAACGAAGCTATAAATGGCCAGGAGATACTGGATCTCATCAAAAAATTCACCCCGGAAAGCACTCTTTTATGGAGACGTTACAACTTCTACTGGCAAGAGGAAGATATCGAAAATTGGCTGACCGATCTGCGATCAGACCTCGCAAATGGAGCTCTTCTCAATATATTCAACAAGTGATGTCCTCGCAGAGAAAAGTGAGCCTGCGAAACTTCGTAAAAGGCATGCCTGGGACACGGTAAATTTATGCTAACCCTACATGCATTGAAGGGCTGTGATTCTTTCCGGTAATATTCAGGCAGCCAAGAACAGAGCCCACGTTAAATGACAGCTTACGCATTGCCTGGGCAACATTCCGTGCCCCCTTGCTTT
>VMSP01000172.1 GCA_013792135.1 Desulfocapsa sp. | reverse complement strand
GGTAGCGTTGTCAATAGGAGACCTGAGGAAAAGCCCTCCCGATTACATTTCTATGCGTCAAAGCCGTTGTAGTAATAAGCCAGTCGAACCTTGGTGACATTAAGGGCGCCGCTCGGGCTCCACTTGCTCACATTTGCTCTCATGTTCACCGTTCGCATAACCCTCTCTACTTTGCTTGTCGTTTTTCCATTCAATCTATTTTCAACTGCTGTAAACATATCTGGCTGAGCGTTTTCAAGGTATGAAACGGTATGCGAATATTGCTTTTCTTTGCAAAAGCTGATTATTTCGTCCAGGCGTTTTCTCTTTGATTCTACCATCATTTCGATCGTTTGTGGACAATCGACAAGGGGTCGGATGGCACATATCTCCATAAGTTCTGCAATGATATGGAGCCAATCCTCACTTTTGTGTTTTACCTTATCCTGCCATAAGGAAAATTTAGCCTGATGCGGGATATGCCACAGACATCGCTGAAAGATAATTTTGACTTTATCCTTCAAGCTGTCCAGGATCGAGGAATCGCCGTCCGTGAGCAGGAGAAACTGGCTGAACCCCTTGAATATCTCTATACTGTTCTGAAAAAGCTTGTTCCATGAACCATTGTAATTCCCAAGATCAAGGCCAGCCACCCGAACGCCTCCACCTTTCTTGTATTGGATGAAAACCTTCAGTTCCTTCCCACGTTTGGCGATGCCTTTGATACCGATCCCTGTACCGTCTGCTTCGCCATGGGGAAGCTCATTGGCGTCCAGCTTGAACTCTATTTCAGATGCCGTCTGCTGAACTGCCTTCCATATTGTCATCTTATCCACGGCCCAACCGAACATGCAACCGATCTTCTCCGCCACCCGGAAGGTTGTCAGTGAGCCAAGCAGGCCAAGCTTACGATAAATTTCCGGGGCTATCCGCTTCTTTGGTTCCATCCCCAACAGCTTCCGAAGGATGTACATCTTACTCCCGCATCGCTTACACTGTACTTGTAACTGTTGCAGTTCCAGCCAACGGTAAAATCCATGGATTTTCGTCTTCTTACCATGACGTGTCTTCCATATGAAATCAGCGTCATTGCCGCACTTACAGGCAAACGGTTTTTTCTTCAGCGCCATGACATATTCACCAAAGCCAATAAGCACTTTCTGAAAAAAATCTGTCAACAACTGCGGCAACAGCATTGCAAAAGCTGCAAGGATCGTGGAGATCCGGCTGTCTTTTAATTGCACCTTAAATTGACATTCAAAATCAACAATGATACCTTCGCACTGTGGGAGAAATCCCATATTGCCCTCCTTTATTATGGTTAGTTTGCCAAAACTATTATTACCATAAAGGGGAGGGCATTTTTTACTCTCACATCGTCAAGGTCTCTCTTTTTCTACGCTACC
>VMSP01000023.1 GCA_013792135.1 Desulfocapsa sp. | reverse complement strand
GAACGAGTCTTGGTCACGAAGAACTTTTTGTAACGCTCATGAAAAAGACAAAATGAGACCGACAGGTCCGTGAGGGGTCGTTTGCTGTCATTTTTTCTCCTATCGGTCTGGATTTTTTGGGGTTGGCATGTGGCTCATTTTACCTCCTAAGAATTGATGAAAAAAATACAACTCTTATAGCATTAAATTGCAACTATTTCAATATGTTAAATCGCATTTTAATGTGACAAAGTAGAACTAAGCCCCATTAGTATTTTCCGCGACCCTTAACTACCGGAAAGCGACACCTGGCTGGGGGTGGCATGGAAGAAAATCACATAGCCGGCTGCGGCCATTGAAAACAGCAGCAGAAAAATAAGAAGGAAAAGAGGGATAACCCTCCGAACATTCAGCCAGCTTCTTTTTCTGCTGTTACGACCAGTGCTTCTTTTCCTGACAATTTTTTTCCGTTCCATCTTCATATCCACCACAAACCATTCACGGTCGCGGTCCTTTAATTACCGATTATGGTATGTTGAAAAATTCAGAATTATCGGCATCGTCAAAATGACGAAGGATGCGGCTCAACGAAGTATTGGGCCATTTTGGCAACGCCATCCCTATTTCTTCCGATTCAAGACATAGTAGGCCAAGCCTTCCAACACCGCCAATTCCCGTTGGACCGCATCCTGATCAAAGATACGCAACTGGACAAGGGCATCGGCAATAATTGTTTCGGCCTTCTGACGGGCAAGGGCAAAACCATCATAACGGGCGATCAGGGCACTGGCCTCAGTAAAACCACTGGTGCGTGCCTCCACACTTGTCAGCATGGCCAATAATCGTTCCCTATCCTTTTCTTCAGCCCTGCCAATGGCGATAATCAGCGGCAGGGTCATCTTTCCTTCCCGAAAATCATTGCCGACAGACTTACCTGTTTTGGCCTCATCTCCCAGATAATCAAGGAGGTCATCGATAATCTGAAAGGCACAGCCAAGATGCAGTCCATAGTTATTCAGCGCCTGTTGCTCCTCTATGGCGGCACCGGCAACCAGGGCTCCGATCTCACAGGTTGCGCCAATCAGCCTGGCCGTCTTGCCCATGATCACCGCAAAATAATCTGCTTCCGCCAGATTGTAATTGCTGGCATTATGGAGCTGCAGGAATTCACCATCCACCATGGCAGTTGTGGCCCCGCAGAAGATCTCCAGGGCCTGCACCCCTCCCCCTCTCCCAACCAGCAGCATCGATCGGGCATGGAGGAAATCCCCGGCCAGAATCGCCGCAGTTTCTCCAAAGGCCACATTGATTGCCGGCCGGCCCCGACGGGTAAGGGCCTGATCAATCACATCGTCATGGAACAGGGTCGCGCAATGGAGATACTCGAAGGCAATGGAAAGGGGAACTACATCCACATTCTTTCCACCACATAGGCGGCTGCAAAGCACGGTGAGCAATGGCCGAATCCGCTTGCCGCCATTAAAAAGACCATAGCGCAGCACCTCAGCAAGCAACACATCTGTGTCACTGGTCAGCGTGGCTAGATCGGCCTGCATGGCCTGTTCAATCCTGGCCAGATCAGGTCCAATGGCTGCCATCAACCCTGACCCGTCAGTCGCTCCGGCAAATTGTTCTGTTGCCCCCATCCCTATCACCCCCTAGAATTATCATGCGAATCGCACTTTTGTTCAAAAAAATCCCGTACATCCGACAAACTGCGAACCACCGGCGAAGGCGGCAGACTGGCGCGAAAGCTGCGACCATAGCCCTTCGTAAACAGACGAACATCCATAATGGCGATAACCCCGCAATCTGAAGCAGCCCGCATCAGTCTCCCCACCCCCTGACGCAGGGTGAGAATGGCTCTGGGCACTTGAAAATCAAAAAAAGGTTTACCACCGCCATCGGTAATGGCTTGGATGCGGGCCTGAATCACCGGGTCACTTGGCACCTCAAAGGGAAGTTTATCGATGATCACGCAGCTCAGAGAGTTACCCGGCACATCCACCCCTTCCCAGAAACTGGCAACCGCCAACAACACCGAATCCGTGGTTTCTTTGAAACGGGCCAACAAGGCCTGCCGTGAAGCCCGCCCCTGCACCAGGACTGGATAGGAAATTCGGGACTCAAGAAATTCCGCCATCACATCCATGGCTTTGAGACTGGTAAAAAGGACAAGAGCCCGCCCCTGACTGATCTGCAGAAGCTCGAGTACCTGCTGGCAGACCTTGTTGGTATAGGTTGCGTCGGCAGGCTCAGGAAAACCTTTTTCCGGCACATAGACCAGCGTTCGCCCCTCATAATCAAAAGGGGAGTGAAATTGCAGGGTCGCTGTCTCCGGTCCCAGGCCCAATCGTTCTTTGACATAAGAAAAATCCCCACCGGCAGAGAGAGTGGCGGAGGTCATGATACAACTCTGGACTGAAGAATAAAGCGTCCGTTCCAGTTCACTGGCGATCCGAACCGGAGTGGCGGAAAGAGTGATCGTCCGTTCGCGCCGTTCATACCAATGGACAAAACCATCCTCCGCCCCCCTCTCCGGTGGAAAACAGATATGACGAAGGTTGGCTGCCAGCTCGACCGACCGCGCGCTGAGAGCATTCCAGACCTCACCTTTAGAAGACTGCCCAGCCAGCAGCTCGGCTAACTGATCAATGCCTGTTGCTACCCCCTCCACCTCCTGGGGCCAGGAACTATGAGCGGCAATAAGGTCCGCCAGCGGGTATCTGCCTCGCTGGGCAGGAAAAAGCAGGGCGAAACGCTCCATGCGCGGCAAGAGGCCGCGAACAAAGCTGCTGATTTTATCGCGACTCTTGGTCGGCAGATCCGCCTCTACCTGACGCTCAATATCAGCGACCAGATCCAGAAGCTGATACTGACTGAAGTTCTTGCCGAAGAATTGAGTCGCCACACTCTCCAAATGATGGGCCTCATCAAAGATCACCGCCTGATACCGGGGCAGAATCTCGGCAAACCCGGCCTGACGCAAGGCCAGATCAGAAAAGAAGAGATGATGATTAACAATAAGAAGCCGGGCAGATCCTGCCTGTTTACGCAAGCGATTGACGAAACAGGCAGCGCCATCAGGACAGTCACCGCCCAAGCACTGACTGGACTGAGCTGAGACCTTCGGCCAGAGCGGTGAGCCATCAGCCAGCCAGGAAAGTTCGGCCCGATCTCCACTGCTGGTTGTCTCCAGCCATTTTTCAATCTTACCGATATTGGTGTCTTCCACCAGAGAAAGCTGTGGTGAACTGCGAAACTGATTCCAACGATATAGGCACAGATAATTCTGCCTCCCCTTGACACAGAGGGCGGAGGCAGATCGACCCAAGACCCGCTCTATCAAGGGAATCTCTTTGTTCAGGATCTGATCCTGGAGATTTATGGTAGCGGTTGACACTACCACCCGCTGACCAGAAAGCAGGGCCGGTATGAGATACGCCAGCGTCTTACCGATGCCTGTTTCCGCCTCAACCAGCAGCACATTTGCCCGCTGACCCTCCGCTCCGACCTTTTCATCCACTGACAGGATGGCCTGCACAGCCTCTGCCATCCTTAGCTGGCCTGAACGCGCTTCAAAGGATGACAGATGTCTGGCCAACAAACCACCACCGGCAAAAATTTCCTTCACACACTTTCTCCCAAAATATCCCTCGCCACTTCAACAAGCTGAGAATCAGCGTCACTCATCATGGCCCGCACACCTTCCATGGCAGTATCACTACCGATAATGGCCAGGACACTGACCGCCTCACCACGCACGTAGGATGGCTGGAGTGGTACAGAATGAAGAAGAGCCAGCAGTGAGGACGTTGCCAGATCGATTTTATCGTGATCAACAGCGCGTAATTCCTCAAAAAGAACAGAGACCCCAAGCCGCACCTGAAAACGCGGATCATTGAGGATCTCACCAGTCCAGGCATAATATCTCGGCTCCCTGCGGAACATGGCAACAATGTTGTCCAGATGCCCCATATCGAGGAAGTCGCCGATCACCTTCTTCAATTCTGTGTCATTTACCTCTACCACCACATCCTCTTTTGTTCTGAAACATTAAGACCATTCAACAAAAACAAATCCATTGCCCATGGCTTATACGATTTTTCCTTTTATTTTTCAACCAAGGCGGTACAATCAAACAGATCATGATAAGAATAAAATTTTTTCTTGGTTAAGCATCAGCTCTAACATCTCCATAAAATTACCCTATGCAGCCATCTCAACTTATCAATTCTGATGAGGTTATCGTTGTCGTTGACGACTCACAGGATATTTTCATCCTCTTTCAGGATTTTCTCAGCAGAGAGGGATATACCGTACTCCATGCTGCGACGGCCGCAGAATTCTTGCAACTGCTGCACAGCCGAAAAGTTGCCCTCGCCCTGCTCGACATAGAACTACCCGACCGCAAAGGAACTGAGCTCCTGGCAGACCTGGCCCGCCACTATCCAGATACGTCCATTATCATGATCACCGGCACCGAAGACCTGCAAACTGCACTTTTCTGTCTGCGACTGGGAGCCGATGACTACCTGACCAAACCGATGCACCTTGCAGATTTTAATCACGCGGTAAACACTACCCTGGAAAAACGGCGCCTGGTCATTGACAACCGCCTCTACCAGAAGAAGCTTGAGGCCACCAATTTCCGTACCCAGTTTCTCCATCAGCTCAATCTGAAGATGAACACCGCCTATCTAAGCAGCGTAGAACTCGACGATGTCCTTCAGGCCATTCTGGTGGGAATCACGGCTAGCGAAGGGCTGCAGTTCAACCGGGCCTTTCTCGCCCTCTTTGACCTGGAGCATCAGGTGCTGCAGGGACGACTGGCTATCGGCCCCTCCTCCCGAGAAGAGGCTGGCCGCGTCTGGGAAGACCTCAAGATAAAAAATATGAACCTGAATGATATCATTCTGAATTTCAAACTTTCCCTCTCAGACTCCAACCAGGAAGTAAACAGGATCATCAAAAAGTTTTCCATCCCGGTTACCGATCAGGACCATACTCTCATTCGTGCCTGCGCCGAACGAAAAAGTATCCTCGTCCAGAATGGCATGGCCCAGGATGTCCCTGTCAGCACCCAGCTCTTTGAGCTGTTGCAAAACGATACCTTTATCATTGTCCCCCTCTTTTCTCCCAGTCAATCCCTTGGCGTTCTTATCGCCGATAATTTTATCACGCTACGCCCAATCTGCGATGATGATATCGCCGACTTGGAAATCTTTGCCAGTCAGGCAAGCCTGGCCATTGAGCACAGCTATCTCTACACCAAGATGCTCTTCAAAATGCATGAGCTTGAGGCTGTCACCCAGGAGCTGGAAAAAAACAAGGATCTGCTGGTTGATGCCGAACGCTATACGGCTCTCGGCCACATGTCGGCCCAACTGGTCCATGCCATCCGCAATCCCATCACTTCAATCGGTGGTACTGCAAGATTACTCACCAGGAAAGTCACCGATCCCGATATCCTTAAATTTCTCGGTATCATGGCCCAGGATGCAACCAAGATTGAATCCACACTCGAAGATCTTTTTAATTTTGTTACTGAAAACAAAGCCCAAAAAAACAACCAGCCCCTTTATCCACTGATCCGCAAGAGTGTCATGCTGCTCTATGGTGCCATGAAAAAACAGGGGATCAGCTATCAGCTCAACCTCCACGAACCAGGTCCCTCTCTTTATCTCGACGCCCAAATGATCAGACAAATGCTCCTGCATCTGATCCGTAATGGTATTGAGGCCATGCCCAATGGTGGCCTTCTCAATGTCAGCGTCAAGCAGGATCCGACAAGCGTCTCAATTCTCATCACCGATAGTGGAGCAGGTATCATCAATGGCAATATGGCCAAGGTAGCAGACCCCTTTTTCACCACTAAGATCTACGGCACAGGCATGGGACTGACCCTGGTCAAGAAAATCGTTGTCGAACATCAGGGCACCTTTTCACTGCAAGCAGGAGCCAGCTGCGGGACCGTTGCCACCGTGACCCTACCGATAAACAACGAAATGCATCCTTCAGAATAAAAACATTCTTCTCACGCAAGACGCAGAGATCTGCGGTTCATTCTCTGCGACCAGAAAGCAGGGCCCCAATCATTGCCACGAACGCGGTGAGGCCAAAACTTATCTGCAGAGAGCGGATGAACGCTGTGGTATGAACTGAGCTAAAATCTTTCACATCCAATCCCCCACTCAAGAAAGAAAAAACCTCCCTGAAAATCAGACCTGCAAGGGTAACACCAACCAGCATCCCCAGGTTCCGCGCTGTGGCCAGCATGCCGGAAGTGATACCAATATGACGCGAATCAACGGTAGCCAGAACGGAAGCCGTATTCGGAGAAAGAAACAAGGCCTGACCAGCACCCAGCAGGGTCAGTCTCCATGCAACATCAATCACCACTGAGTGCTCGTCAAGAAAACAAAGAAAGACCAGAGCAAGACAACAAAGAGCCAGACCGGTGGTGGTAAGCAATCTGGCTCCCATTCGGTCATACAACCAACCGGACAGAGGAGATACCACAAACACCGCCAGCGGCACCGACATCATCACCAGACCAATCCTTTTAATAGGGAGAAGAAGCACATAATCAAGATAAAAAGGAATAAGGAGCAGGACCACAAAAAGCACGACAAAAGAGAGCGCCGCACAGCTCATGCCAATGGCGTAATAGCGATCCTTAAATAAGAACAGAGGCAAAAGTGGTTCTTCAGCCCTGTGTTCAATCATTTTAAAGAGAAAAAGGAGTACACAGAACCCGAACATCCCTGCCAAGGCTATTGTCCTGGAAAATGCACCGTAATGGGTCGAGGCCAGGACTGCCAAAGCAAGAAGCAGAGTCCAGACCACCAGGCCTGTCCAGTCGAAACGTGTCATTTTCAAACTTCCAGGAATGGGAGAAGGGATAAGCGGCAGCAGCCAGTACCAACCAACCCCAAAACAAAGCAAGCTGACTGGCACGGTCACCAGAAAGAGAAAACGCCAGGAAAAAAACTGGATCAGAAAACCACTCACCACCGGCCCGCTCATCAGGCCAATGGAAGTAGCAATACCAACAAGCCCCAACGCTCTGCCTAACTGATGTACTGGAAAGACCATCTTAATAATGGCCGGACCGGATGACATCATCATCGAAGCGCCACAGGCCTGAATAAAACGGCAGAAGATAAGCATGGACAGTGACGATGACAGATAGCAGAGCACAGAACCGATGCTGAAAATCAGCATCCCCAGCAAATACATTTTCCCCTTTCCCAGACGATCCGAAAGTCTCCCCCAGATCAATAGAGTAATGGTAATGGTCAGGAGGTAGATCAATGCCACCCATTCTGTCTGCGCCAGGGTCGTGGTAAAACTGCGCATAATAGTAGGCAGAGCCACATTGACCATGCTGCTGTCCATTGTTGAAAGAAAGACGCCAATGGCCACCATGCAGAAAAAAAGCCAGGGATTGGGAGAATCAGGATGTGACATAGACTCAAAAAAGTTAAGAAATCAACATGAAAAGATGCAAAATATTTTGCAGCATAAACTTATTTTCCGTACCTTACCCGTTTTTTGAAAAAAAATGAACCAGGAGAAATCTAAGGCTTGACTTTACCCCTTCTCCATTATATATGAACCTTATGTATAAAATTTTGTACCTGGATACTGTTTTTGTACCAGGCCTAAAAAGGTTGTATGGTGACAGTGGGTTACCTGAAACAAATTATCCTGAATATTAAGGAGAAAAGAGATGAAGAAAATACTTTCTACCGTTGCTGCTCTCGGCCTGGTGGCCGGCATTGCAACAAGCGCTGCAGCGCTGGAACTTAAGATCAAAGGCGATTATACCGTTGATGGTTTCTATATTGACAAGGGCATGGGCGCTGCCGCCTATAACGGTTTTGGAGGCCAGGGCTTTCAATTGGCCACCAATCCTGGTGCCGCTGACACCAATTCTGATGCCTGGATGCAGCACATGTTCAACATTGAGGCCGAAATGATTGTCAATGACAAGGTCAGCATGAAGAGCCGGGTTCGTCTCATCGACTGGGGCACAGTCTGGGGAGCCCAGGACGACACAGATGTCAACAATGGCAGGAACATGTCCATCGAGAGATTGTGGCTGGTTTACAAATCACCCATCGGTACTTGGGAAATCGGTCGTCGTTCAGCCGGTGCCTGGGGACTTCCTTTTGTTGATAGCGCCACCGCCGGAGACCGTATTTTCTGGAGCTCTGCTAAGCTCTTTGGAGAGCAGTTCTCCACGTATGCTTTCGTCCAAAAGATGGTTGAAGGTGAGGCCTATGTTCAAAGCTCAGGTGATTTCGCGGTGGTAAGCGATGACGACTTAGACTCCGATTACCTTGAAGTCGGCGCCACTATGAATGGTGGATGGGGTAAAGCTAGTCTGGGATATGGCTATTCAAAAAACAATGCTGCTATTATTGATACCGCATCAATTGACACGAATACCGGAGCTACAATTTTCTCCTATGGCTATCAGACCGCTTCCCATCGTGTCAAGGGCGTTGGTCAGTTCAAGATCGGCGAAAATATGGGATTTGATACAGAGTTTGACTACAAGTTTGGTGATAAAGATTTTGGGACTAGTGTCCAAAAAGATCAGGATATCAGCCAACTCGCCTTTATCGCTGACTTCAACGCAACAATGAATGATCTGACCGGCCATGCCATGTACTTCCACACCAGTGGTGATGACAATGCTAAAGATACCGACCTGGAAAGCTACGGTGGCACTGGTGCTGACTTCGAACCGCTCTATATCCTGACCGGCGTCTTTGGCAACATCCTGAACAACGACCAAGGTACAACAAATGAATGGGGTGCCAAGGCCAAAACCGCCGGTGTCAATGCTGTCGTTCTTACTGCAGACTTTGCTGCCAGTCAGGATCTGACCCTGCATGCCGGTTTTGGGTATGCCATGGCCGACAAGGAATTGCCTGGCTATGATGACGAATACGGTTTTGAGTACAATGTCGGCGCTGCCTACAAACTGCTTGACAACCTGATCTATGCCGTACACCTTGGTTATCTTGACACTGGCGACTTCTTCAAGTTGGGAACAAAGTACCAAGATACCGAATCCATTTTACTGGCCAGCCATCATCTGACCATGAGCTTCTAATACGTTTTGACGTATAAAAAGCAATAAGCATTTAAAACCCCTGTCGTTCATTCGACAGGGGTTTTTTTTATGGCATGACTCAAAGAATAATCTCGCGCAGAGGCGCGGAGACGCAGAGAAAAATCACAAAAAGCTCTTCTCTGCGTCACTGCGCGAGAAATAAAGCTGACCCATGAATCCTTCCAAGACCTGTACCCAACTCAACCAGCAGCACCTTTTTCTGGCAACCGGTAACAATCTCGGGCAGGCCCGTCAACAGACCATCCATTTTATCAACACGACGCAACTTATTGTTTATCAGTCAAATACCATAAAGGATGAAGAAATCCGATCTGCCTCCAGTACAAATTTCTGGATGGAAATTGAAAAAGGAATTGCTGCCAACCATAGATTCTGCAGGGATTTATTAAAAGAACTTCAGGATACGGGCCTGACAGAGCTTGAAGATCTGCTCTGTCTTCAATTAGGATACCCCAGCAAAGTACTGCACATCCTGACTCATATGCTGGATGGCTTTATCGGAACTGATTCTGTTTTTTACAATCTGGTGGAAGACAGCCACTGGCTGAGCGAAACCCTTCGCGCTACCATCCAACAGAAGCCGGAAAGTTATTGGTTAATCCCAGTATGGCATGGGACGGTGACGAGTTCTCTGCTCCATCTCGGCAAAGAGAATCCAAAGTAGGTTGGATCAGGCACGTTTTTGTGTGTTGTAACCCAACAGGAATGTGTAAATTTATCAGGCTACGAAAACAGCCGCCACCCCAACTACTTCTGACCCTTATCTTCAAACTTCTGCACAGGGCATTTGGTCTCTGCATTATAATTCCTCCAGGCCGGATCGCTGTATTCAGTATGACATTCAATACAAAGCCCAACCCGCAGAATCTTACGCAGCTCATCACCGTTAAAAGGCCGCAGATCTGCTCGTGATCCATGCTGCAGCGGCTTACCGTCGATGGTAACAAAGGCATCAAATCCGACGGTCTTACCGGCAAAGGTATCCACCCCCTGATCAAGTGGCGAGAACGACCACTTCCCGTCCTGCTCCGTCACTGTTCCCTCGCCTAATCCCACCACCTTAGTTGAGGTGTGACACTCAGCACAGCTTCTGCCCTTGCTCTGGGTGGTATGCGGATTAATGGCAGCCATGGTGAAGCGGTTAAAACCACCCTCGACCTTCCCCTTTTCATCAACCAGACTCACAATATCCTGACAACCTGGAGTGACAATCACTACCTCATCTTTCCACACGGCCAGCATCGGTTTCTCGTAGCGGATATACGAGCGGCCCTCTTCCCACATCCCCGGAGTTTCCTTGAGGGTCAACTTATCAAGATGGGTCTGGCCTGCATCCCGTTTGGCATGACAGCCATAACATTGAGGCACCCAGGTGGAATGGCAGGACTCGCAGGTGACACGTTTATGGCCGTTGAAATCGCAGACCCCTTGTTTTGGGAGCTGCAGCGGATGTACCTTCTCGCTTATCTTGCTGGTCAACTGCCATTGTCCTTCTTTGATGGCAATATTATTCACGGGTTTCCCTTTACGGGTCAACCCAGGATTTGCGGAATGACACATTGTGCAGGAGATCTCCACTTGCTCTTCATAATGGGCATAACTCACCCCATCGCCCATGATTTCATTGCGAGTATGACAATCAATACAGGCCAGTCCTTTTTTATGATGCACATCCTCGGCAACTTCCAGATAAAAGCGGGAACCTGGGAGTTGTTTCGAGGTCAGCCCCCCTTTCTCGTAAGGCGTGCCGTATCCTTCCGATTCAAAAACACCTGTATAGGAGATCCCAATGCGCCCGGAACGATTATGACAACGGATGCAGTTAACATCCTGTACCTTTTTTATCATCAAGGGATGGACCTTAGATTTCTCACTCTTGGAGGCATCATCAAACTCAGTCACCCCCTTGCGCTCTGTGCCTTCGGGCATGACAAAATGGCAGGCCGTACAACCACCGCCCTTCTCATTAAAAAAATCAGGGGCCCCAGGCAGATCATTTTTTTGCTTCCATAAATGACAGGTGGCACAGAGCTTGCGATAATAATCCAGGGCTAGAGAGTTTTTATTACCGGCCAGTAATTTTTCCACCGTAAGGTCAGTATCCTGACTATCACTCTCACCCCAGTAAAAAAGAAGGGTACCGATAATCCCCCGGTTGGTGGCCATCAGGGAATTCTTGACCTTCTGGACGTCGGTGGGATGACAGCCTTCAACCCCGCATGTTTTCTCAACCACCCGCAGATCACCGGGATTAATAACCATCCCCGCATGAGCCTTCTCCTTATCAATGGCCATGGCATCACCAAGATGACAGGAGGCGCAGCCGATCACCCGTGCATCATGGGCCGCGTCGAGTTTTTCTTCCTTGTGACAGAACAGGCACATATCAATGCGGCCACTGGTGGTCACATAGACCTGATCAGAACGCTTCGTCCGGATTTCACGGATAACAAGCAGAAAGACCACAACCAGGACTAGAATCACAGCAAACTGTTGCCACAACCGGGAGAGCTTACGCCTTGCACTTTTTTCTTCCACCGGGGTCATCCTTTCATTCCTGATAGTTGTGGACATTGGGATAGCGCCTGCCATAGCCGAATGCTTTGCTGGTCACCTTCAAGCCCATGGCCGACTGCTTTCGTTTGTACTCATTGAGGCGAATCCGACGCAGGACATCACGCACCACCGACTCATCAAAACCAGCCTTCACAAGTACTGCCAGCCCCAGCCCCTGTTCCAGATGCAGCTCGAGGATCTGGTCGAGGATCGCATAGGGTGGCAGATCATCCTGATCACATTGTCCAGGCTTCAACTCAGCAGTGGGCACCTTGGTCAAGGTGCGATCTGGAATACGCTCCTGTTCTCGATTCACATACAGGGCCAATTCATAGACCATCTGCTTGGGCACATCGGATATTACGGCCAGACCGCCGCTCATGTCACCATAGAGAGTACAATAGCCGACAGCCATTTCACTTTTGTTGCCGGTTGACAAGAGGAGATGGCCAAGTTTGTTTGACAGGGCCATGAGCAGATTTCCCCGGATCCGGGCCTGAAGATTCTGTTCGGTGAGGTCTTCACCAAGACCGGTAAAGAGAGGCTGCAGGGATTTCTTAAAGGCCGAAAACAGGGGAGTGATGGGAATAACTTTGAAAGTGCAGCCAAGATTTGCAGCCAGGGCTTCCGCGTCTTCCATGGAATCCTCTGAACTGTAAGGTGAGGGCAAAGCAACCCCCAGCACATTTTCAGCACCGAGGGCGTCAGCGGCAATAGTTGCCGTCAGGGCAGAATCAATGCCGCCGGAAAGGCCGAGGACCACGGAACGAAATCCGCATTTGCGCACATAATCACGGACCCCCATCACTAAGGCAGCATAGACGGAGGCCACCGGCTCTTCCTGGTCAGGGCCATGCGTTTCCCCACGCCAGCCATCAGTATCCACCACCACCATGTCCGGGACGAAACCTGCGCATTTAGCAATAATCTCAGAGTTGGCATTCATGGCCAGACTGCGGCCATCAAAAAGCAATGAATCCTGCCCCCCAACCTGATTCACATAGCAAAAAGGGATCTTATAACGGGAACAAAGAGAACGGAAGATGGAATGACGCATCTCTTCCTTGTCACGCTGAAAGGGAGAAGCCGAGACATTGATCAGACAATCGATTCTGCGCCCCTGTTCTTTCGCCCGGGAAAATAAAGATTCTACAGGGTCGCAGCGATAACAGCCGGCTATCTGATGCCAGATATCCTCACACACGGTTATGCCAAAGGTCATATCCCCAAGCTGATAGGGCGAGGCTTCGGGTCCCGGCTCAAAATAACGGCTCTCATCAAAGACGTCGTAGGACGGCAGCAACTGTTTGCGCACCCGATGCACAATTGTTCCCCCCCGGGCCACCACCACGGAATTATACAAGGGCTTGCCTTGATTTCCAGATCGCCGCTCCAGACAACCAAACATCACCGCCAAGGGCGGGAGCTCACTTATCAGTTGAGACACAGCACGATCGTGGTCTTCGAGAAATGACTGCCTCTCCAGAAGATCCTGCGGAGGATAGCCGGAAACAACCATCTCCGGGAAGACAACAAGCTCACAGCCGCAGGCATGTGCCTGTTCCGCGAAAGATGCTATGGCTCGACAATTTGCCGCAAAATCACCAATCACAGGATTGATCTGCACCAGGGCGATCTTCATAGCAATTCTTTCACAACTCTATCACCTGTCCTTCTCTGGCAAAAAAGACCTCGGTATCACCATAGCGACTTGGCTCACAATAAACGGCGGCCATCTCATCTATCTGCTGATCGGTCCGATCCGGGTCATGGTGAAACAGGGCCAGTCGTTTTACACTTGCCCGATTGGCCGCAGCAATGGCATATTCAAAACTGGAATGTCCCCAACCAACCCGGCTCTTCATCTCTGCTTCCGTATATTGGCAGTCATGAACCAAAAGATCAGCCCCGGCGAAAAAGGCCTCCATGGCCTGATTCTGCTCCATGGCCACCTCCTCACCCTCAACAGCCATAGCTTCATCGTAATCAGGATGATCGGGGTCAGTAATAAAGAGATTGCGGAACGGTTCGAAATCATAGCAGGTACAAAAAGACTTCCCCTGATAATCAAAACGATAACCAAGGGCGGTAATGGGGTGATTCAGAAACTTGGTGGTCAAAACCAGTCCATCACCATAATCTTTGCCGGACTCTTCTCTCAAACGGATATACTCAATCTTAGATTTAAGCTCTCCCATATTGACGGGAAAATAGCGATACCGCATCTGTCCACCAACAACATCAGCCAAGGGCTCATCCTCAAAAGAAACAGGACCATACACCTTCAATTCGGTACCGGGAACATAGATAGGAACAAAATAGGGAAAGCCCATGATATGATCCCAATGGGTATGAGAAAGAAAGATCTCAGCCCGGATCGGTCCCTTGGGCAGATCGACCTGCATCAACTGGTTTCCCAGCATCCTGATACCGGAACCGGCGTCAATGATAACAAGCCTGTTATCGTCCCCGACCCTCAGTTCTATACAGGCCCCATTCCCCCCATATTTCTGGGTCAATGGCCCGGGACAGGGAATGGAACCCCTCACCCCCCAAAAACTAATTTTCATGGTCATGGTATCACTCATACCTGCAAAAAGATTTGGGCCTTCTGAATCTCCTCTTCAACCTGCCCGCTGATGGCAGCGAGATCAGACCAATCCAGCCCCGAAAGTTCAAGCAACATTTCAGCATTCCTGTACTCAGGAAAAGGATCTCCAGCATAGCCTATCTCATGGATATTGATTAACATATTTGCCAGAGAGATAATAGCCACCTTGGCACGATCTGCGTCTCCCAAGGGTACTTCCCTGGAAGCGTCCTCCGCTATAGAGATATCATGATGACAAGAGATACAACTGGCCATGAACCCAGTTAACTTCCATTTTGCGGCAATCAATCGCCCGACGTCCTGGTGATCAATTCCCAGGAGCTCACGTTCCACTTCAACCAGTGGCCTCTGTTCCTGCCGGGCACTTAACAATACATGGATATACTCATCACCAAAAGGAATTTTACCCAGATCATGCAGCATCCCGGCTATAAAAAACTCCTCCCGCCCTTGAACCGAGACTCCACTTGCCACACCGAGCAACTTGGCGCTCACACCCACTCCAATAGAATGGGCCCAGAACTTGGCAGTAGGGAGGGCTTTTGATTTATTAACACCAGCAACGGAATTAATAATGGCAGTACTGAGAGCCATATTCTTGACCGTATTCATCCCCAGCATGGTGATGGCACGAGTCAAAGATGTCACCTTGCTCATCAATGAATAATAAGCCGAATTGATCAACTTCAACACCTGGCCGGTCAAAACAGGATCAAGGGAAATGACCTTATTCAGCTCATTGGGTGAAGCATCAGTGCGACTGCAGATCTCCAGAACCTTGCCCACTGTTGTTGACAGACTGGGCATTTTCTGAATAAATCTTTCTATCTTTTTTCGCTGGCCTTCTCTATCAAGCTCCACACCAAACGATCCCCTAAAAAAACTTTAATATCAAACAATTAGGCACCAAGAACTCCCTTTAAAAAGTAATTGTATCTAATGTCAGACAAGAGGTCAAGAATTCATCCGATACTGAAGACAAAAAGGCAGGTTTCTCCAACTGGTTAACATCCATGCTTGACCAGAAAATCACGCACCATCTCCTGCATCACATCAATGGGCGGTCTACCGGTCTCATGAACAATAATCCAGGAACACCGTTGATAGGCAATATACAGATCCTGCGGAACCTGAATCTTCAAATCAACAAGAAGAGATGCTTCCACCACTTCAGGACACAAGCCTTTGTTCTTTTTCACAACCACCTCGAACCGTTCAACGCTGTTCAGCCTGGTGAAAACGTACTGCCTCCGCATAGGTCATATCGGTTCCGCCAAAGATATCCAAAGCACTGCCCACCGTTGCATCCAACCGTCCCTGTCCAAGATCGCGAATCAGCTCCAGATCAGCAATATTGCGGACCCCTCCGGCATACGTTGCAGGAATGGGCGACCAGGCTGCCAGCTTTTTAATCAATTCCTGCTCTACCCCCTGACACTGCCCTTCCACGTCGGCGGCATGAATAAGAAATTCAGCGCAGAGCTTGGAAAAATTAGCAAGGACCTCTTCACTGATCACAACTTGCGTAAAACGCTGCCAACGATCGGTAACGATATAATAGTGACCATCCCGCCTTCTGCAACTCAGGTCCAGCACCAGCCGCTCCCGCCCCACCGCCTGCACCAAACGCTGCAGACAATCTTCATCAACCTTCCCATCCCTGAACACATAAGAGGTCACAATAACATGAGAGGCCCCATGATCCAGCCAGTATCCACCGTTATCCGCTGTTATGGCACCACCAATCTGCATCCCACCAGGCCAGGCAGCAAGCGCTTCAAGAGCCGCAGCGTCATTGCCCGGTCCCAGCTTGATAATATGTCCGCCAGTGAGATTGTCATGCCGATAGAGCTCAGCAAACCAGGAAGAAGGATGAATTGCGGTAAAGTTGGTGCGCAACTCCTCAGGCCGCTCGTCATTCAATGTTGAACCGACGATCTGTTTTACCTTTCCATCGTGGAGATCAATACAAGGTCTAAATTTCATGACGCCCCAGCACTCTGTTTAATACAAAAAAAAAACGGGCATCTCCTTGTGGAGCTACCCGTTTTCACTCTGCTTACCCAATGATATCACCAAAAAAGTCCGGCAACATCCTGATCCTGATCACTAATCCGTCAACCTATGCCTTCTGGATAAGCATGGTGGAAGGATTAAGCATCAACGTGGTGCCGGTATCAACCGTACAACTGACACATTTAAGGATCTTCAGATCAATTGCCTCATTCTTGGGCGCAATCATCAGGACCACATCAAAAAGATCATCGATATCATGACAAGGAGCAGGCACCCCGATAGCACTTTCACGCTTGTCCTCACGATGCGTAGTTGCAGAGAACCAGATCCTCTTCAAGCCATGCCGCACCATGAATTCTTTAAATTCCTCAAGGGCAGCATGAGTCCCTTTCTGGAAATCGTATCCGTCAATAATCAGGCAGACAGGTTTATAAATTTTCTGTTGCACCAGATCGTCGAGCCGTTCTTCAAGCTTTGCCTGACTGAAAGAACTTTCCTTGAAGGTCATGATCATCCGATTCGGCATGATCTCAGCAACAGTGGTCTGAAAGCTCTCACTTTTCTCTTCTGCGGCCATCAGACGCAGGATATCATCATACCAGACCCGGGTCTTGTCAAAACCCTCACCGATAGAGACATGCAGGACCTTATCGCCCCAGAGCATCGAATCAAGGGCAATCTGTACCAAAATAGCCGTCTTGCCCAGACCGGCACGAGACATGACTAGGCCCATACTGGCGCCATCTTCCTTAACCTTTTTTTCAAGTCCCAGAATTCGCAACGGATTATTCATTACCAGGTTTTTTTTCCCCATGTCCGCGTACCTCTTTTAACTATTCATTTGCTTCGTCCATAAAGGGACGATCTGCCGGACATGAAACCATGCCCGGTATAAAAACAACTATTCACTCAGAGACAAAGGCTATGCGTTCTTCTTCTCACTCTGATATTTCTTGATCAGCTCGTCGTTCACCAGCTTTGGCACCTGTTTAAAGGCAGAGAATTCCATGGTAAATTCAGCCTTACCCTGGGTCAGTGAGCGCAGGGTGGTTGAATAGCCAAACATCTCCGACAAAGGCACGTCGGCCTCAACCACGGTATAATTGCCTTCTTCCATGGTTCCGATAATCATACCACGGCGCTGATTGATACTGCCCATGATCGATCCCTGAAACTCGGTAGGACCTTCCACAGAGACCTTCATGATCGGCTCCATGATCACCGGTTTGGCTTTCATATACCCTTCCTTGAAGGCGCCAATGGCTGCCAGCTGGAAAGCCACATCCGAGGAGTCAACGGCATGAAAGGCACCGTCATTGATCACGCAACGGACACCGGTGACCGCTGAACCACAGAGCGAGCCCTTGACCAGACTCTTCTGGAATCCCTTGTCACAAGAGGAAATAAACTCCCGGGGGATGGAACCACCGACAATAGAGTCGACAAATTCATACTCACCCTCTTCCAATGGCTCCATATATCCAGCCACCCGTCCGAACTGACCGGAACCACCGGTCTGCTTCTTGTGGGTATAGTTGAACTCGGCCCGAGTGGTGATGGTCTCACGATAGGCCACCTGCGGTGCGCCCACCTGAACCTCGGCGTTATATTCACGTTTCATCCGCTCGACATAGACTTCCAAATGCAGCTCACCCATACCGGAGATAATGGTCTCATTGGTCTCATGGTCGACAAAGGTCTTGAAGGTCGGATCTTCCTTGGTGAAACGGTTCAGCGCCTTGGACATATTGATCTGCGCCTTGTTGTCCACCGGGGTAATGGCGAGCGAAATTACCGGCTCAGGAATATGCATGGAACTCATAGAGCAGGAGATATCACCTGAACAAAAGGTATCGCCAGAGGCACAGTCCACCCCAAAAAGGGCTACGATATCACCGGATCCGCAGAAGTCGATATCCTCCATCTCATCGGAATGCATCCGGCACAGACGACCGATCTTCACCTTCTTGCCGGTCCGACTGTTAAAAACCGAATCCCCCTTGGTGACCGTTCCCTGATAGGTCCGCACGTAAGTCAACTGCCCATAACGGCCATCTTCAAGCTTGAAGGCCAGCATGATAAGAGGATCATCAGGATTATTGGTAACCGCAAACTCCTTTTCCCCTTCGCTGAGATCAAGTGCCATATTTTCAACATCAGTGGGACAAGGCAGGTAGGCGTTCACCCCATCAAGCATGGGCTGCACCCCTTTATTCTTATAGGCAGAGCCAACAAAAACAGGAGTAAGTTCCAGGGCCAGAGTCCCCTTGCGTATGGCATCACGGATCAGCTCCGGATTGATCTCACCTTCCTCCAGCATTACTTCCATCAACTCATCGGAAAACATGGAAACTGCCTCAAGCAGTTCTTCCCGTTTTTCCTGTGCCCGCTCCTGCAGGGCTGCCGGGATCTCATCCTCACGGATAATCTCACCATTGTCACCCTCAAAATAGAGGGCCTTCATGGTAACCAGATCAACAACTCCCACCAGATCAATTTCCAGACCGATGGGCATTTGAACCATATGCGCATTCAAACCAAGTTTCTCGCGCAATTGGGCGGTCACCCTCTCCGGATTGGCTCCGGTTCGGTCACACTTATTGATAAAGGCGATACGGGGGACCTTATAACGGGTCATCTGCCGATTTACGGTGATAGACTGCGACTGCACGCCACCAACAGAGCAAAGCACCAGAACAGCGCCATCAAGAACCCGAAGGGCACGCTCAACCTCAATGGTGAAATCCACATGGCCGGGAGTATCAATGATATTGATATCTTTTCCCTTCCAGTTGCAGAACGTGGCTGCAGACTGAATGGTAATGCCACGCTCTCTTTCCAGTTCCATGGAATCCATTTTGGCGCCAACACCATCTTTACCACGAACATCGTGGATGGCATGAATCCGGTCCGTATAAAACAGGATGCGCTCGGTCAGTGTCGTCTTCCCTGAATCAATATGGGCACTGATCCCTATATTCCGCACATTACTTAAATCTACACTCATGATTGCTATCCTCTACACCTAAATCTTCCTGACCGTCCTAAGCCGACCTAAGATAAAATAAAAAAAATAAGGAGCCACAGAACCTGCAACTCCTCATTCAACGGACATATAAACAACAAACGGAAGCTAAAAACTTTTCCGTTTCAAAAAACAATAACTACACAAAAATTCAATCTTTTTCTCAAACTTGTCATACTGAAGAATGACCCAGGCACAGGGGACCACAGTTCATCAAACAAGCAAAAGAGAAGCATAATACTCAACTAACACCGCTTTGTACAGCATTTTTTTCACACTCTTAAGAGCAATTACATGGTCGTGGATCTTACTCTGCAAATTAAAAAATCAAGAGTGGATAGTTCTACTTAGTCATATCGTTTCACCATCGTATCCGGCAATCCTTTAACCCCCCTTAATCCCCCCTTAATCCCCCCTGATTCAGGGGGGGGGGAGACTTTATTCCCCTCCTTGGCAAGGAGGGGTCAGGGGTGGTCGAGTGTTGCTCTCTAAAGAAATATGACAAAGTAGAAATAGAGGCCAGATTTCAATTGAGCCTCTTGCAAAAGTCTATTATGCTCACCTCGAATCAAGTAAAGGGTACTTCACTCTGTTGATTCTCTTAAAATTTCTACTGGTTATCAACAAGCCAGGCGAGGCTGCATGAAGTGAATGAGTTTCACTTAGTGCTCCTCAGAAGTCACGTTTTACAATAATCCAGGAAATCAAGAACGTTCGTTTAACTTTTACCAGCACGTGACATTATGAATTCACTGCAAATCAGAACACTTCTTTCTATTTTTCTAGTTATTACCATCCCTCTGATCCCCTTTACCAGCATTGGCGCAGACAATATTGACGCCAAAATAGCAACACTCATTGACACGGCCGAAGCATTTCAGGCTGTCAGCCAGAAGGCCAAAGATGCTGTTGTCTATGTCTATGTAAAAAAAGTGACCGCAGACAACACCGCCGAGAGAAATGCCTCGAAAGAATTCTTCAACGACCCCCTCCTGAATAATTTCTTTGGAGAAGGAACAAACAATGTCCCTGACACCAGAGACAAACAAACGACCTATGCCCATGGATCTGGATTTATTATCAATAACAACGGGTACATTCTCACCAACTCTCATGTTATCAACAACGCAGAGGAAGTAACAGTTCGTCTTATAGACAAGCGTGAATTTACTGCCAGAATAATCGGTCAGGATCAGAAATCGGATGTAGCTTTGATAAAAATTGAGGCAGAGGACCTTCCGGTAATATCCCTAGGTGACTCATCATCACTCAAAGTCGGGGAATGGGCGATAGCCATAGGATCTCCTTTTGAGATGATACAAACAGTTACCGCCGGAATTATCAGCGCCACGGGGCGAAGCAGTGTCGGCATCAGCGAATACGAAGATTTCATCCAGACCGATGCTGCCATCAACCCCGGCAATTCAGGAGGCCCTCTTCTCAACATTCATGGCCAGGTAATCGGCATAAACACTGCCTTTATGACACAAACCGGTGGCTACATGGGGGTTGGCTTTGCTATTCCGATCAATATGGCTAACATCATTGCGGAGCGATTACAAAAGGACGGAAAAATGACCAGGGCATGGTTAGGGGTAGCCCTCAAGGATATCAGCCCCACTCTACTCAAAGCAAAGAAGTTGAACAGCAATGCCAACAATGCCGCCCTTGTCAGTAAAATCAGAGAAAACTCTCCGGCCTCAAGCTCTCTGCAAGTAGAAGACCTGATAGTATCCATGAATGATATCGGCATTGCCGGAGCCGCCGATCTTCGTAATCGTATTGCCCTGAGCGCACCAGGGACCACTATCACCCTGCAGTTTCTCCGTGACGGTCAAAAAATGTCAACAACTGTAGCATTAGGCGCAAAAGAAGCCGAGGACTAAATCCTGACCGGATCTGGCTATCATTTCTCCTGATTCACATAGGCCTTTACTTCCAGGGGAAGAAAATCAAGCTGCAGAGCACCATTGACCGCCATCGCCTTACTGCCATCAAAGAATTCCCACCAGACAGATTTCCCTGCCGCCGGAAGTGACACAGAAGCCATGGTATAGGTCGACAGGGTATTTACGCAAAGCAGCATCTGTTTTGAATCATTCTTCTTATAGACACAATGCACTGCCGGATTTCCTTTCGGGTCAAACCTGTTCGCTGACAGCATTGCAATGGCAACGGGTTCAGGCTGGTTTATTCTTTCCAACCAGGGAAGCATCTTCTGTAAACGTCCGACCACTCGCTGAAAATCTTTTTTCCCCTGCTCATCGGCGGCAATAATCGGAAATGTATAAAAATAGACGCCTCTGCTGCCATGGATGACGGAGAGAAAGGCAAGACAATTCATTTCCTCAAAATCAGGCAGTCTCGGCCAGCCGGCAGAACTCCACTCACTGCCGCCAAATGCCTGGATCACCGATTGCAGACGATTCCTGCCGACAGAAGCTGCCGCTTGATCCATTGACTCAGAAAGCCAGGTCATGGGCATGAAAGGAACGGGATATTGATCGAGCATGAAGTAGTCAGAACTTCCACTATAATCCGGAATGGACTGCGGCCGCACTATTGCCATCGATGTTGGAATTCCTGGAAACCGATCATGAAGAATCCTCTGAATATCCTGAGCCTTCCAACGAGGAAATGAATGAATTCCCGGCTCATCATTGACATAAAAACTGAACCTGCCCTTGTGCACACGATCAGCTAGAGCGTTGACAGCCAGGAGCAGCTCTTCAGGTTCATGGGGGACGGAGAGAAGGCAATGCATGCCATTATCAATACATGCGTCGATGGATTTTCCATTCATGCGGATAACAGCACTGTTCAATCCCATTGCCTGCATCAGCGGGATATTTTCGACACTGGCACCATAGGCACCAATCGGGAAGAAACCGGCATCGTCAGTAAAATCCTGCCTAACCTGCCGAGGAAACTCTGCAACCAATTCAGGGTTCCGTAACCAGAACGTCGTCCCGGGATAACTGTTTTGAAAAGAAAAAATATTCTCAGATTCCTTCAGCTCTTGAGGACACTGAACGGACATGCGGAGGTTTTGAAATTGTCCGACAACACGATGGGTATTGAGCAGATAGTGACGGCCCCATACCTCAATCTCCGGATAAGCAGTCCCCTGAAGCTCTTCTCGAAAGAAGTCTGCTGAGAACCGGTATGTTTCCCCGGGGTCACACGTAGGCAACGCTGTCTTCCATACTCCCCGACGATCAAGGCCGGCAGTAATCCCCAGCATGCCACTGTTTTTTTCTGTCCCAGGTTGAAAGAGAACCTTGCTGTCATAAACAGCAGCATCACCTTGTTGCCATGAGGCCGGCACCTGCTTTTTGCCAGCGGGATCGATCATCAATGCCGAATTTACAAGAAGGTTTTTCCTTGCCTCAAATTTTTTCAGCAACGGCCACAAACGCTCCTGCATGTGAGAGAAACTATAAACAAGAAGACCTTCAGCTCCGCTTTGGGAAACAGATTGCACGGCTTGGGCAAATTCATCCGCTGTGACATCACCTGCCTGAATAATCGGCCAGACAGACTTTTTCGTCATCTCCAGAAAATATTCGCTGATATCCCTGACCCATTCCACAGGCTGACCCACCATTTCATGATAGACCATAGGCGACAAGACATCCGCGTATCTTGCAATCCGGCTTGCGTCCTGGGCCAGATGTGTTAGCACGGCCCCCTGTCGTTCTCCTTGAGTCCAGGGGACCAGGAAAACACCAAGCTTGATTTTTTTTCTGCCCTCTGCCTTGTCCACCACGGAACGCGCATCACGAACAAAGGAACTGATCTGTTCCTGTTTCCATTGCCGCCATTTTGCTTCGGCATGCGTATGTATCCAGTCTGCCGTTTCTGAAACAGATAACGAATCAGGGATATCAACACCCTTTTCAATCTGAAAGAGTTCCAGACAACGTGGACAATAACAGGTGTCAGGGATTTCTGGTTGTTTCTCTTCCCAGCGCCCTGGATATCTGAGAAAATCCAGCCATACGCCGTCAATACCCTCAGCCGTCCCATACTCTTTCAACCAGGAGGCCAAAAGGGCCAGGCGTTCTTCACGCCAGGGGAAATGGGTCGGACAGATGCCCCCATGATGAGAAGAAACAGCCGTACCGGAGGCAGTAAGGGGCACAGAATCCGGATATTTCTTCCAGGCCTCTGACCCACCGAAAACATTCAGGGTCAGATAGACCTGAAATCCAGCATTTTTGAAATATTGAATTGTCTGCAGATCAGGAGGAACAAAAACAGCGGTCACATGAGCAGCCTGAAGCTGTTGCACATCTTTTCCATGGTCACCAGAAGAGACCCCGTACATTCCACGAACAGTCTCTGCCTGGCAGGGAACCACTGCATAGCAAAAGATGATTAAGAATATGCAAATAGTTACAGATTTGACCATATTATTTCAGCAATATCCGGCTAAGGGGAAATTCTTCAAGAGACAAAAAAAGGGTAGCGTACTCTTATTCTTTTCAGGGTACCCTTCAAGTCATTATCAGAGTAGGGAGCTGTTGGAATTAGGTAAGACTTCCCCGGTATTCCTTTGGATTGGCTGAACACGATCTATCCTTGCTTTGCGTTTGGGGGTGTGCATTGCGTTCCATATATCGTTTCTCTTTTGCAGATTCAGCCAAAAATCTGCAGTATTCCCGAAAACTTTTGCCATAATCAAAGCAGTATCAACAGTAATCGTCCGCTTGTTGTTGCAAAGTTCGTTGACCGTCTTTCGACTTACCATCATAGCCTTTGCCAGTTCATCCTGGGTAAGACTTAAGGGTTCCAGGAACTCTGTAACTATCATTTCTCCAACCGTTACCGGTTGCTGTTTTGTCGTGATCATATCTGCTTCCTCATCTGTAGCTGTGATTGTCAAGATACACGCTTTCAGCTTCTCCCCTGTCATTGTCCCACTGGAAAATCAGCCCCCATTGGCCATTGATGCTGATTGAGTACCTGTTGTTAAGGTTTCCGGTCAATTTTTCAAAATGGTTGCTCGGCGGGGATCGTAAATCCGCATCGCAGGTAGAATCATCAAGAATCTGTAATTTTCTGAAAAGCCTTTCGCTGATCGTCGAAGGTATCTTCTTGCTTTTTGCCCCCTCAACAAAAAAAATTTCTAACCATTTATCCCGAAAGTTTTTTATCATGGTCACAATGTAACGCGCATTGTTACATATGGCAAGTCTTTTACATCCATCGAATTAGCTCCTTCCATACATGCCTGACGGTGAAGTACACTGAGAAGCCGCGTCGAGTAATGTTCCCTCATTTTTCTATCACCTCATACAGTAACGCGGGTCAGGCAGCGCGTAAGTTCGCATACCATATGAGATAGGTGGAAGAAGACATTTCATCTCCCTGCGTATTCATAAAGGAATTGATACGATTAACCCATGCAAACAAATCATTGGATATGGCAAAATAGCAACTGGCCAGAATTTTCGTATGATGCCAGTGTCTTGCTCGCAGACATAGGCGCTGTTTCTCGACTGGCAGGCAGATTGGATACGATCTATCGCACACTGAACAACGAAGAACAGCTGACCGTTCAGGAGCAGGTGCTGGCAGATGATGCTATGGAAACATCTGCCATTGAAGGAGAAGTCCTTCGCCGCAGTTCAGTTCGGGCATCAATCCGCAGGCGACTCGGTCTGTCCGGAGATGCGCAGAGTGGGACGCCCAGGCGGATGGCCTTATTTCCGTACTGCTGGATGCCGGAGAAAGATTTGCAGGAGGGATGACAACTCGAAAATATGCAGGATTGACGAAGTGCAGCAAAGTAACAGCCAGTCGTGATCTAAGCGATCTTGTCGAAAAACATATTCTTCAAAAATGTCCCGGAAAAGGAAGAAGCACAAGTTACGAACTTTGTCACATCAAAGACTCAGGTGTCTGAACCGAAGAAATTGCATTCTCAACATTTTCGGCGTTTTCAGGGTCAGGCATTTCAGGGTCACCCATTGCCCCTGCCCTTTCTTCATAACTCTCTGACAAGAGGTATATGCTTAAGCAGTTGTTGAATGGGTACTCTCACGCTCTCGTCTATTTGTTCAGCAGTTTGAGAGCGATGCCACACCTCAAGAAACCTCCGCACAGTCTCTTTTGCGGTATCCAGTACCAGCCTCTCTGGTAGCCGTGCCTTGGCGGCAAACCAGGCGAGCTCATCCAGACCAAGGTCTGTCATTTGTTTGGAATGTCCCAGTTTCAAAGCAAGTTTTTCATCAGGGAGGTAGGCGATGGTTGAAACGAAATCATAGCCCGGAGAGAGTTGAGCCGCTCTTCTGTCTGGATAGATCAGTGACCAGTTTTTCAGGTGCATGTCTCCATTTCCGATCAGAGTATTGAATACCAATCTGCGGATGAATTCCGTCAGGCCGCTCTCTCCGATCTCCAGCCAGATGACCTCTGCAAGGTTACGATAACTGGCCCTTTCATATTTCTTTTCCGGGTAGACCCCGAATACCTGGGCAAAATCCTCAATGTGTACTCTTTCGCCGCTGTCGCTTCGATCAAACCGTTTCACTGCCAGCGCTTGATTTCCACCCTGTTGCCGGCGGCTTTGCGGGACTCCCTGGATTGCCGGCAATGGAATCAGGCGCACCTCAGGAACATTAATCCCAATTGCCCGGGCCAGCTCCATCATGGCAAATTCATTTTCCGGAACCCTATCAAAAATTGCAGAAGGAAACTTGATGATCCAGGAGCCACCGACTCCTGCCGCCGGAATGGTTGCTCCCCCTGCAGCATTCACCATACCGGAGAATTTAAGTTGGACACCGGCCAGGGAGAAGTGATACTCAGCCCCCTGCGACTGCTCCTCACTCTCTTTGTTTTCCTCCCGTTCCAGAATCGGAGTCGTCCCATCAGCAGCACGGATGGTAATGGCTCCTGGAAGATCTTCTCCCAACATCCAAAGCAGAAAAAACTCACGCCTTGGATTGATACCGGTTTTCGTTGCCAGATATTCCAGCAACGCTCCTTCCGGCAACAGATTGGAGAAGAAGGGAGGAAGGCGAGATCGGGTCCGTCGAATATCGGTGATGAGTTCTCCCATCACATCCTTGAATGAGAGGCTCAATGCAGGTCGTTGCTGATCACCCACATACTCCTGTTCAAAGACAAAGAGTGTCTGATCTCCCGGCAGGAGTGTGAGTGTGCCGATACGCCTGCCATAAAGTGCAACGTCCAGCACCAGCGGGCTACTCATCATCGACTCCACTGCCTAGCTGGTAGGCTGGCTCTGGCGCCGTTGAACTGTTGTCGCTGTTGCTCTTTTTCTGAGTGATACTGTTGACTGCGGGCAACAGTGAACGAGGTATCAGCACAAGCTCCAGCTCAAGTGACCTGGCCAGCGCTACCAGTGTAGAGACTCTGAGATCGGCTTGATCGCTCTCAATTCTGGATATCTGAGTCTGCTGTATTCCTGTTTTCAGGCTTAACGCCCTTTGGCTCAGATTTTTCTCCTGGCGAGCTGACTTCAGCGATTTTGTCAGGTATTCGATGACACTCATTTATGCTCCTTGATATATCAGACCTCGACTAAGATGTATCTTACTATATCAAAGAGACAAAAAGATTTCAACCCCCCCCCTGTCCACCCTTTTCTTTTAATTAAGCCCCAGCAATTCTCTGGGCTTTACGCTTTTCTCAATATCTTTGCCTACTGCTGCCCATGCTACCTTTACATCGTAGCTGCTTTGCAGGCTCATCCAAAAATCCGGCTACATTGTGAACAAATGTGATAAAGGGTAGCGTCCCTCGAAGTGGCCCCTTCAAGAATCTTTTATACTCCCGCTCTCCTTGAACACATATCCTGAAAAAATTCAGTGTTGTCCGTAGGTTTTCACAAATTCCAAAAACTTGGTGATCAACTCTGTGGATGAAGGTTTTGGCCCCCCTCCTGTTGTTAAGGAGGGGCTGGGGGTGGTTAAGATTGATGAAGATCAAAAGTAACCACCCCTAACCCCTCCTTAAAAGGAAGGAGGGGGACTTTTGCAAAAACTAAACCGGACAATACTGCCATCGAGTATGCGTTTACACGTTTACAAGAATCGTGCCTTTCTCACATCACGGAAATGGCCACAGCACCTGAACCCCGCCTCAGATCGCTAAGACAGGAACCGCCTCTCTCCATAGCTTACATCTTAAACCTGGGTGGTTCAGAAACGTTCCCGAGCGACTGCGCCACCTGTTCACATTCCGCGCAGACAACGCTGGTCAGATAAGACCAGAACGCTTCCTTCTCAATCGTTTCCACCACGATGTGAGCTGGCAGGAATCTTCTCATTTCTTGAATAAAATCAGTGCGCAACACTGCATCCATCTGTAATTTGGACTTACGTTCATTCAGCAAATCCAGAAATTCTGCCGTACTCCGATGACGATCCAGAATCTTTTTCGGGATCAAAGCAAGCGGCAGATCAACACCTTGCTGCTTAAGCCATACAATATCCCAAAGATCACGATTTTTAAGCCGGCTTGCTCGTAAGGCCAGGGCAACAAGTTTATCAGCCAGGATTTCTTCCCGGCTTTGCGCCTGAATGATCAGGCCGGAGGTTCCCATCTCGACACCATAATGGTTGCGCAACATCATAGGACGCCTATCATGGCTGGGCAGGGTACAAATATCGATATTTATTCTTTGGGAAGGCAGCGATTTTTGTTCCGGTCGGGTGACAATGCTCATCTTCCAGGTATCAACATTCCCCGTATCTTTCTTCGGCTCACCCACCGTAACATGCAAACCATATTTCGCTTCCAGCCTGTCAACAAGAATAGAAGCCAAATCGCTCAGCGTCGCACGGTTGAAGTTCTTTCCCCCCGTAAATTCCAGATCCTCACTCAACCGATTAGAGCCATAACAGGCCCGCAGGCAAGTCCCGCCGATAAAGGTCAGGCTATCGAGAAGCCCGGCTGCACTCATTTCGCGAATGATATCGTGATGAAGAAGTTCTTTCTCAACCACCACAAGCAACGGCGCAAGTTCAGCCTTATTTTTCATTGCCTGAAGGACGAGTTGATCAAACAAGTTCATTGGCTGCATTCCAGTCAATTAAATCGGTACTCCGTTTGGTGGCCAACATATCCTTTATTGCCAAGGCAACGGATGCACGCCACAAACGGCAACGTGAATCGTAGATCAGCTGATCTATCAAATTCTCCGGCCGTTTCTTGGTGTGAACAAACTCAATACGACCGAATTCACCACAATTTACAATGTGACTACGCCCGGAAGACATCAAGGTGACCCAGTTCATAGGAATCTGAGAAATCACGCCGGCATCGCTGAGCGCCGTCTCGAGGCTGATATAATTAAACGCATCGGCCCGCAATCTCGCCGCCGCGTGAAAGAGCACCAATCCGCCGGCATACTCAACCGACGGATACAGGTATAACCCGCGGCAGATACGCTTAAGCAAACCATCCTTTACCCCTCTGCATACCAGCGCCTTGAATCCACCCTGACTTTGTTCGGGCATTGCACCCTTCAGGTCGGCAAGGGAAAACAGGTAATGTTCATCATCCGCAAGTCCAGCAAGAATCTTTGCCAGTTGTTTAATCGGTTGCATAAGCCACCATGGTCTACATAAAGTTACAGTTAATATAACTTTATGTAGACCAAAAAAATCAGATTGTCAATGGTTGCATTGATCACAAGGAATCACATTGAACTCTACTTTATCGCTTCCCCTAAATCGGGCACAGCTTACCCTGGCGTCAGGGAATATATTTTTCCGATAAGCAGTTTTATCAAACAGGATCAGCCCACCGTTGGTTGGGCCAGGCAGGTTTTTTTGTACCGTAACTAATTCTACTTTGTCATATTTACTTAGATAGCAACACTCGACCACCCCTAACCCCTCCTTGCCAAGGAGGGGGACAAAGTCTCCCCCTTGATTCAGGGGGGATGAAGGGGGGTAGTGAATTGCCAAATACGATGGTGAAACAATATGGCAAAGTTGACCTAAACAATCTCCTACATCGCACCCTTGCCTGTCAGAACAATCCGGATCGTCCGCAGAAAGATCATGAGATCAAGGACTATGCTGCGGTTCTTGATATAGTAGAAATCGTACATCAGCTTCTGGCGCGTATCTTCGATGGAATTGCCGTAGGGGTAATTGATCTGCGCCCAGCCGGTGATTCCGGGCGTTACCATATGCCGTTCGGGATAATAGGCAATCTCCTTGGTGTACATCTCCACCAGGCTGAGCGCCTCCGGCCTCGGACCGATCAGGCTCATTTCGCCCTTGAAGATATTCAACAGCTGGGGCACTTCATCCAGCCGCGTCTTGCGTATGAACCTGCCCACCCGGGTAAGGCGGTCGTCATTATCCGTGGTCCAGTGGACATTATTGCGATCAGCGCCATCGACCATGGTCCTCAGCTTCCAGACGATAAAAGGGTTACTCCCTCGCCCCATGCGTTGCTGAGAATAGAATACCGGCCCCCGCGAATCGCGGCTTGATCGGTAGGGCAATAAAGGGAAACAGGGGCAATGCCAAGCAGAGCCCAATACAGGAGGCCAAGGGTACACACCTGCAGAGCAAGGCCTTTTGGCTTCGGTGTGGATTGTGGAGGTCGGGTTACGCTGCCGTTATTCCAACCTACATGCTAGTTTTCCTTATAGCAGGTCACGCCGTGACTTTTTTCCCAAGGTCAGAGAAATTGCTGATCTTGACCGCACCATCCGGAAAACGCGCGACCACCTCAAGCTGGCCGCCCATTGCCTCGATATGGCTGCGCAGTGTGGACAGGTACATGTCCGTCCGCTTCTCCAGTTTGGCGATGGAGGGCTGTTGGACATGCAGCACCTCTGCCAGCATCTTCTGCGACAGTCCGCGCGCTTGGCGCAGTTCGTTAAGAGGCATCTCAGCCAACATGGCTTGAGCTTTGGCCTCTACCCGTGCCCGTGACTCGGGCGACATTTGTGCGCGGAGTTCAGAAAATTTCTTAGCCATCGATTAGTCCTCCCTTTCGAAGTTGCTCCATGTGTTCATCGTAGAGTCGATCGGCGATGGGAACGTGCTTGTCATACCAGCGGTCGTCACCCGTCTTATCACCACCAATCAGCAAAATAGCCGACCGTTGCGGATCGAACGCATACAGCGTACGCAATGGCCTGCCGTCGTGTTGAGTTCGGAGTTCTCGCATATGACCATGCTTGGACCCGTTGATCCCGCTACTGTGCGGAAAGCCCAAGGCCGGTCCTCGCTCTTCGAGCAAACGGACAGAGGCATCCAGCGACTCCTGTTCCTCTTCTGTCAGGCTGTTCCACCAATCACCGAACTCATCGGTGTATTCGACTTCCCAAATCATAACACAACTATAGCCTCAATGGAATATTCCGTCAATGGAATATAATTTACACCCACCCCAGCCAACGCTGTTTCAGCAAGCCCAAAGTCTCGCAGTCACGTAGATCGGGCTAGGCACGTCTTTTTTGTGCCGTAACCCAACAACCCAACAATCCCCCTACATCGCACCCTTGCCTGTCAAAACAATCCGGATCGTCCGCAGAAAGATCATGAGGTCAAGGACAACGCTCCGGTTCTTGATATAGTAGAAATCGTACATCAGTTTCTGGCGTGTATCTTCGATAGAATTGGCGTAGGAGTAATTAATCTGCGCCCAGCCCGTGATTCCGGGCGTTACCATATGCCGTTCCGGGTAATAGGGAATCTCTCTGGTGTACATCTCCACCAAGCTAAGCGCCTCCGGCCGCGGACCGATCAGGCTCATTTCGCCCTTGAGGATATTGAGCAACTGCGGCACTTCATCCAGCCGCGACTTGCGCACGATCTCAGCAGAGAGGGGAACCCGCTGCTACGCAATCGCCATGAGCCCTTTCTTCTGGATTACGGTCAGCAAACGCAAAGCCGGCCCACCAGGCTTCTTCACACCCCGCTCCCAATCGGAAACCAGATTCCTGGAAACATTCAGATAACGGGCAAAAACAGGCTGGGAGATGTGCTCACGTAACCGAAGAGACTTTATCTCTTCAGGACTGAGTTCTTGCACTGGGGTCAGGCACGCATCATCGAACTCGCGCATCGTCTTCTTTTCAATGGCGCCCACCTCATGCAGCGCCTCCATCGTTTCATGGATAGCGGCAAAGGCATCACTGCGATATTTCCTGGCCATCTTATGCAACCTCCTCAAACGGTCCACTTGCAACCAACTCACTTAACTGCTCATCCGTCAGGGCCAAAACATACTTGGCCATTTTCTAATTCCAAAAAGCATTCAAGTTGACACCGAGAAGGCAAACGAGCGGCGACGAAGCAGTACGGGCAGTACGGTGAGGAGCCGCACAGGGCAGCCGACGAAGGTGCCGGCTTGAATGCAAATTGGAATTGAACTGTTCTTCTTCAGCCTCGCCGACATTACTGAGCTCACTTTTAGCAAAACCATATACGAAAAACGACTTTTCACTCTTGCGAAACAGAACTATAGTGCGATACCCCTTAGACTTACCTTTTCCCGGACGGGCAATCCGCTGTTTGATAACACCACCACCAAGATCAGCATCGATCTGCCCATTTTCCGCACGCTTGACAGCATCCCATAGCGCATCGGCTGAAATTTTCTCTTTCCGGACGAAACGCCCAAACCATGCATTTTTAAAAACCTTCACGCCACCACTCCATACCTATAACACAACATATCACACTAAGCGTGATAGCCAAGAGCCCTGCAGAGAAGTCACAAAGTTGACAATCTCGCAAAAGTCCAGATTGTCATAATAGCGTCCCCTTTTCTTGTTCTTTTCTTGTTAGGGACTCGGAAATTGCTGAATTACCAGATGTTGGCCATAGGAGTAAGTCGGACTTCAGTCCGACAGCAGGGCTTAATACTACCGCAGTTATCGGACTGAAGTCCGACCTACATGTTCAAAAACGGTAAATTTGTAATTCCTGTATCCTTTTCTTGTTACTCGACTCGTGTCGCCGCCTCCGGGTAGAGCTCCGGCAACAGAAACTGTAGAGCATCCAGCGGCAAGGCGAAACTCACCGGGCTCACATGGCTGGCGGATTTGACCAGACCAATGCTGATTAACCGGGAAAGTAACGCCCGGCTGACCCGTTGACCCAACCCGGTCATTTGTTGAAACTCTCCACGGGAAACAGGCCCTGCTGCGAAAAGGTGATAAAACGGCAACACCGCCTCCGGTCGTAAAGCCTTGTCTTGCGCCATGCGGAACGAAATCAACCCTCGAATCCGCTCCTTCATCTGCCCCAGATCCAGCATACGAGCCATGAATCCAACCTGATTCAGACACTGATCAAGAAAAAAATGGCACCAGTTGCGCAGACCCTGCTCGCTCAAATTGCCACGCCCATCAAGGTCCCCCAGCCGGGGCTCATCGGCATCCGCCAACCTGGCATAGTAGTCCTGCTGTCGCCGGGCCAACCCCCGGTTTACTGACCAGAGCCCCTGGGTCAGGGGAAACAGCGCCGCATGCGTATGCAAACGCACCGCCCGACCGTTGCCATCGGCAAAGGGATGAATCCAGGCCATACGCTGGTGCGCGCAAGCAATAGCAATAAGGCGCTCTTCCCAGGATCGAGACGCTGCATACACCTCATCGTATCGTTTGAAAAACGCGGGCAGTGATTCCGCAGTCGGCGGCACATGGTGTCCCACACTCCGCAAGTCACGGCGCAGCCCCCCCGGCTCCAAAAGAAGACCGTCGGCAGTGGTTCTGTCCGCTTCAGCCAACCGGCCATACAAAGCCGCGTGCGCCCGCTGAACAAAGGCGGCCGGATAAGGAGACTCGCCAGCCTCAACCAGCAACTCCAACTCAATTTCCGCCTGGATATGGGCCACCGCGACACGCTGCAAGCGCGCGATGTCAGGCTGATCCGAGAAATTTTTGAGCAGTGCCTGACGAATTCTATAGGGATGCGTACCCTGCCCCTCGATACGGTTGCTGTAATAACTATTCATCTCTCGCAGTAACACACGCAATTCCGTCAGAGTGGCTGCATGTGCCATCGCACCGAGACGCAGAGACTGCTCCACGACCTGGCTTGCCTTAGCGCGCAACGCGTCAATCTCCTTCTGCGGCAGCAGAGGCTCAAATTGATGCGGGAAAGAGTAAAGCGAAGAAGTCATATCCATAAGCATCCCAAGATGCAAAATCGTTGTTGCCGGTTTATATGCAGTTTTATCTAACTGTATATAATATATTTTTAACTATTTATCATAAAAATTATGCCGGTATTTTTGCCGGCTGGCTTGTTCATGAAAAGGGCATTGATGAAAAGAATGAAAAGGGTAGCGTCCCCTTTTCGCACTTTTCGTGTTCTTAAACTGAAGGAGGGGGACTAAGGTTTTGGCATAGCTGAAGAATATCCTCAATAAGGGTAGCGTCCCCTTTTAAGAGCATCTAACTCAACTGGTAGCTGGTGCTGCGTCCTCCGGCGGCGGATTTGCTCAGCACGCCCCGGTCCAGCAGATCGGTGATGTCGCGTAGCGCCGTATCAGGCGAGCACTTAGCAATAGCCGCCCACTTGCTGCTGGTCAGCTTCCCTTCGAAGCCGTCCAGCAGCCGATTGAGCAGTTTGATTTGTCGGTCATTGAACGGCATGCCTGCCCAGCGCTGCCAGAACCGGGCCTTGATCAGCACGGCGCACCGTGTGACCTCTGCACCCTCTATCGCGCGCAACAGACAACCCAGAAACCATTCAAGCCAACCGGTTACATCAAGCGAACCTTTCTGCGTGCGCTCGAGCCTGTCATAATAGTCTTTACGCTCGCTCTGGATTTGCGCCGACAGACTATAGAAGCGGTGAGTTGATTGTTCTCCACGTGCCAGCGCCATGTCACCCACCGCACGCGCCATGCGGCCATTGCCATCGTCAAACGGATGAATAGTGACAAACCAAAGATGGGCCAGGCTCGCCTCCAGCACCGGATCGGCTTCCTGGCGTCCATTAAACCAGTCCAAGAGATCCGCCATCTCGGCTTCCAGCCGATGAGCAGGCGGCGCCTCAAAGTGTACCCTTTGCCGTCCGATCGGGCCTGAAACCACCTGCATCGGGCCCGAGGCATCATCGCGCCAACCACCGGCACGGATCCTGGCCAGGCCACTATACCCTGTGGGAAACAATGCGGCATGCCAGCCGAATAATCGCTCAGCGGTCAACGGTTGATCGAAGCGGCCAGTCGCATCCAGCACCATATCGACCACGCCGTCCACATGCCGGTCAGCGGGCGCCAGAGCGCCGGCATCAACACCCAGGCGGCGTGCAATGGAAGAGCGCACCGTATCCGGGTTCAGCCGTTCCCCCTCGATCTCGCTGGTTTTAAGTACATCCTCGCTCAAGACCTGCAAAGTGGCCTGATCGCGCAGGCCCAGTCCCAAGTCGCGCATGCGGCCGAGCAGGTGTCCTTGCGCATGGTGCACCCGGCCCAACAATCCGGCCAGGCGCAGGGTGTCATAGCGCCAATGGGGCCAGTCCGGCTGTTGCCAGAGATAGATGTTATTTCCGCTATTCATGCGGAGATTATACAGTGCATTCTCCGCATGGTCAAGTTTTCACCACATAAAAGGATAAAGTCACAAGGTTGGGCCAGGCACGTCTTTTTTGTACCGTAACTAATTCTACTTTGTCATATTTCCTTAGATAGTGCCTGTCCATAAATAAGGATTTTTGTTCGATATCAAGGACTGCGGAAAAAAAGAGCAGGCATATGTATGATATTCCAAGCATTATTTATTAAGCATAACGCAGAGATCAGGCAGAAAGACCATTTATGGACAGACACTAGATAGCAACACTCGACCACCCCTAACCCCTCCTTGCCAAGGAGGGGGACAAAGTCTCCCCCCTGATTCAGGGGGGATGAAGGGGGGTTAGTGGATTGCCAGATACGATGGTGAAACAATATGGCAAAGTTGACCTAAACAATCCCTCTACATCGCACCCTTGCCTGTCAGAACAATCCGGATCGTCCGCAGAAAGATCATGAGGTCAAGGACCACGCTCCGGTTCTTGATATAGTAGAAATCGTACATCAGCTTCTGGCGCGTATCTTCGATGGAATTGCCGTAGGGGTAATTAATCTGCGCCCAGCCGGTGATTCCGGGCGTTACCATATGCCGTTCGGGATAATAGGCAATCTCCTTGGTGTACATCTCCACCAGGCTGAGCGCCTCCGGCCTCGGACCGATCAGGCTCATTTCGCCCTTGAAGATATTGAGCAACTGCGGCACTTCATCCAGCCGCATCTTGCGCACGATCCTGCCCACACGGGTGATGCGGTCATCATTGTCCGTGGTCCAGTGGACGTTGTTACGGTCAGCGCATTGAGATGGTCGATCGGCACCCTACCGGTTATTTCTTCGATCACTCTTCTGAATTCTGAGACCTTGATCTTGTTTTGCATGCATTCCAGCAGAAGTTTGATCAGGTTATCGTCCCGGGAGGGAACGGCGACGATGACCTGATCAACAGCCATTTCCCTGGCAATCGTGATCAGGTCCTGCCACCCAGGCGAGGCAGCTTACCCTGCGCCTGGCTCCCGTTTCCCCCGGACACATAGCCGACTACTTCTGTACAAAGATAGGCACTGGAGTTGATCAACTGCGCCACTTCAAAACTTCTTTTTCCGTCACCGACAATGAGGGTCTGCCACTGGATCGATGCAAGCATCCGTTGGTTGAGGACTTTACGGAAGTAGACAACAAGAGCGAATGCGCTTCCATAAAAAACAAGGAACACCGCACGCGGGACCGGATCCCGGAAGAAACAGAGATGACCGTCGACAAAACCGAGCTTGCCAGCAAGCCATAATCAAAATTTTCTTTAGTCTGAGAGTGTGGATACTATTTGAATGAAGTCTACCGGAGTGACGATGCGTATGCCTCGGTACATCACCAGGTCGGTTAGATGATGATCGCCGGAAACAATATAATCGGCATGCCCTTCGACGGCACAGACCAGATATTTCGTATCGTCTGGGTCAGCATCTATCGGCGGTAGATTAAGGGTGCCTGGGGTTATGATGGCAACAGTACCAAGCAATTGCACAAAGTTTTTTAGCTCTTCGTCAGAAACAGTAAGCCGCTTTCTGATTTTGGGATAGGTCAGAACCCTGGAGATCTCATGGCAAATAGAATCTGACATGAGTAAGAGAACCTTCTCATCTTTGACCAAATGTAAAATTATGTCAGGATTTGAGTCAGGTTTGAGCAAAGCACTGACAAACAGGTCCGTATCCAGAACAATACGGATCATCGACGTGCGGCAGTCAGGGCTTCTGTAATATCGTCATCAACAGATGAAGAGTTATCTGCAGTTCCCTGAAGCGAATCATACAATCTGAAAAATTCTTTGCGCTTGCCTGTCATATTCAGATACTTTTCGATGGGAATAATCGCCACCAGTGGTTTGCCGGAACGCTCGACAATATATTCATCATCCTTGAGAAAAACCTCATTCATTACCTGCCCGAGATTCTGGCGTGCCTTTATAGCGGATACGGTTTTTAACATAGCTCCCCCTGCGACCAATATGATTAGCATGATTAATACAACTGATATGACTGTACTGGATAGTGACAATAGTGTCAAGTCACGTAGGTTGGGTTAGCGCCAGCGTAACCCAACAAAACTCTACATCGCCCCCTTCCCTGTTAGAACAATCCGGATCGTCCGCAAAAAGATCATAAGATCAAGGATTACACTTCGGTTTTTGATATAGTAGAAATCATACATCAGCTTCTGGCGCGTATCTTCGATGGAATTGCCGTAGGGATAATTGATCTGCGCCCAGCCCGTGATTCCGGGCGTTACCATATGCCGTTCCGGGTAATAGGGAATCTCTCTGGTGTACATCTCCACCAGGCTGAGCGCCTCCGGCCTCGGACCGATCAGGCTCATTTCTCCCTTGAAGATATTGAGCAACTGCGGCACTTCATCCAGCCGCGTCTTGCGCACAATCCTGCCCACTCGGGTGATGCGGTCGTCATTGTCCGTGGTCCAGTGGACGTTGTTACGGTCAGCACCATCGACCATAGTTCTCAGTTTCCAGGCGACAAAAGGCTTACTCCCCCTTCCCATGCGTTGCTGGGAATAAAATACCGGCCCCCGTGAGTCGATCTTGATCAGCAAGACAATGAAGGGAGACAGGGGCAATGCCAGGCAGAGCCCGATACAGGAGACCGCAATATCGGCTAAGCGTTTCGTGTACCAGAAATATCGTTTATTTGAACTGCTTAATTCAAGAAGGAACCAGTTGTCATTGAGATGGTCGATCGGCACCCTGCCGGTTATTTCCTCGATCACTCTTCTGAATTCTGAAACCTTGATCTTGCTTTGCATACATTCCAGCAACAATTTAATCAGGTTATCGTCCCGGGAGGGAACTGCGACGATGACCTGATCAACAGCCATTTCTCTGGCAATCGAAACCAGATCGTCTATGTGCCCCAGGTGAGGCAGGTGGTCCTGCGCCTGGCTCCCGTTTCCTTCAGACACATAGCCGACGACTTCTGTGCGAAGATAGGCACTGGCATTGATGAACTGCGCCACTTCCGAACTTCTTTTTCCGTCACCGACAATGAGGGTCAGCCATTGGGTCGATGTAAGCATACGTTGGTTGAGGATTTTACGGAAGTAGACAACAAGAATGAATGCGCTTCCATAAAAAATAAGGAATACTGCACGCGGAACCGGGTCCCGGAAGAAAAAGAATATAAACGTCGACAAAATCGAACTTGCCAGCAACCCACAGCCGAGGATCAATGCCTGCTGGCCAAAACGTTGCCGGACTTTGTGCAGGGCATATCCGTCAAGGACAAAGAAAATGAGGAGCGTGGGAACAAAGAGGGCCGCAAAGCCCCAGAGATGGCGACAAAGGAGGCCAAGGGTTAAATGGGCCTTATGACCAAGGAGGAGGGCAATGACGAACGAGAACGACATCGCCACACTATCACTTATCAGCAGCAGCGCGGCCTTTTCTTGAATATGTGTTTTCATTTACAAAATATCCCTGACGCATGCATGGATTGTGAGTTCTCTATTTGGTGTGGAATTGGCTATATTGCAAACACACCACAACAGCCGGTCCAGTTCCAGGACATTTATGAGGAGCGGCTCTTTCATATGTGCATTCAGCTTTCTAATGCCGCAGCGATTTGTTTCACTGCCACCTCTGGCGAAAAGAGCTTTGCCGACAATGCACAGCAATGGGCCGCCACGCTTTTTCTAGGAATGATTTCGTCCACAAGTTCCTCCGCCAGTCGCTGCAATGTATCTACCGAGTGATCCGTGCAGACTCGCCCAACACCTTCGCGCTCAATTATTTCTGCCAGATCATTACCGGGGTTAATGCTTGCCAGAACCGGCAAGCCTGCCTGCATATAGGAAAGGAACTTGCCGGGAATATTGTGCGTCTTGTGGCGCGGATCCAGTGCCACCATGCCGACATGGCATTGGGCGTACAGGCCGGGAATTTCCGAGGGATCAATCTCGTCATGAAAAGCCACATTGTCTAGTCCACGGGCTTTGACATCGCCACGCAAACGCTGGACATCACTGCCGCGACCAACAAACAGAAAACCGAGATCGCGTCGGTTACGCAAACGCTCGGCCAAGTCAATCAGGACATCCACGCCCTGGGCAACCCCCATGTTGCCAGCGTAGACAAAAATTGTCCGTCCCGACAGCGGCCCATCAGCCACCGAAATACTTGAGCCAACATCGGGTGCGTCAGCCAGCCAATTCTGCAGCACTTCAACTCGCCGCCTTGGCTGCTTCGCCCAATCATCAAAATAAGCGAGATTTGCCGGTGTCTGTACACCAATAATATCCGCCACAGAATACTGGTAGCGCTCAATGAGCTTGAAAAAGCAATAAGGCAAACCACGACTGAGCAGCCCCATATCGACTGCCCATTCAGGGAAGATATCCCGGATGATCAAATAACTCCGACAAGTACTGGCCTTTTTCAAAGCATTCGCAATCGGCCCAAGAAAAATCGTCGGTGAATACCACACTACACCGTGCCATCGAACATCCGCGAATGGACTTTTCCGAAGATTGCGCAGTATGGCAAAGGGCATCAAAAATTCGTTGATCGTACGCGACACATAACCAATATCTTTAGTGCGCGGTGCCTTCAATCTGAGCACCTGTGCGCCCTTCATGTCTTCCAGCAACCACGGGTGATCAATATCCGAGTCTGGAATCATCACGGTTGGCTGGTGGCCTTGCTTTACGAATTCCAAAGACAAATCCCTAAGCTGGACCGCCCCGGATGAACGCATGGGCGGAAAGGCATCGGCGATTAACGCAATACGCATTACATTGTCCATCCTCAAGACTTCTTCCAAACGACCCGGTTCACATAGTCCGTATAACTCAAGATGATCCGCAATACCTTTTGGGACACATTATCCGTATCGTAGTCCTGTACCAGTCTGAAGCGACGCGGTTCCTTCGAAAACTGGGAAATAACAACCTCAATAGACTCAATAATCCTATCAGCTTGCAGGCCGCACATGATCAAGGTCCCCTCGTCCATCCCCTCTGGACGCTCATGAGCCTGACGGATAGTGACAGCCGGAAAGTTGAGGATGGATGATTCTTCCGTTATGGTGCCGCTGTCCGAAATGACGCATTTAGCATGCATCTGGAGTTTCACGTACTCAAAAAAGCCAAGCGGCTTCAAAAAACGGATGCGTGGGTCCAGGGTATCCCCGCGATCTTCAAGTTTCTTTCTGGTACGAGGGTGAGTGGAAAATATAATTGGGTGACCGTATTTTGTTGAGATAGCACTCAACGAGGCGAGCAGATCGGTAAAATTTTCCTCGCTGTCGACATTCTCTTCCCGATGGGCACTAACAACGAAGTATTTCCCGGCCTCCACTCCCAGTTTTTCCAGAACATCGGACGACTCAATCTGCGGCAGGTAGTGACCAAGCACCTCCTTCATGGGGGAGCCAGTCTTCATAACCGTTTCGGGTCGCAGCCCTTCGGCCAGCAGGTAGCGGCGAGCATGCTCGGTATAGGTCATGTTGATATCGCTGATATGGTCGACGATCTTGCGGTTGATCTCCTCCGGCACGCGTAAGTCGAAGCAGCGGTTTCCCGCCTCCATATGGAAGATAGGGATCTTGCGACGCTTGGCGGGGATGGCGGACAGACAGCTGTTGGTATCCCCCAGGAGCAGGATCGCATCCGGTTTCTCCCGCTCCATTACTTCGTCTGATTTAGCAATCACGTTACCGATGGTCTGGGCAACGGATTCGCCAACGGCATTAAGGAAATAATCAGGTTTTCTGATTCCGAGCTGCTGGAAGAAAATTTCATTCAGCTCATAATCATAGTTCTGGCCCGAATGCACAAGGATATGCTTGGTATGCTGATCCAATTCTTGCATTACACAGCAAAGCTTGATTATTTCAGGCCGAGTGCCGACGATGGTCATAACCTTTAAAGTCATACTCACAACTCCTCAATCATTGCTTCCCAAGTCGGGGGGGTATAGACAAACTCTTTGCGGAACCGGGTAGAATCGAGACTCCGGTCACAACAGAACGTCTCATCCGGAAGTATCTCGACTTGGTGACTAAGCTTTTCCCGGAACAGCAGAAGCAGGTCATACTTGTTAATGGGGTCACTGGAAACCTGGTAGACTCCCGAAGCTTCTGGATGATCTACGAGCATGTTTTCTATGATCCGGCCCATTTCCATGGTGGTGAACCCTGTGTAAATTGCCTTGGTAAAACCCTTGACCGTCCCGGTCTGGGCCAGAAACCACTCGAGAAGACTTTTGTGTCGGGAAAGCTCCCGACCGATAATAGATGTACGCAGGGTCAGGCAGTGGCTGTCATGCACTTCACCCAGGAACTTCGTTTTACCGTAGAGATCCTCGGCATCGGAAGGGTCATCCTCCTGGTAGTTCCCTTTCCGACCGGAGAAAATACAGTCAGTGCTCAAGTGAATCAGACGCGCACCGACAGCTCTACAGAGTATGGACAGTCGATGGGGCAAAAGCGAATTGATCTCCAGGCTGGGGATGCTCTCCTTGGCAGTTGGACGCTGCTTCACAATACCCACGGCGTTGATGACCGCTTGGGGCCGAAAATCAGCAAACACCTCTGCCAGCCGTTCAAGGGAGCGGACATCGATACCTGTGTAGGCATTATCATTATCGAACAGCCTGTAAGGAGCATAGGCCTCAAGGTCCTGGCGGAGCGTCACTTTTACCTCATGCCCCGGAGCAAGGGATTTCAGGAGCTGGTGGCCAAGCATGCCATCACCACCGAGAATCAATAGGCGCACCCGACCCCTCCCTTGAGTTCCTGCTGGATAAAATCAAGACCGAGCAGCTTCTCCTTGATCTCAGGGATGGTGAGCCTTTGGGTATTATGAGAGTTGTAATCCTCCGACTGGGAGACCTTTTCCTGCCCTTCGGTGAAATATTTGCCGTAGTTCAGATCCCGTTCGTCGCAAGGGATGCGATAGTAGCCGCCCAAATCCTCGGCACTTACCATTTCCTCCCGAGTCAGCAATGTTTCATACAGTTTTTCCCCATGCCGGGTGCCAATAACCCTGATCGCGTTATCGGCATTAAAGAGTTCCTTCATGGCAATGGCCAGGTCGATGATCGTAGATGCAGGAGATTTCTGCACAAAGATATCTCCCTGCCTGGCATGGGTGTAAGTATAAATCACCAAATCCACCGCATCATCTATGGACATAAGAAAGCGAGTCATATTGGGATCGGTCACAGTCAGTGGTTTTCCCTCCTTGATCTGTTTAACAAAGAGAGGAATAACCGAGCCGCGCGAGGCCATAACGTTACCATAACGGGTGCCGCAGAGCTTAGTGGCGCGCTGATCGACCATCCGTGCCTTTGCCACCATCAGCTTCTCCATCATTGCCTTGGACATACCCATGGCGTTTATCGGATAGACCGCCTTGTCGGTGCTGAGAACGATCACCTGCTGTACGTCGTTGGCAATAGCCGCATTCATGACGTTTTCCGCGCCGAGGATGTTGGTACGAACCGCCTCCATGGGGTAGAACTCGCAGGAAGGAACCTGTTTCAGGGCTGCGGCGTGGAAGACGTAATCAACTCCGCGCATGGCGGAATACAGACTGTCATAATTGCGTACATCGCCAATGTAGAACTTTACTTTTGAATTCTTCAGCTCAATCCGCATATCTTCCTGCTTCTTTTCATCTCGGGAAAAGACGCGGATTTCTTTGATATCGGTATCGAGAAAGCGGCGGAGGACGGCATTGCCGAAGGAACCGGTCCCGCCGGTTATTAATAGTGTTTTATCCGTAAACATATTAGCCCATCCAGTTGATTTATTTAAGTAACGAAGCAGCAGTTTGCCTGTGGCCAGCAACTTGCGCGATAAATGAAAAAGTCTCTTGGGCGCAGCGCTCCCAGGAGTAATCTTGTGCAGCAGTATAAGCCCGTCCGGCAAGTTGGCGTCGCAGTACAGGCTGATTGTAGAGAGACCGCAATGCCTCCGCTATCTCACCCGGGCGTTCCGGATCGAAATATACACCCGCATCACCGAGCAACTCAGGCATGGCCGACCGTTTTGAACAGGCGATTGGTAATCCCGCAGACATCGCCTCAATCAGAATCTGTCCAAAGGTCTCGCAGCTTGAGGCAAAGACAAAAGCATCCGCCTCCGTATAGCGTGTATGCAGTTCAGCATAGGGGACTGCCCCTGTATAACGAACAAAATGGCCAGCCGGGTCTACCCGTTCAAGCTTATCTCGTAGCCGTTTTAAGGCAGGAGGAGAGGCTGGCCCCACCAGATCCAGTTCTACCGGCAAACCGCTCTTCCGCAGTTGTACTACCGCCTCCGCAACATGCCACTGATGCTTATACTGATCTATGACGGAGACATAGAGAAGGCGAAAGGGCCTATCATCAGAGTAGTGGTTAACAGCTAACTGCTTACGCGGCGGGCAGGAAAATCGTCCGTCAATGCCGTGCGGAACAATCGATGATTGTCCATTGATGGACCCGATTGCCCGCATCACAGCATCCTGAGCATATTGAGTTAGAAAAATCACCCCATCTGCCTTACGGAAAGTGCGAGACTGAGTCCAGCGCAAAAACATCATCTTGATCGTAAAAAAAGACCACCCATAGCGCCGCAACTCTCGCCACTCAAACGGCAGCAGATTTTGGCTGAAAGTCACTATCGGATGAAAGTTACCTGCATACGACCCACCAGGTACAAACAGCACATCACATCCAACCATTCGAGCCTGGTTGCAAAGCTTGAAACATTGCCAGAAGGTGCGATACGGCAGGCTCTTATCGAGTATCGGCTGATGGATTTTCACCAGCCATGGACGGTCATCGATTCGGTTCAAGGTTGCCAAACCACTCCAGACAATAACTTGTGAGAAGCCGTGAACCTGAGGATCAGCCGCCCGGAGCAGTTCGACCAGATGGGTTACTCCACCACCGGCACGTATATTTGATGCATCAATACCGACAATCATAAAGACATTGTTTCGCTTTCTTGATAATCCGGATCTGAAACTTGCACCGCTCTGGGCCGTTTCATCCACTCCTGAGCCAAGCATTTTGGCAGCGACGAACCAAAAAATTTATTCCACATCAACCCGCTGAAGTGGCCAGTTTTTAGGAGGTGGTTTCCGAATCGAAGTATAGCCAACAACCTATTCCTTGTTGCAAAATACTTGACGCGCGCCTCGGTCCACGCTTTTTGCTTTTCAAAATAATCTGCCGCAATTAGTTGCTGTTCAATCCATAATATAAACGCTCGCCAGTGCGTTTCATCATAAACAGCTGAAGGATCAGGACAATGATTTATACGCAGATAATGGCAGACAGCTGCTGCGAAGCCATAACAAGCCTGTCGCCTGCCTCCTTCCAAATTCGATATATTCTGATTATGCTTTCTTACTCTCACCAATGGTTTATCAATAGATGCCAATCTTCCAATTTCCGATAACCGCAACCATAAATCGTAGTCTTGGGATAATGCATATTTCGGGTTAAAAACTAACATTTTTTCAACTGCACTTTTTCTATACATCATTGAAGAATGCGGTGGAAATGCCCGCATGGAATATAATCTTTCCGTTAGATCTTTATGTTTTGTAGGATATGTGTGCTCTTTTATTTTACGACCTGTTGCGTCCATGGAGATGAAATTACTCATAATCATGATCAGGTTGTTATCGCTATCGGCCAGCCTAAGCTGTTCCTCAAAACGTGAGGGCAGCGCAACATCATCAGAATCCAGGATGGCAAGCCATTTTCCTCTCGCAATGCGTATACCAGTGTTGCGAGTACTTGCCGGGCCACTATTTACTGGCATTGATAAAACATTTACTCGATCATCCTGCATCTGGTAACGCCTTGCAATGTCGATAGTGTTGTCAGTCGAGCAATCATCGATCAGTATCAGTTCAAGATCACTTAGCGTTTGATTTAAAATACTGCTTATCGCATCGTCCAGATACTCCGACGAATTATAGCAGGCCATAATGACCGAAACTTTAATGTTTTGTCGATCCATTCAACGCCCCCAACTCATAACACCCACCAGACCGCGCATTATATTTTCTGCCAACCATCAGGTATTTGCCCTTCAAAATTCCACGAAGTAATTGTGCCTGAAGTAAGTTTCGTGCTTGGACAAATTACAATGGCCCCGTCTTTCCCCCCTAACCATGCCCCCCACCAGCTGAATGTGCTGTTGGCCGTAATAAAGTGCCGGCACTGGGTCATCAACCACAGGTCAGCATAGGCGTTTACATCACCTTGGTTGTGGGAAACAAAAGTCACCCGGTCTTCGGGCAGGGTAAGCTTCGCTCGGGCAGCCTCCGGGTCATCGGAAAACAAGAAGTAATGGGGCGATTCTATCTTTTCATCTATCAGGGCAATGGCGCGCTGGTAGTAGTCAGCCGAAACATTGTGGATCGCCGTATCCTCTGGCTGGTCAAACCAGCGCACATGTAAAGCCACGGAATTGTTGTTTTGAATCTTCTCAGCCATGTACTGGTTGTCTGTATCCTTGGGTGGAATGATTCGCAGGTCTTCGCGGATGGTCTGCTCCACATCTTTAAAGTAACCTTCGCTCTGCCAAAGGCCATCTAAATAGAGTGTCCCTTTTACTTGCAAGGCAAGAAGTCGCTTATCAAAATCCCGCCCATCCTGTTCCAGATAGCGCCTTTCCGCGAACGGCTTCCGCCGGGACAACCATTTCATCACACCCCGCCGATAGCGCTCAAAAGGTTCCAGTCGCTCCGCAGGCGTCGCCTTGCGAACCGGGATCAGGAAATGATCAAGCGCATACTGGCGGCTGTATTGGCGGTCACGAGCAAAACCAGTCACATCGTCAATGAGCAGTTCACTATTATTGACCATAGCCAGGCGGCGGGCTGCTGCATAACAGAAGAGTTGGTTGCCGAGGCCGCCTTTTATACGAGTAATGACTTTATTGGATCCTTTCATAGATGTTTAGTCCCAAGAGATCAGCTAATTTTAGGCAATATATTAAAACTGTTAAAGTGAACTATGTTTACCAATTCCTTTGTTGGTATCTTCTACACTACAGGCAGCAACAAAATTTGATTAAGTGTCATCTCCAACATATGGGACAATAGTGTTCTTTTTAGTATAGATCGCAACAAACGTCCCAATACTCACCCTATGGGTTTTAAGGTAGCCAATTGCATATGTTTTTTCGGAAACTTTATTAAGAATAGCCTCCTTATATTGCGCGTAATCATGAAATAATTCAGTATTGCAGGATGGGCATTTTGTAAAAGGCGGCTTAGCGAATTTCTTTCCGAATAATTGGTAAGCAAAGCGTACACGAGCCTTTACAATTTTTTTAAGTTTCAATCCGATTCCGTACGATATACCCATCTTTTCAGTATTACTTGGGCAACAAAAATATACTTCTGCTAGGGTACCCAAGTGCTCCTGAATAGCCTTGAGATCCTCAATATTGAAAGAGCGATAATGTCCTTCGCATTGAAATATGCACCCACATGATGCACATTTGCAATACGATCCTGTCAGATCTTGCATAAATGGCGCTGAAACGATAGTGATATCGCTGGTAATTCGACCAAGCTCCTTAACACTTGCGAGATACATATCAAGTGACATGTGTTCCAAGACCTCAAAAGCTGACACAACATCGTAAGAGCAGTCTTCTAACTGCAAGGATGGTAGTGCTGCCTGGAAGGACTCCTCGTATAACGAACTTTCAATAGAGGAAGGTTCCATATCACAAACTGCCCTATGCCTACCCTTTACATACTTCAGATAACTACTCGTCCCCCCCCCAACATCAAGCAACGAGTGGTGAGATAAGTCCAAAACATTTACAATCTTAATGGCTATTTTATGCCTAAACGGAATTACAGGAGATTCAACCTGATGTTTTGCCAAAAAACTGTAATCATTGAATATTTTAGCCATAATTTTACCTCATCTGACACATTTGTGTAAAGCCTCACCTGCCCTGAATGTAATCTCATTAGTCATATGTCAATCCGCTAATTGATAAAGTTCAGGACATCGTTCACTAATTTCGCATTCAAGACATCGTCCACAATCAAACAGTTGGTGCTGTGCTTAGTTGCAATCTCTTTTAAACTGTATAGATTTAGAAACGATCATATGAACGAATTGTCAATCTGCTAAAATAGCGAGTAAACGATGTTGTGAACGTTATCATGTCTCTTTTACTTTTGAAGTAAGAAGTCACATATCAAAATCCAGCCCTTCCTGTTCCAGATAGCGCCTTTCCGCGAAAAGGCCGCATGCAGAACAACCATTTCATAAGACCCCGCCGGTGGCGCTCGAATGGCTCCATCCGCTTCTCTGGCGTTACCTTCCGCACCGCGGGACATGAAAATGATCCAGCGCGTATTGCCGGCGATACTGCAGGTCGCACGCAAAGCCGGTGACGTCATCAATGACCAGTTCGGCGCTATTGGTCTGAGCCAGCCGACACGCAGCGGCGTAGCAGAAAAATTGGTTGCCGAGACCTCCTTTGTTGCAGGTGATGATTTTATTCATAGCAATTTATAACCGAGATAAAACAATGCTCCAAAGGTGAGCAGACCATACCAAAGCAATGACGCACTAACTATCAACCGTTTTGAACATGTGGTCGCCCCTAACCACGCACACCCCCAAAGCAGAAGCGTTGCCATAACACGGTAACGCTCGTGAATAATCAAATTCCCACCGGCAATCGCCACAAACGTAACCAAGTATGAAACATGGAACACAAGCGTCGCAACGTTCTCTTTTCGCCTCTTAATAGATTGAGCAAAAGAAGCCAACGCATAGGGTATTGCAAGCACATTGATCACAGATGAAAGTAGAGTGAAAAGCTTTTGCCAACTCCCCCAGCTGCCCGCCAGCAAATCACTAACAGATAACCAAATATTTGGAAGAGGTGCAACCAGATAGAGCACCATGCGCGGCGGCAAAAACAGGATAGACTGAAGCACGCCCTCGGGCATGAGCAGCATGCCAATGGAGTTCTCACTCCACTCCATATCGGCACTTAGCGCGATGTTTCCTGTTGCTGAACTCGCCTGCTGAAGGGCTTTGCCCATATCGAAATCGTATCCGCCCAGATAACCGGATATACCTGGTAGAACAATGAGTATCACAGCAGCAGCAACGACCAAGATCGCCCTTTGTACAACCCGCGATCCGCGTTGCGGTTTGACCAGCAGTATCATTAACACAACTGAAATGAACACCGGAAATACCATGCTGGTACGCACGGCGGCAATGGCGAGCACAGACAAGCCGACAATAGCCAAAACCTTGAAGAAAGAAAGCGGTGCCGTTCGTGCAAGGTAACGACCTGTGGTCAACATCGCGAACAATAGCAAAGCCGCCACCAATGTCTCGCGAGATGTCATTACATCGAACCAAAGCAACTCTGGTAACAACAAGGCAAAGGCCAGCGTCCAATCACGAGGCCCTTTCTGCCGCTTGATCTCATAACCTACCTTGACCAAATACAAGCTTGCGACAAGCGTCACGAATGCATTGATTAAAGCCGGTATGACCGGATTGTGACCAAGGACATAAAATATCGCGCCGTAGTAGTAGAGGATGCCCACATAATTGAGCGAGATAAAGTCTGTCGACCAGCCATAGTCAATCAGCTCCTGCGCTTGAAAATAGTATCGTTGAGGATCATAGCCCCACGCACTTGAAGATTCGTCTAACTGCGGCATCCAACCCGCATAAAGCAGTAAAAGGCTTAACCCAAGCTTTATTAGCCAAAAATAACCAAGAATCTTGAGAGATTGGTCATTTAGCCTGATTTGTGTGTTCTGGCAGAGCACGAGACCGCCAATAGCAACAAAGCCAAGGAGAAAAACAGAATTAAACGAAGCCTGTTGGATCGTGGCTAATATGAGTGCACTACCAACACCTAACAATAAGATCAAAAGGGCAACCTGACCCTTGGGTATACTTACGCTTCTTTTTTCACGGGAAATAGCATTCCTTGCGCTAGCTGCATCCATCAGATTTTCACCGCCACTTCATCTTCATACCAGTCATGCAGGCAGGGCAGCAATTCAAGGCGGCCGGTGTAGTTGAAGCTGAAGAAATCGCGCACATATCGGGGCAGGCCCCACAAAGAGCGAAATGTTTTTCTTGGGTCAATGCCAAATTGGGCGCTTAATAAAAAATAGCATTTACGAATGAAAGACATAGGACCCCAAAAAGTAAATAATAAACTTCATAAATGACACCATACGCAGTTGTGAGCGAAAAATGGCCAACCAATTTTTTTGTATGAAAATTAATTCTTGATTAAGAACGTCTGTCGTATATCCAATGGGACATCGCCAACTGTAGTGTGCTTGTAAACCATTAAGGCATAGTTTTATTTCGTCATTATCAGTCAAATTAACCAGACTGGGTCTAATTTTCTGAAAAGATTTTCCAGAAAGTTTAATGCTATCCTCAATAACAAAAGCCAATTTTCCGAAAATCCTATAGCTATATTGCAATAGTCCATAATCATCATCAGCGCATGCCACAACAGCAGGATATATTAAAACACCTTCATTTTTTGTCTGGGCTAACAAACAAATAGGAATCCCAATCCAAGAAAACAATGTACGATCCCACCGTTCAAACACATGATCAAGATTTATTCCCGGACAACGCCGCATAAGATAGGCCGTAGTTTTGGGAAACTTAATCAAATAATTGACAGCCTCCGGAAAATCCTGAACGAGTCGAGCATCACCTCCGAAAAAATTTCCAGAATGATTATCGCTGCCTTGCACAAAACCACAAATACTGACCAAAGGGTTTACTTGACGTACCATTTCAATGTAAGGGATCGCCAACCCGACGTCTATCACATCATCATCACACAAGAACCAAACAAACTTGCCTGAGGAATCCCGTGTATACCCATAATACAAATTGCGATCACCCCGTAAATTCGTTTCACGATAAATGTACTTAACCCGCCAGCCATTTTCTTCAAGCTGATTAATTATTGGACTGATAATCTCGTAAGTACCATCTTCACCATGATCGTCCGCAATCACAATTTCGAACTTCAAATGATTAAGATGCTGCCAACGATCATCCAAAAATAAACGCAGTAGCCGCGCAACCTTTTCAGGTCGACGATAGGTAATAATCAAGAAAGTTAGAAAGATTTCCATCATCTACCTTGCAAAATATTCTCTTGTTTTTCGTCGTTTCTCAGATATCTGATAACTCGTGCGGGCACACCCCCTGCAATGCAATTCGCGGGTACAGAATTTGTAACAACAGCCCCACTAGCAATCACGCAATTATCACCAATATCCACGCCTTTCAGCACCATTACCCGTGATCCAATGAATACATTTTTGCCAATACTCACTGACGCACATTTGTGAATTCCGGACATTCTGTTTTCTGGATGCAGATCATGAAAATCGGAATCATAAACAGTAAACTCTGTACCTATCAGCGTGTTGGCTCCGATGCGGATACTGCTGCGCTCGGCAATAATTACCGCATTGTTGTTGACCCATACACCATCTTCAATTTCTATGCTTGAGGTAGCATCGCGCGCTTCGATATGAATATAGCCGTTCAAATAATAGGGGGATGGCCAAACTCCCAGGTTGCAGCGCCCTAATTGAACCCTTCCCCGACCAGTCATCACCACGGGCTGGTTGAAACAGGCCAGGCTGTCGCAATGATGAATATTCGAAACGAATTTGTACCCCCAGACCCGCAATCGCTGATACATCCGGATTGGCAATAACTGCAATCGGCGTCGTAAACGACACAGCAAGGATGGCTTAGGATTGACCATGCACCATCTCCATCCGCCGCATTTCATATTTCACCAAGTACCACATGCCGACCCAGTGCAAGAAGTAGTTTATCGCATAGGCCATGGACACCCCAACCAAGCCAAAGACGCCAACCAATAACCAACTCAATAAAACAAATGAAATGGAAAAAGCGATTTCCGTGATCACAAAAAACTTCACCATCGCTCGCCCAAGCATTATGTAACCGAGTATCCAAGAGCCGATCTTGATCACATCTCCCGCAAGCTGCCAAGGAAACAACTCACGCATAGGTAAAAAGTCTGGGGTGAACAGGGTGTGGATGATGAAATCACGCAATACAAAAATTGTCAATGCACCCACTACGACGACAGGTAAAACAAAGCGATAAACTTTGATAATCTCTGCCTTCAGTTCAGGTGCAGTTCTAATTTCTGACAGGCGTGGCAGGTAATAAACCGACAGCGTGGTGGTCACCAGCATTAAGTAAATCTCGCTAATCTTCCATGAAGCCTGCCAATAGCCGGCGGCGGTTAAACCCAGGTTGGTTGCCAGATGATCGCGAATTAACATGAAAGTGAGGGGCATGGTTAGGGCAGAAGTCAGCCCCATCAAGCCAAATCCAGACAGCTCACGCAAGACGGGGCGATTCATCTGGCCCCAAAGGAATCTGGCCTTGAACCAATCGCGTCGCGCGACGATCGCCGCTGTGGACAGCAACACGATGGCGGGGTTAATCGTAAAGGCAACTAGCGTACCATACAGGCCAAAGTTGAAGGCCATCAACCCTGTCACCAGCATACTGAGCAAGCTGCCGAGAATGTTAACCGTAACATAAATACCAACTTCTTTTTTGCCATTGACGATCGCCATCAAAAGGTTGTTGGCGGCCAAAGCAGGTAAGGTGAGTGCCAACCAGACAAAGACACTGGACATGTCCGCCCGATGCAACAGCCATTGAGCCAGATCATTACCAATAAACAACAGGATGACAGCCGCGAATAATGATGCCCCCAAAGAAAATCGTATCGCGGTTTGCCAGACTGCATGTTGCCTTGCCTCATCATCAAAATGTTGAGCGGTCGCCTTGGTGACCCCCGTCGCCACCACGCCACCGGCAAGGCTGACTATAATGGAAACTGCATTCTGAAACTGACCGATGAGGGCATATCCGGCGGGGCCAACATAGACCGCCAATATCTTGTTAAGCACGAGAGCACTTGCAACTTTTACGGCAACAGCAATACCGTTGAGCAGGCTAGTCTTGACCAAAGTCATTCGGCAGCACCCTGTACTTTGCAACAGGCCACTATCACTTGGTTGGTTTGCTCCCGCGACATGCTCGGAAACATGGGCAGACTCAATACCTCCTCATGAATTCGCTCAGCGATGGGGAATGCCTCTTTGCCAAACCCAAGGTCGGCATACGCCCCCTGAAGATGCGGCGGAATCGGGTAATGAATCAGGATGCCAACACCCGCTTGGTTGAGCTGCTGATGGAATCGTTCACGCGCCTTGCTGCGTACGACAAACAAATGCCACACCGGATCTGCCCAATTGGGAACGAATGGAAGTATTAAATCGATACCTGATAGGCCAGTCAGATACTGGGCAGCAATTTTTCGGCGCGCCTCGTTCCAGCGATCCAAGTGTTGCAATTTGACGCGCAACAACGCCGCTTGCAGGGTGTCCAGCCGACTATTGAAACCACGCACGTCATTGACGTATTTCACCCGTGAACCATAGTTGCGCAGTACACGGATGCGCTCTGCGACTTCTGCATCATCGGTGGTGATTGCCCCACCGTCGCCATACGCCCCAAGATTCTTACCGGGGTAAAAGCTCCACGCCACCACATCGCCATGCGCACCGAGCCGCTTACCTTTGTAACGGGCGCCGTGCGCCTGGGCGCCGTCTTCCAGCACTTTCAAGCCATGCTTGCACGCAATCGCCAAAATCGGGTCCATATCGGCTGGCTGACCATACAAATGAACGGGCAGGATGACTTTGGTGCGCGGGGTAATCGCTGTTTCAATGCGCGCCGGATCTATGTTATAGGTCGCGGCATCGGGTTCGACTGGTATCGGTATTGCGCCGCACTGACTGACTGCCAGCCAAGTGGCGATATAGGTATTGCTCGGCACGATGACTTCATCGCCGGCACCTACTCCTAGCGCCAACAGTGCCAGATGCAAGGCATCCAGGCCATTCGCCACCCCCACGCAATGTTTCGCTTCGCAGTAGGCCGCATACTCTTGCTCAAAGCCATCCACTTCTTTGCCGAGAATGTACCACCCCGAGTCAAGCACGCGCTTGATCGCGGCATCAATGTCCGGTTGAAGTTCGAGATAGGACGCTTTTAAATCGAGAAAAGGAACTTTCATTTTAATTTTATTTCGCTACTTCGTTTAGAAAATCCGAATAATTTCGGATGTAATCGGATGATTCATAATGATGCGACGCAAAGACCAGCAACACAGCATCTTCTGAATATTTGTATTGCACACCCCAAACCATCGGTGGCAGGTAGATGCCTTTGTCGGGGGAATCCAGCAACACTTCTGTTCGATTCACACCATCATCCGCCAAGACCGCACAGCTACCACGCACGCAAATCAAAAATTGATGGCAGGTGCGATGAGCATGTTCACCGCGCGTTTCTTTGCTTGGCACATCAAACACCATGAAGTAGCGCTGAGGCGCGAAGGGTATATGCTGTTCAAATTCACCCGCCGTGAGGCTGCCACGTAAGTCGGGTATCAGTGGGAATTTATGTGTTGTGACACCTCGCACAACTGTGGTGTCCGAGAATGGCGGCTTGCGATCATCTTTCGATAGTTGCTGTTTAATGCTTTCTTCCAGTTTGGTATTGGTATAACCAACAATCCGCGCTGGGTTGCCCACCACAATTGCATTGGGTGGCACAGAACGTGTCACCACTGCGCCGGCTCCAATCATCGCTCCTTCAGCCACCGTCACACCCGGCAAGATGGTGGCATTCGCACCAATCGAGGCACCAGTCTTGATGAAGGTCTGCAAAAACTGCTCGGGATACACCTTGGAGCGAGGGAACAAGTCATTGGTAAAAGTGACGTTTGGCCCGATGAAGACATTGTCTTCAATGCGTATGCCATCCCAAAGTTGCACTCCGCTTTTGATCGTAACTTTGTCACCAATCACCACATCGTTTTCAATCAATACCTGCGCGCAGATGTTGCAGTTCGAACCAATTTTGGCTCCTGCCAACACTACGCAAAATTGCCAGATGCAGGTACCTGCGCCTATATCTTGGCTTTGGACATCTGCTAAGGGATGAATATTATTTTTCATTAAGTTACACACCGATTTCAATTACGTTGATGCGTCTCGTAGTCGTAGTAGGGGTTAAGCTAAATTATTGGTTCTCATTTATTTTTCTTCTTTGCCCAACATGTCCTGATAGGAGAAGGCGATGCCTTCCTTCAACGGCACCTTGCGTTGCCAGCCGAGTGCGTTGATGCGGGAGACGTCCAGCAACTTCCGCATCGTCCCATCCGGTTTGGAGGGATCAAAAGTAAGGTTGCCAGGAAAGCCAACCACATCCCTAACCAGCTCCGCCAATTCTCGGATGGTTAGGTCTTCACCGCAACCAACATTTACAAGCGGCGGTTGTTTGTCCCTAAACAACGATTGCAGCTTTTCTTCCGGCTGTTCCAGCAGATAGAGGCAGGCTTCCGCCATGTCGTCGCTGTAGAGGAATTCGCGCCTCGGTGTGCCGGTACCCCACACCACAACTTCCTTATCGCCACGCTGTTTCGCTTCATGCATCTTGCGGATCAGCGCAGGCAGAACGTGGGAGTTGTTGAGATCGTAATTATCGTTTGGGCCATACAGGTTGGTGGGCATCACGGCCATGAACCTGGTGCCATATTGCCGATTGTAGGCCCAGCACATCTCGATGCCCGCGATCTTGGCCAGGGCATAGGGACGATTGGTGGACTCCAGCGGGCCGGTAAGGAGGTATTCTTCCTTCATCGGCTGTGGACAGTCACGTGGATAAATACAGCTTGAGCCGAGGAACAGCAGGCGTTTAACGCCACCGCGGTAAGCCTCATGAATGACGTTGGACTGGATGGTCAGATTGGAGTAGATGAATTCTGCCGGATAGGTATTGTTGGCATGAATGCCACCGACTTTAGCTGCAGCCAAGAAGACATAATCAGGGTTTTCAGCAGCAAAGAAATCACGCACAGCACTTTGATCAGTTAGATCCAGTTCATCATGGGTGCGAGTGATGAGGTTATTGTATCCTTTGGCTTGTAGTTGCCGCATCAGAGCTGAGCCAACCAGGCCACGATGGCCGGCAATGTAGATCTTATCTTGTAGATTCATAATCAAATCCCTATCAATTCAGGACCGAATAGCCATGTTGTAGATCTCATCCGGCTGTACTTGTTGAACAATGCAGATCAGACTGCTGGAGTCAGTCATGTCGCCGTGATGGAGGACGAAACGACGATCTTTCTCGTGAGGATACTGGTAGAGGTGGTCGATACGATACGTATTAAAAAGCGAGGTACGGCGTTTGAGGCCGTGGACCTCATAGCCTTTTTTCAGAAGGAACTCGGCGAGATAAGCGCCATCCTGACCGGTAATACCGGTGATTAACGCAACCTTCGGTTGCGACGAGGGCTGAGGAGTAAGTGCTGAGGTCTGAGATTTTGGTCGGGTCATTTTTGGTCTCTTTGTTTTTGAACAGCAGCGTACAGTCCACCAGAAATTCGCAAAGACCCCTCTCGGGAGCTATACGATAAAGTTACGAAAAATATTTTCAAATTACTTTAAGGACGTAGGAAGCAAAATTAAGAAAGTGATAGTTTTCTAAACCCCTAAAAAATAATACCCCTGGCACGAAGAGCGTCCACAATCATATTCACACATTCCATTAAGGGTTGCGTTCCTGTATTCAGCTCAATGTCCGGGTCGGCCGGTGGTTCATAGGGTGAGGAAACCCCGGTGTAATTTTTAATCTTACCTTCGCGTGCCATTTTGTAGAGCCCTTTGACATCGCGTTGTTCACAGATTTCCAAAGGGCAGTTGCAGTAGACTTCAATAAAATCATCGGGGCCGATAATATCTCTGATTCGAGCCCGGTCTTCGGCCAGGGGTGAGATGAAAGCGGTAAGTGAGATAACCCCGGAATCGAGGAACAGTTTTGTCATTTCCGCAATTCTCCGCAGGTTTTCCCTTCGATCTTCCATACTGAAACCCAGATCACCGCACAGCCCGTGTCGGACGTTATCACCATCAAAGACATAGGTCCTTTTGCCCTGAAGGTGTAACCGTTCTTCAACGGCATGGGCCAGAGTTGACTTGCCGGAACCGGAAAGACCGGTAAACCAAAGGTTGACGCTTTTATGGCCGTTTAAGGTCTCGCGCCGAGGCCGGGTGACTGCGGCCTTATGTCGAATTACATTAGGGGAGATTGTCATTTGTTATCCTGATATATTCTGAAACATTACTAATAAAAACTGATCTCGCGCAGAGACGCAGAGGCGCTGAGAAAAACCAAAAAAGAATTGCTCAGAGCGACTCACGCTCGACCCGGATTGCATTATGGATAAATATCCACTCCAACCCTGGCGACATGATCGGCTAGAGTGGGATTATGAATTCCAGTAATAGATTTCACATCAAATTTATAAGGTAATGACAGTTCGTCAAGATCCATCGAAAAATTGGAGACGGAGCCTGTTAGTCCCTTCAAACGCTCAAAATAGTCCTCACCAAGAAAGGATCCATTCTCCATGCGTTTCTTGTCCAGCACGTAACCTTTGATGGCGAACTCCCGCAATACCTGAGTGGCCCATTGGCGAAATTGGGTTGCCCGCACCGAGTTGACCCGGTAACCTACAGAGATAATGACATCTAGATTGTAGAAGTTTGTGTTGTATTGCTTACCATCCGCAGCAGTTATTCGGAATTTCCGAATAACTGAATCCTGTACCAATTCACCGCTGGATAAGATATTTTTCAAGTGTTCATTGATGGTGGGAACGCTAACATCAAACAAGGTGGCCATCAACTTTTGTGTCAACCAGATGGTTTCGTCCTCATAACGGGCTTCAATGCTCTGCCCACCGCTTTGCCCGGTAAATATCAGAAATTCTGCCGTACTGTTGCGGATCAGCTTCTTTTCATCCTTCATCCTTTTACCTTCATCCTTCGCAACTATTCACCTGAGATTTCACTCATTCTTTTGGCCGTATTAGGTCTCACGTAGAGACGCAGAGGAGCTGAGAAAAACTTTTTTGGTCCGCAGGCCATGGATGGCCTAATTTGCCTTAAACGGAGGATACCGACAGCCACATTACATTACTGATCAAAAGTATAATCCATTTTCTGCACAAGCAATTGTCCATGGTCATCGGTGAGCAGGAAATCAATTTTACCTTGGCCATGAACAGATTCTTTATTCTGATATACCAGATCGATTTTGAATCTGCCATTCAGCACAATCTGACCTTTTGGGGACTCCTCCCATTTCAGTAAAGAGATCTGCAGTCCGATATTTTGAGTGGCTTTGAACAGATCAGTATAGGTGTCGATGACCCCAGTAAATGCTTCACCATTTTCTGTGGCATTCGGTTCAAAAAAACGACTAAACGCCACAAAGTTTTTTTCTCCATAGGTACGACAATATCCCGCCAAGAATGTATTAATACGCTGTTGCATGTCATCTGCAATAGATAGATCAACCTGAGGTGGTTCTTGCTCCGGCAGTTGCTCTATAACAATTTGGGCCTTAATTTCTTGTTTCACTGTGTCGTATGTTGGCTCAACTTTTTCTTTATGCTTGGCTATGTGTTTACTTTCAATCGCCACCGCCACATGTTGTGCAGAAGAATCATCTTTCTTCAGCACTGGAGATTTTGTGGTTTTCGTTGTGGAGCTCTCTACCTTCGTTTCAGGAGGTTGAGAAATTGGCGTCTTTTTTTCATCCTCAGCAAGTTGAGTGATTGAAGATGTAACCTCAGCTCCCTCCGCAGGCACCAGCACCGGTAGTGTTTCTACACCAATTTGGGCCTCAATTTCTTGTTTCACTGTGTCGTATGTTGCTACAGTGACTGGTTCATCATTCTTGGCTATGTGTTTGCTTTCAAGCGACGCCGGCTCATGTTGTGCAGCAGGATCATCTCTCTTCAGCACTGGAGATTTTGTGGTTTTCGTTGTGGATATTTCTTTCTTAGTTTCCGGAGGTTGAGGGGCTGGCGTCTTTTGGACTGCCTCAGCAAGTTGAGAGACCGGGGACTTAACCTCAGTTTCCTCCGCAGGAGCCTGTACCGGTTCCTGTGGAGGAAGTGCAACATTCTTCTCTTGTTCTTCAGGAATAACAGCCTTGACAAGTTTCTGCTCAGGCTGATTACTACTGATTTCTGCCGGAACAAGCGCAGGTGCAGATTCTTTTTGTCTGGTGGCCTGCTGATCCTTTTCTTTGGTATCGGCAATTTTCATCTTTTCGGCAAAGGTCATTGCCACTGTCGGAGCACCAGCTAAAGACTTTTTAGCAGGAGGAACAAATGCAGAGCCACTTCTCTGCAGCGTTGCAATCATCACTTTTTGAGAATATATCTGAGCGACCAGGGCGCAGATTAAAACTGCCCCCAGGATCAGGGCCAACATCCAGAGTATGACTTTTTTGTTTATGCGGCCGGCAATACGTTCTGTCTTTCCATAGTGCCAGGAATGATCTGTATTGATCGGAACTGCATCATCTGGTTCCTGATTTTTGGTATTACTGATGGTATGGTAGGCCTTGTTAATCTCAATAAATTTTTCTGTGGTATTTTTGTCTGCATTTCCGGCAGTATCCGGATGATACTGGACTGTCATTTTACGGTACGCGCGCTTGACTTCGGCTAAACTGGCAGAGGGAGAAAGACCAAGTATCTCATAGCTATCGTCCTTTTCATCGTCAGACTGGAAAAGCTCGACAATTTGCCCTACTTCCTGCAGGAAATATGGGTATGGTACGCCATACTCGACACATTCTTTTTGCAACCACTCCAGAGGCTCTTCCTTTCCTTCCCGACACAGAGCCAGAATTCTTTTGCAGGATTGGAGCATACCGCCATTATCGGCAACAAAGGCAATGGTATTCTCTGTAGAAGAATTCCGTGAAAGCTGCTTCAGCAATCGTGAGATATTGGTCTTGTCTTTTACGGCAATCATGGTTTCGTACCTGAAGAAGAATGTGTCGCCGCTGATTCACGTATCTGCAAATCGTGAAGCTTGAGATTCGTATCTAAAATTGAGAAGCTCTCTCCTGTATCCTCTATATTGAGATCACGAAGCCAGAGATCTCCAGCCAGGAGGTTGTCAAGATGGTTACTGGGATCTCGACGCACTTGTACCTGAACGGCTTCACAATCTTCAGTAACATTGAAAAATAGAGTAAACGGAGTCCAAGGTTGGTTCTCGGCCATAATCTCAGTTTTGGCCGGCGGGATCTTGCATTTGTAGCCCACGACTTCCAGATAAGGACGTTTATCTGTTGTCAAATTCTTTGTTTTCAAAAGTCCAGTAAGGCTATATTTTTTGGCTGGCTTGAGAGGGACTATCTGCGATAAATGATTGAAGGCAATATTCTCGGTTCCTGAAAAATGGAGCCGCATGGCCTGAAACGTCTCTTTTTCATGACCACTTTCGATCCGCCAGATACTCCCTTTAGGCTTGTCCACTCGCCAACCAAAGGCTGTATTCATCGGCTCTTCCTGAAAACTGCCATCGTAGAGCAATGTGTCGTCATTAAAATATTTTTTCCAGATTGGTGTCGCTTGATCTATCTCTCCGTTGACAATCAGGGTATTTAAAAATGCCAAAATGTCATTTTTATGGCTACCCACCCCCATATTTTCAATATATGGCCAAAACAGCAGGGCTGTATCAGTCTGTTTTGTCTGTGACGCATAATTAAACAAATGGAGGACGTTCTGTGTACCCATCCTGGTAAGAAGTTCCTGCGGATCTTCCCAAAGGGAAAATGCCATTTTCAAGGCATTCTGTCTCTTATCAGGCATTTTTTCTATGACATAAGCAAGATCACGAGACAGGATGTCAAGCCTGCCCAACTGATAGGCAAGCAAGGCCTTATCCCAACGCCAGCGACTGATATCAGTGCTGAGTTGATCCACATATTCCATGACAGCCTGACTCTCAGGTTTTTGTCCCTGATCATTATACAACTCTGCCAGCCCCAGCCAGGCAGGAATAAATAAAGGATTATAGATCAACGCTCGCTGGAACAGCCCTTCTGCCTGTACCATATCACCTTCGATCAGATGAAAACGTTTGGCATGCCAGGTGAGCAGATAAGGACTGCGCAGAGACTCAATAAGTGCCGTAGAACCGCTCGTGCTGGTGTATTCCGTTTGTTCCTGTCGGGCAATAAAAAGCTGTAATACTGCCAAACCCACGAGCATGAGAAAACAGACGGCACGAAAAATCCAGTGACTTTTATATGAAGAATATTCAGACACGCTTATTCTGCATTCTCTTCGCCGTACTTATAATTATAGGCGTAATATTTATAACTGCCGTATGTGGTGAAGCCCTTCTTACGTCCCGACTTATTAATGATGGCGCCAAGGATCCGACCACCAACATTGACTATGGCTTTTCTGAAATGCTTGACACCTTCACGTGGCGTTTCTCCTTCTACAGCAACAAGAATAACACCATCAACCATATGCGACAGCACCAGGATCTCAGCAAAGCCCTGGTACGGAGGACCATCAAGAATGACACGATCATAGTGTTGTGAGACGATTGCCAAGAGCTGCCGCATACGTTTAGAGCTCAACAGTTCTGCCGGATTAGGTGGCAATGGACCGCTGCAGATATAATCCAGGCCCGCATATTCGGTTTTTGTGATCACATCATCAAGTTTAGCCATACCACTCAACACACTGCTCAGGCCCATTTTTTTCTTTGATGTCTGAAATATTTTATGCAGACTTGGCTTTCTCAGGTCTACATCAATAATCAGACACCTTTCCTCTTCTGCCAGGTAGGAAAAAGCTGTATTCGTAGCCAATGAGCTCTTGCCGGCTCCCGGCAAGATACTGGTAAGCAGGATTGTTTTAGGGGGATTATCAGCAACAGAGAGCCGCACGGAAGTCATAGTTGTCCGAAAGGCCTCAGCAACCGGTGATCGTGGTTCATCAAAGGATTTCATGGCCATTTTCATTCGATTATCAATACTTTCCTTATCGTAGGGAATAAGACCAAGGACAGGGATATGGAAACGATCAGCCAACTCGTCCGGATTTTTTATGGTGTTGTCAAAGGCCTCGAGAGTAAAGGCAGTGCCGACTCCCAGCATCAAACCAAGAACAAGAGCCAGTAGCAGATTCTTGGCCACTTGCGGCTTAAAGGGAAAAAGAGGAGTCGTCGCTCGATCAATGATCTGGATATTGGTAACCGCAGCGCCGACCGTTGCCTCAATTTCCTTGGAGCGCTGAAGGAGGCTCTGATAAATAGACTTGTTGGTATCTACCTCCCGCTCCAGAATTTTATATTGTGTAGATTTTTCTCCTAATTCCAGCGCTTTTCCCTTTTGCAGTTCAGCGTTTACGATTAAATATTGTTCGGTTTTCAGGGCTGTTTCATAGGTGTTTTTGATGGAGTTGATGATCTGTTGTTTTTCCTTGGTGATCCGTGCCGAGATCTCATCCATTTTCGCCTGCAACTGCTGCAGCTTAGGGTAGCCCGCCTTGAAGGTAACACTCAAATCCCTGTATTCTGCTTCAAGTGTTGAATATTGAGTCTTTAAACTCTGTATGAGCACATTATTCACCACCTGATCCAAGGACTTTTCGTCAAGCGCCATGTTTTGTTTATACATCGCCTCTTTGCTGATTCTATCGGAAGACGCCTTGGCCAATGCGTTGTTCACTTCCTCCAACTGTTTCATCACCAGATTATGTTCCGGGTTTAAGGAGACGATACCTATTTTCCTGGCGAATTCGTTGAGTTGCAGCTCTGATTCCTCAAGTTTGATCTGCGCTCCCCGAATCTGTTTCTCAAGAAACTTACTGGCAGTCTTGGATGCATCCAGATTACTATCCATATGCATCTGAATAAACTCATCCATAGCGGCATTCGTGACACTGGACGCCAAGGCCGGGTCAGGAGACGAAAATGTAATCTCAACCAACTCGCTATTTTTGACCGGTGCGACATTAAGTCTTTTGTGAAAAGATCCCAGGATACTATAGGCCAAGAGCTGACTCTGGGCATCTTCCTGCAAGACGCTGATTTGATCTTGTGCCTGATCCGATCGAATAAAATTTTTAATAGGATCAAGAAAGGACATGGATTGATTGCCTTTTTCTGAACCACCGGCTTGAGGATTAAATACCGGGTTATTGGTCAGGTCAAGCTTGTCAATAACCCTGTTTGCCAATTGATTACTTTGCAGAAGATTCACCTGAGTTTGTTGAAATTCTCTCGTCTGCAAAACATTTGATTCAAGATTGTCGAATTTGGTTACCGATGAGTTCTGAGCCGAAGCTCGGATTGTTCCCTTCGCTTTAAACTGCGGTGTTGCCAGAAAGGTATAAAAAGCAGACAAGATAAAAACTATCAGTGCTACTGACAGAATTGCTGTTTTCCTGCGAATCAATGTATCCAGATAATCCCGCAGATCAATTTCATCTTGGAGTTCAGGAACCAGCTCTCGAACCTCAGCACTGGGAAGATGTTTTTGGGCATCTTCTCTAATCACCAGACTGTTATCCGCTTCAGAAAATTTTTCGTCTTTATTCTCAATCATTTTGTTTTTGATTTTTATATTTATGCTTCTAAGTTTCAGTATTGTCCGGTTTAGTTTTTACAAAAGTTCCCCTCCTTACTTTTAAGGAGGGGTTAGGGGTGGTTGTCTTTGATTTTCGTCAAAAGCAATATCCATAATCAGCGCTGAAAACTGAAAAACCACCCCCGGCCCCTCCTTAAACACAAGGAGGGGGGACTGAATTCATCACTTTTTTTAATCATGCAAATACCCAACCGGACACTGCTATCTAATTTTATAACTACTGACATTATTTTCTCGCGCAGAGACGATGAGAACAACCTTTTTATTTTGTTGTCTTTCTCTGCGTCTCTGCGCGAGATCAGTTTTTATGCTGCAGATTTCTCAATTCTTATCTACAAGGAGTTGTGCGGGGTTAATACAGCACAGTTGTTCAAGTACATCGGGACCAAGATTTGTTTCTAACTCCAACCATTCTTTTTCTGTAGGTGGTTTACGTGAGTTGATACCATGAGCATCAGAAGCAAGATAATGGGCACAATTTCTCTCAATGAGATTGAAGCCAATGTTTTTACTTTCAGAACCGAATTTGCCAAGCAAACTGCCAATATTGAGCTGAATCTTCAAGCCATTTCGGACATATTCCTCAAAGACGTTTGCCGTTTCCCGTAATTCGGGAATTCTTTCCGGATGGGCCAGAATGATTTTTCGACCTTGCTCCAGCAGTTGGTCAAGACAATGCAGAAGAGCCTCAGCAGAATCAGTAAAGGATGGCTCAAGTAAATAATAGGAACTTGCTCCCAGCTGCAAAAAGGTGTCACTCTTCAGGTGTTCCTGAAACTTTTTATGAAATGCAATTTCCATCCCTGGAAATATTGTTAGAGGAATATCCTTGCTCTGCAGATAGCCCTGTAACTCGGTAATTTTCTCCACAATACGCTGGCTGGAAGTAGACCAGGCTGTACCAGGAATATAATGGGGGGTAGCAATGATCTGCGTAATACCCAGATCGGTATAACATCGTGCCAAAGCAGCACTTTCTTCCAGGTTTTTTGGACCATCATCAATACCTGGAAGAATATGGGTATGGATATCTATAAAATTTGAGAGTTTCAGAGACATTGAACCTATTTTAGTAATTATTAACGATAAAGATTTTTTTCTCGCGCTGAGACGCTGAGAAAAGATTTTTTGTCCGCAGGCCATGGATGGTCCAGTGTCGCGGACGCCATGGACGGCGTAAAAGCGACCTTCTCTGCGGCTCTGCGGCTCTGCACGAGTTCAGTCTTTTGCTGGTAGAGGAGAATCTTTTAGCGCATAAGAAATCAACGCCACCAAGGTTACTGCATACAAGGCATTGGCCGGGAGCCGCCAGCCGAAATCTACCAGACCATGGATCAAAAAACCTATCAGCGAGCAGAATGCAGCACTCCCCACAAGCATCGATACCCTGCACTCTTCGTGAATAATACGGCTTTTTTGAACCAGTTTTTTTCCGGCAACCAGAATTCCGCTCAAGAGCCAAACTAAAAAAAGAAGCACCATGGGCAAGCCGATTTCTATGGCCAATTCGATATAATCGTTGTGCACTCTATCAAACAGAAGATTTTCTGGAAAACCTTTCAGATATACTCCAGACAGCAATTTGAATGAACCAAGGCCAATACCAGTCAACCAGTGATCAAACAACATGGGAAGACTGGAAAAATAAATATGAAATCGATTCAAACCAGAATCATCTATAGTAGAGAACCTGTTAATAACTCCATCTATCCCTAACATCGAACCATATCCCGCGAGAAATAAAATCAATAATAGAGTCAATAACAGCTTTATCTTGCGGGAACAGGGCATAAAGATATTAAGAAAAACAATTAACAATAACATTGTCAGTATCCCGCCCCGGGAAAATGAGAACACAACGGCGAGAATCATAATACCAGCAGCGAAAAAGAACAAAGGAACCTGAATATTCAACTGCGACAAAGCCAGAAATAAAGTTTTGAAGGTACTTTTTCTGGCCTTTTCTTTGACTATATCCTTTAAAGAATCAAGAAACAATATCCCTCCCGCAAGTGCCAGAGGCCAGCACATATTCAGCAAAGAAGCATATTGATTTTTATAAATAATAGTGCCATGTGCTGCGCCCTTACTTGTTACCGGTAACCACAAAATTCCCATAGGCGGATTCATCACCTGCAGCAGTCCATAAATTCCTTCAAATAAGCCGACACCTGCAATCACATAGAGTAATCCTGATACCATTTTTTTGTTTCTTCTCAGCAGTGTTGTGAGAACGATATAATAGAGGAGCAGAGAAAAAACAAAAATTGCCTCGCGCAAGCCGGCAATGCCATTATCACTTAAAGAAGCAGTGGTCAAACTGGTCTGAGCCAGGGTATTAACCATAGTAATCCTGGTTGCCCTGACAGGGGAGAGAAGCTCAACAACCGACAATGGCAAGGGCAGTGACTGTAGGATTATATAGACAATGAGGACAAGAGGAACAATTAACCAGTACCAGGACCAATCTTTCCACGACAATTCCGGTAGGACATAGAGCATCCAGCCTCCAAGCCCAACCAGGATCAGAAGAGTATAGACACCTTGAACGATGGGATGAACAGCACCAAAGATTAAGGGAAGTGTGGCCAGAAGGAAAAAAACCAGTGATTGTGCTAATTTTTCAGGTTGCAGCAACCTGTTTATGAGCTGAAGAGATACTACAGGTAACATTATTGCGTTGGGTCCTTGAAACTCACACCTGTTCCCAAAAAGCCAATTGTGAAACCTGAGCCAGAGAAAAGGGTCCCACTGGTACTGGACTCGGCAAAGATTATATCCTGATCCTTGATCAAAAGGCTATCACCGACTCCGCCCTGAAGGTCATTAAAGCTCAAGCTCAGCACTTGCCTTTCCTTACCATTTTCAACACGACGGATGAGCTTAATTTTATCACTATCCGCATACCCTGCCAAGCCACCGGCAAGAGTGATGACTTCAGTAATGGTCATACCGTTTCTCAGAGGATAGGTTCCGGGTTTACGTACCGCCCCATCAACAAAACATTGGCCGGTTTCTGGAATAAAAACGACATCCCCACCCATGACCACGATGTTCTGCTCCATATTCCCCCTTCTGACAAGTTCATCCAGGTCTATGAAATAATTTATATTTTTTTTAGTTTTGTCATCAAAACGGGTAATATATGCTGACGATCCTGCCTTCTCTGACAGACCTTCGGCAATGGCGATAACATCAAGAAGTTTTCTTTTAGAGACGTAATCGTATGTTCCCGGCTTTTTGAACGAACCAACCAAGGTTATCTGTTTACTGACATGCTCTTTAATATAGATGGAGACGTGAGGATCCTGCAGATATTTAACCTTAAGGTCTGTTTCTATTTTTGTTTCTGCCTCTGCTGCTGTGAGGTTACGGACATCAACATTACCGAGAAGTGGTAAACTGATAACCCCTCTTGAGGATACACGAACCTCAGCATTCAAATCTTGAGTTTCAAACACTGTAACCTGAAGGAGATCTCCTGGTCCCAGGAGATAATCCCCGATATCGTCTGTTGTCAGGACCGCAGCTGATGGTTTTTGTATATTTCTATCTGTCGTGGCCTTTTCTTTTTCTATGTTTTGGCTGACTTGCTGAAACTGTTTGAGGTCGGTATTAGCTTCAAATTGTTCTTCAGCGCATCCGAAGAGAAAGAGACCAACAAAAATCAATAATAGAAAACGAACCATTCTCGTAAATGACATTGATATTCCAGTACTACCATTTAAGAATTAAAATTATACAATTACTTATCTTGCACAAAAGCTAAGAGGGTTGCCAATTAAATCAGCAACCCTCTTTCTCGCTAGACCAACCTCTTAAGCCTAAGTGCTTGGACTAGGAGTCGGAGCAGGGCGTGGAGTTGGTGTTGGAGTTGGAGTTGGTGTTGGAGTGGGTGTTGGAGCAGGAGTAGGATCGTCCCGTTGCATCAAAGCCATTGTTGTCCCCCCCGCCAGGACCAATCCACTAGCTATAAACACACCATTAGTAAAGGTACCAGTACTCGCACCACCGCCAAGAGTGTCTCCAATTGCGGCCAATACAATTTTTTCATTAACGCCAACAGCCTTCATGCCGTCCGCCGTTGCAAAAACCAAACGTCCTTCCTTGACGCTGATTTCCGTTTTACCATCTGCATTTACCTGAACAGTCCCACGCACAACAGGGTTGCTTGCCGCGTTAAAAACTATTTCAGCAACACTATACACACCTTCCGGGGTATGAAAGGCTATCTTACGGGCCTTGTCAGTGATAACATAATCAACACTGCCTTCACGTAAAAACAACCTGAAGGTGTCAGATTCATTTTTGATGGCAAATTTTGCCTGATCAGCAGCCACAAGGGAGATTCCCTCTGACTTGATCATACATTTACCATCACAGACCAGCATGGACTCATCTTTAAGTGGATTCTGGCCGGAAAGCTTATCAACCAATTGATCACCTTTCATAACCGAAAAATCACCTTGACCGATACTTCCACCCTGGGCTGCAAGCGCTGCAGAGCTTACCATTCCAAAACCTAACACAAGACCCAACGACACATTCCTTAATCTTGTTCTCATACACCCTCCTTTCTAATTCATTGGATAAAAGCCCTATCAGCAGGGCGCAGCTTTGATCAAGTCATCAACGCCAGCGGCTAACTTATTAAGTTTTTTACAAAAAAAACAGATAAAAAAAACGATTCTTTCCATAGCTTAAACTCAAGATAATAATAATACATTTTTTTTATATTACTGTCAATTAATCGGCAATAATTGGAAAAAGCTCAAGGCCAGTCTATTTTTGGTTTGTGATCGGCTTTCTCTAAAGTACCTTAATACCCATGCAGTTCATCAACATGCCAACGTGCTTGCGTCCAGCACAATCAGCCCCTACTCCCGGAGTCTTCCCTTACCTTCGATTCGGATTATCTTCCCCTTGGTCGAGAACGCCTGCTTAACGCAGGCTGAGTTTGCCTACCATGCAGGGCAAACGAAAAAAGGGGTAAGCAAAAAAAAAATCGCTTAACCCCTTTAAATTCAGTGGTGCCGGGTCCAGGAATCGAACCAGGGACACACGGATTTTCAGTCCGTTGCTCTACCGACTGAGCTAACCCGGCACATCATTAACAACGGTGGTTAATTACACGACATTTTTTTTCTTGTCAATAAATTTCTCTTTCAACCCAACAATCCTCCCCACACAGAGTCCTCGCCCCCAAGCAAGTGAGACTCTTCCTGAGTTCTTCCATTACTTATCGGATGCCCCCAAGGAAACGATCACTCCTTTCCTGATTTTTTCGGGGTTTCCAGTCCGGATAAGATCATTATTTGGTGACAACGACTTAATCTAGTGAGAGCGAAAGATTGGCAAGATCGTCGGATCCTTTCTTCTGGGATGCTTCGGTCCCTGCACCCACGTCTCCCAGATCAAGGTCAAAGTCCAGGTCATCATCGACAGGATGAGAAGACGATTGCTGAGAAGGAGCTGCAACTTCCAAGGCATCAGAAAGATCCAGCTCATCAAGCGACAGATCGGCAAGATCAGTCTCCTCAGCGGGGGAGGCTGAGTCACTTTCTTTCTCCCCACCAAAGGACAGATCCAGATCATCAAAATCAAAGTCAATTTCAAGATTACTCGTCTCCTCAGCTTTAGCGGCAGCCGGACGCGCAAGATCAGAGATATCGGCCAACCCTTCCGGGATTTCAAACGGTGCAGGCCGGGCAGTCTGTGCGGCTTGTACCGCTTGAACATTAATCGGCACATCTTCAAAACGGCTGGTGTCTAATAACAAGTCGTCTTCATCAAAAGACAGATCGTTATCTTTAGTACCAGGATTAAATTCAATTCCAAAATCATCGTCAAGAGAGCTCTCACTGATGCCTGACGACTGCATATTGCCCGTCATCACAACTTCCTGACTATCAACCTCGTTGTCCTCAAAGTCGATCACATCCTCATCCTCGACTGCCAGCAGATCCAGATCGGGATCAAGGACATTCACCATGTCCATATCCTCTTTATGCCCACTACTGACATCCATTTCAGAAGAAAATTGCAGAAAAAGAGGAACAGCAACGGCATATGTTGTTCCTTTAAATTCACCACCAGCCATTGGCTTATGGCATTTTCGACAACTCTCCTGATGATCAAACGAGATATATCCACATTTAGAACAACGCATAATCACTTTTCCTTTCTAAAAAGAGCTCTACTCTTCAAAATTCCCTTTAACTATTCAGACCATCCAAGTTGGAACCTTCAACAAGTTGCATTCAGTATTGCACATTCACCCCTTGAGAATCAAGAAATAATTCAGGGAATCCAATCCATACCGATATCACACGATGGGGCCGAATGGGTAAGGGCGCCAATGGAAACGATATCCACCCCGCTTCGAGCCACAGCCAGCACCGACTCAAGGGTAACACCACCCGAGGCCTCAACGAGCGCCCGGTGGTCAATGAAGCGGACCGCCTCCTGCATCATGGCAGCATCCATATTATCAAGCATGATGATATCGACCCCACAGGCCAGACACTCACGCACCTGATCCAGGGTATCGGTTTCCACCTCAATACGCAAGGTATGGGGTATTTTCCGGCGCAGCAGGGCTACTGCTTTGGTAATGGATCCGCAGGCAGCAATGTGATTATCCTTGACCAGGATACCGTCGGCAAGATTAAAACGGTGATTATAACCACCGCCAACCTGGACTGCATATTTTTCAAGCATGCGCAATCCTGGGGTTGTCTTACGGGTATCCGTGATCCGGACCGGGCAGGATTGCACCTGCTCCACAAACTGGGCGGTGAAGGTGGCAATACCCGAAAGTCGCTGCAAAAGATTGAGCGCCACCCGTTCGGCCTTCAACAGATCGACAACCGGACCTGATACCGTAAACAGGATATCACCTTCGCCAACCCTGACACCATCTGTCACCAGCCCCTCGACCACAATGGCTGGATTCTGCACCAGAAAGACCTCAGCGGCCACCGAATCACCACCAGCCACAACAAAAGACTCTCTGGCCACAATCCGGGCGCGACCTACCTCGCCCTTATCAAAGATCGATTCACTGGTAAGATCACCGCGCCCGATGTCCTCGGCCAGAAAAGAGCGAATACAAGTATGCAGGGTAGCTTTATCCAAGATTTTTCAACCGTTGTTCAGCTTCAGAAATCTTGACCAAGGTGGCATCCAGCTCCTCTTTTTTCTCTCTTTCCTTCATCACCACATCTGCCGGAGCATTATTGAGAAATTTTTCACTGACAAGCTTGGCACTAATCTGAGCAAGCTTTGCCTCAACCTTCTGCCGCTCTTTGGCAAGCTTTGCCGTTTCTTTTTCCACATCGACCAGCCCCTTGAGGGGGACATAAATCTCCATATCCTTGTAGAGATAGGTGGCGGCATCTGCCGGTTTTTCCCCTTCGCCTGAGACCACCAGAGAACTGAGCCGGGTCATATCCGCAATGGTGGCTGCAAAAGACTGAAGAAAGGTAATCTGCGCAGGAGTTGGACAGAGGACAAAGGCCTCTATCTTTACGGAGGGGTGGACATCAGCTTCCGCCCGGATATTACGGATCCCGGTAATAATCCCCATAAGCATCTCCACCTGTCCTTCAGCCTCGCTGTTCAGCCAGCTCTCATTGACCTCAGGATAGGCACTGGTCATCAGGGTCTTGCGCTCACCCGGCAGGACACTCCAAATCTCCTCGGTGACAAAGGGAGTGATAGGATGAATCAGTTTGAGAATAGTCTCCAGAACCAACAAGAGTACCCCACGGGCCTGATCGCGGACAATCAAATCTTTGCTGAACAGGTCGGGCTTGATCCACTCCAGATACCAGTCACAGAACTCATGCCAGACGAACTGATAGAGGGCAGAAGCCGCATCATTGAAGCGATAGCTATCGAGGGCTGCCCGCACCTCAGCCGTGGTTGCGGCGGTACGGCTGAGGATCCACTGATGAACCAGGGACAGATCAGCCGCATTGCCAGCCCATGCTTTGACAGACTCCTCACCATCGGCCACATGCATCAGGGCAAAACGGGCCGCATTCCAGATCTTGTTGATAAAAAAACGATAGCCCTCAATCCGCTCCTCATCAAGCTTAATCTCCCGTCCCTGAGCGGCAAAGGCGGTCAGGGTAAAGCGCAGGGCGTCGGTCCCATATTTATCAATCACCTCGAGAGGATCAATCACGTTGCCCGTGGACTTGGACATCTTCTTGCCATGCTTGTCTCGTACCAGGGCATGGAGATAGACATCGTGGAAGGGCACCTCATCCTTAAAGTGCAGCCCCATCATCATCATCCGGGCCACCCAGAAAAAGAGAATGTCAAAACTGGTGATCAGCACTGAGGTGGGATAAAACATGGCCAGTTCTTTGGTCTGCTCCGGCCAGCCGAGGGTGGAAAAGGGCCAGAGTGCCGAAGAAAACCAGGTGTCGAGTACATCTGTTTCCTGGAGCAGCTCTGTTGAACCGCACTTCGGACAACTGGTGGGATCAACCGAGGCGACGATCATCTCTCCACACTCCTGACAGGTCCAGGCCGGAACCCGATGGCCCCACCAGATCTGCCGCGAGATACACCAGTCCCGGATATTATCCATCCAGTTATAAAAGGTATTATACCAGGTCTTTGGATAGATATTGATCCGCCCGTCACGTACCGCCGCTACCGCCTTGGCAGCCAAGGGTTTTACCGAAACAAACCACTGCAGGGAGGTGGTGGCCTCAACTACGGTCTGGCAGCGATAACATTGCCCCACCGCGTGATCATGTTCCTCGATTCGGTCAAGAATACCCTGAGCTTCCAGATCCTCAACAATCTTCTTCCGACAGGCGAAACGGTCAAGACCGGCATAGACACCGGCATTTTCGTTCATATGGCCACTGCTGTCCATGACCTTGAGGATCTCAAGATCATGGCGCCTGCCAATCTCATAATCATCCCGATCATGGGCCGGCGTCACTTTCAAGGCACCGGTGCCGAAATCCTTCTGTACATGATGATCAAAGACAATAGGAATGACCCGATCACTCAAGGGCAACTTGATGCCAACCCCTGCCAGATGGGCATAGCGCTCATCCTCAGGATGGACAGCCACGGCAGTATCGCCAAGCATGGTCTCGGGCCTGGTGGTAGCCACTACCACATAACCACTGCCATCGGCAAAGGGATAGCGAAGATGATAGAGTTTACCCTTCTTCTCCTCGTGCTCCACCTCATCATCGGCCAGGGCCGTCTGGCAGCGGGGACACCAGTTGACGATATAATCCCCCTTATAGATCAGCCCCTCATGATACAAACGGACAAAGACCTCGCGTACGGCAGTCGACAAGCCTTCATCCATGGTGAACCGTTCCCGGTCCCAATCACAGGAGGCACCCAGCCGTTTGAGCTGACGGATAATCGTCCCGCCCTTCTCCGCCCGCCAGGCCCAGACTTTTTTGATAAACTCCTCACGGCCAATGTCATGCCTGCTCAAGCCTTCTGCTGCCAGTTGCCGTTCCACCACGTTCTGAGTGGCAATACCTGCATGGTCCGTGCCCGGTACCCATACCGTATTGTCTCCACACATCCGGTGATAGCGTACCAGCACATCCTGCATGGTATTATTCAGGGCATGACCCACATGCAGGACTCCGGTCACATTGGGCGGTGGAATCACGATGGAAAACGACGGCCTGCCCTCTACCATGGTGGCCTGAAAACATTTTTCCTCGGTCCAGCGCTGAAGCCACTTTTCTTCGACGCCGGCAAACTCGTAGCCCTTGCTCAATATATCGTTCATACGTTTTACGATTTAAAAGTTAATATTCTGACAAGACATTTTTCTGTCTTTTATCATACATTCCAAGGTTTAGGTAAAAAAATATACTCATAAAGGCTCAGGGCATAACGGTCGGTCATCCCGGCAATAAAATCACAGACCCTTCTATGTGCTATCTTTTCACTGGCCCAGACATTTTTCTGGGTCTTGGGTTGCCATGAGGTCCCGTCGCGCTCCATCAAGCCATTTTCAAGGAAATAATGATACAGATCCCGGATAACTCGCTGGGCCTTCTCAAATTCATTATGGACCTTATAAAATCGATACACATTTTCATAGAGAAAGGTCCGCAGATCGGTAATCGCCCTGAGCATTTTATGGCTGAGGTGCAGTCTGCCATCCCCTGCAGCCAGGGTTTCCACAATCAGATCCCGGACCATGGCGCCGGTTCTTTTGGAATGACGATCTCCGATCACCGCTTTTATATCCGCAGGCAGATCGCTTTCATGAATAATTCCGGCACGCAGGGCATCATCCATATCATGATTGACATAGGCAATGATATCCGCCACCCGCACCACCTGCCCTTCCATGGTTGCCGGAAGCTCTGAGCTATTATCCGGCAGGATATCATTGCGGCCCTTGGAGTGTTTGATAATCCCGTTTCTGACCTCAAAGGTAAGATTCAAACCCTTGCCTCGATTCTCCAGAAAATCAACCACCCGCAGACTGTGCACATAATGGCGGAACCCGCCCGGATGCAGTTCATTCAAGGTCGCTTCGCCGGCATGACCAAAAGGGGTATGCCCAAGATCATGACCAAGGGCGATGGCCTCAGTCAAGGCCTCATTAAGACAGAGGGCGGCAGCAATGGTCCGCGCGATCTGGGAAACCTCAAGGACATGGGTCAACCGGGTCCGATAATGATCCCCCGCCGGGGCCAGAAAGACTTGGGTCTTATGCTTCAAGCGCCGAAAAGTCTTGGAATGGGTAATACGATCCCGATCCCGCTGAAATGGCATCCGGATATCGCAGCCTTCGTCCTCTTCCTCAGACCGACGTCCCAGGGAATTTTTATTGAGGGTAGCATAAGGGGAAAGTATTTCTTCCTCCCTGTCCTCTAACTGGTACCGAATCGAAATTCCTACAACTGGTGCATAAGCCATGATGCATCTCTTTGAACACACGGAAAACAACTCACAGGGCATAAACGCCCCAAGGATACTTCCATGAATGAATGCACCCCAAGGCAGAATCCCTAGAGTGTTAAACGCGACTTTTTTTTCACCCTTCTCTTTACACATCCCGCCTTGTTCCTGCAAGAGGGAAAGAAACCACTCTTACAGGATTTTTTACAATAACCACCTAAAACTACGCCCTTTATATTTGTCAGTTTTGACTCGTTTGTGGCAGCGAAAAATGGTAAAAATTTATTTTATCATTTTTCGCTGCCACAAACGGGGGAAGACGTTAACAATTCGGCCATATGCAACACTCTCACCGGCATTCCCGAAGCCTCTATCGCCAGACGCCACTGGATGAGGCAACCGGAGCAGGTGCTGGTAATCACATCAGGAGCCAAGGCCAACACCTTTGCCGCCAGAGCGTCACGAATCAGTACCGAGATATCTGGAGCACCGATATGAAACAGCCCGCCCTGACCACAGCACTCCGGACCATCAGGAAGTTCAAGCAAGTCGATATTCGGATTCCGGCCAAGCGCCTTGCGCGGCTCTGTCATGATTTTCATCCCCTCTAAGCCATGATGAAAATGGCAGGGATCATGATAATACACACGCAGCTTCTTTTTTCCGGATTCCTGAGTCGCAAGTTCTTGCGGCAGATGCTGGTCAAGAAAACAACTGAGTTCCACCAGACGCGCAACCAGAGCATCCGCCTTGATCCGCCAGACCGAATCATCTTCAAAAAGCTCTCTATATCTGCGTAGATGCGCATAACACGAGGCACAGGAAATCAGGACAGGTCCACTACTCTGTTCCAGTACGGTAATATTCTTCCGGGCACAGTTCTGTGCTTCCCGCTTGTCTCCTGCGGACAGGGCCGCCAGGCCGCAACAGGACAAGCCGTCAGGGACATGCAAGGAGTAGCCGAGAGAGACAGCAAGACACTGACAGGATGTGACAATTTCAGGAAAAAGATAGCGGCCAGTGCATCCGGGGAAATAGGTCAACACCCCTTTTTGTGAAAGACCTGAAGAAACTCCATCCTGCTGAGCCGGCGATCCTTCCACCTCCTGCTTAAACAGGGCCAGACTCAATCTGAGCCCACTCTCTTCCGGAAGATATCTCGACACAAACTCTGCCCCGGCCCGGCCAAGCACCCGTAATGGCGCGAGGATCTCAGGATGAGCAAGAGCCTTGCGGGCCAAATACTTCTTGTAACCATGGGCACCATAAACGGCAGGAAAAGCTGAACGGGCCTGCACAACCTCCCGGCACACATCTATACCCCGCGGACAGACAGCGGAACAAGCTCCGCAGAGCAGGCATTTGGAAAAAATATCTTCAAACACCACTCCTTTGCCAGGCAACTCCGGAATTTGGGTCAGATGAATCTTGCCCCGAGCGGTATGGGCCTCCTGACCAGTGACCCGATAAACCGGGCAGACCACGGAACAAGCCCCGCATTTGGCACAGGAGATCACGAATTAAAATCGGATGGCCTTGCAGCAAAGTCTATAAAACTTTGCTGCAAGGCCAAAGTCACAATGAGGATGGCTAAGCCAAAAGGCCCAAAGACAAGGCGCGCAGGTAAGCGAGGTTGCGAGACTCCGAATCCTGAGGAATGAGGGCCGCTCTTTAACCATCCATGGAGCAAGCGGCACTGGGGCGTCCATGCCCTACGCGTACTTTTGGGTACGTCGCAGTGACGAAGGATGCAGCGCAACGCAGTATTTGGGCCTTTTCGCGGCGCCATCATTTTTCCCACAGTAAGTAGGCCTTGATAAAGGGATCCAGGTTTCCATCAAGCACGGCATCCACATTGCCGACCTCAACATCTGTACGATGATCCTTGATCAAACGATAGGGTTGAAGGACATAGGAGCGAATCTGACTGCCCCAGGATATCCCCTTTTTGTCTCCGTGCAGATCGTCTTTGGCCTCAGCCTGCTTTTCCCTCCCCAGTTCATAGAGACGGGACGTCAGCATCTTCATGGCCGTATCTTTGTTCCGATGCTGGGAACGTTCATTCTGACACTGCACCACAATGCCGGTGGGCAGATGGGTAAGCCGGATGGCCGAATCGGTTTTATTGACATGCTGCCCACCGGAACCGCTGGCCCTGTAGGTATCAATACGCAGATCTTTATCCAGGATATCCACCTCAATAGTGTCATCGAGCTCAGGCATGACCATGACCGAAGAAAAGGAGGTGTGACGCCGACCACTGGCATCAAAGGGCGAGATCCGCACCAGGCGATGGATTCCCACCTCTGAACGCAGATAGCCATAAGCATTATGTCCCGTGACCATTATGGTCACACTCTTGACCCCGGCCTCATCACCGGCCAGGTAATCAAGGATATCCGTCTTAAAACCTTTCAGCTCAGCCCAGCGCAGATACATACGCATAAGGATACTCACCCAATCCTGGGCCTCGGTGCCGCCGGCACCGGCATGAATATCCATGATGGCATTATTAGCATCATGTTCTCCGCTGAGCATGCACTCCACCTCAGCAAGGGCAATACGTTCCTGTAACGGATCTATAGCAGCGGCCACTTCGTTCTCTATATCGGCGTCATTCTCTTCCATGGCCAGATCCAGAAGCATCTCCATCTCTTCCAACTCTTCCCACTTACCTTCCCAGCTCTTGATGATATCCTGAAGCTGTCCATGCTCTTTTTGCACCTTCTTGGCAACATTGGCATCATTCCAGAAATTGGGGGCCAGGGTCTGCTGTTCAAGCCGTTCCAGATCGTCTTTTTTGTGATCTAAGTCAAAGATGCTCCTTCAAGGCCAGCAGTCGTCCCTTCAGCTCCTGAAGCCTTTGTCTGGATACTGCGGCACCTGTTTCTGTTGACATGATAACTCCCTACAAAAAATATAATATGAATGATTATGAAAGACTTCTCATTCGAGGATTACGAAGGACAATCCAGGCCAGTAAAAGAATCGTTACTCCCAGACAAAAAGGTGAAAAAAGATACCCCCAACGTACAAACCAGGTCTCTTCCTCCATGAGGACGACCTCGGCACTCTCAGCCCAGGGTTCAAATAACGGCGAGACAACCTGCATCCGGCCCAAGGGGTCAATAAATCCTGAGAAGCCGGTATTTGCTGCCCGCACCAGACTGCGCCTGGTCTCCACCGACCGCAACACGGTCATGGCCAAGCTGTGATGCGGGGCACTGGATCTACCATACCAGGCATCATTGGTCAGATTCACCAGGACATTAGCCTTAGCTCCCACCCATTTTCTGGCAATATCCGGAAAGATGGATTCAAAGCAGATTAATACCCCAATCCTGGCATTATGACAAGCAAGAGCCTGCTCAATCGTACCGGGACTGAAGTCTCCCACTGCCTCTACCAGCGGGGCCAGAAATGGCAGCATTTTTTTCAAGGGCACATATTCACCAAAGGGCACCAGATGGCTTTTGGAATACCTGCTCGTGATCTGGCCATCAGTATCAAAGAGAAGAGCGCTGTTATAATAACGTGTCACCTCGGGTCCACCACCGCTAGCACTGCCCGCAAACTGTTCAACCCAAGGCGCTCCTGTGAGCAGGGAGGTATGTCCAGCGACCGCAAGATCACGTACCATTGGCAGCAACGGATGAGCTGCAACAGGATAAAACGGCAGGGCTGTTTCAGGCCATACCAAAAGCAAAGGGTGATGACGATCAACAAGCCCCCAGCTCTGGTCTTTGTAATTCGTCAGAGTTTCCTCCTGCAATTCAGGAGACCATTTCAGATCTTGCGCGATATTCCCCTGAACCACGCCAATACTCATGGTTTTACTGACCGCCATCTGTCGTCCGACCTGCTGCCAGCGTAGAAATGAATACACGGCGACAGTGCAGCATATCAAGACAACAGGCACGATTAAGGCAAACTGCCCTCTTTTTTGAGTACCCAACATCAACAACATGGCCGCCAGGGTATTGATCAAGACCAGCAAATAGGTCAGACCGTAATGGCCCCACAGATCTGCCGTCTGAATCATCCACGGCACATGAGCCAGCGCATAACCTGGATCCATCCAGGGAAAACCGGTAAACAGAAAAGAGCGGCACCAATCGAGCGCGACCCATGCCGCAGGAATACCCCATAGAACAAGCGGCAAAGGCAGTCTGACCACAAAGAGGCGGGCGGCCATCGCAAAAAACCCCATATACAAACTCATATAGAGGGCAAGAAGCACAAGGGCCGGAACGGACAGATATGGCGGCAGGCCACCGTAGCGGCCCAAAACCGTGGTAATCCAATAAAGCAGTACAAGAAAATGCAACAGACCGGTCAACAGCCCGCAGACACCAGCCTGACGTACTGTTCCAGCACCCAAAACAGCCAATAAAAACGGAATCAGAACAACAAAGAGCAGAGGCCAGAATTCGCCACCACCAGGAAAGGCCAGCCAGAGAAGGCCTGCGGTCATAAATGGCACCAGCATCCTCATCCAAAAAGCAATGCCTGCGTCTATCAGCGCATTGGAATCATCCCTCATCATTGGTCAGCCGAGTAATACGTACCACCTTGATGTGCCGTTTACTCGCCGTCTGCACCAGGAAACGCAGTCCCCCGACATCCACCTGATCTCCGGGCACAGCCAACCTGCCCAGGAGATGGACCACCAGTCCACCCACTGATTCGTATGGGCCCTCCGGCATTTCCACACCAAAACGCTCCTCAACCTCTTCTATGTCCACCCTGGCCTGAACCAGAATGGCTTCCTGACCAAGCTCCTGAATTTCATCGTGATCATCGACATCATGTTCATCATCAATCTCGCCGACGATTTCCTCCAGAACATCCTCAAGGGTGACAAGACCGCGAATAGATCCAAACTCATCGGTCACCAGGGCCATATGGATCTTCCGTTTCTGGAATTCCACCAGCAGGTCAACAATCAGTTTTTTTTCATCAATAAAATAAGACGGATTCAAAAGTTCTGAAAGCGGGACATCTTTTGACGCCGGTGAAAAGATCTTTAACAAATTCTTGACATGGAGGATGCCGATTATGTGGTCTAAAGTATCTCTATACACTGGAACTCTGGTAAATCCCTTCTCGATGAAGAGCTCCACCAGTTCGGCCAGGGAAGTGGATTCGTCCGCCGCCTCAATCTCTACTGCCGGGGTCATGATCTCACCAACCCTGGTATCTCGAAAATCAAAGATAGAATTTATCATTCTCTCTTCCAGGCTGGTAATCAGCCCCTGTTCTTCTCCTCCTTCCAGCAGTTCCTGAATCTCATGTTCCAGGGACTCGGTGGTATCCGGGGTTCGTCCGGGCAACAAGGCAGCCAACCGTTTAAAGACACCTTTGTATTCTACTGTTTCAGACTGCTCAGATATCTTTTCCTTATTCATTCTTTTCTATCGTCATTCTATTAATATTACTCTCTCGCCCAGCGCTTCTTAAATATTTCAATGAAAGATCAAAGAGAAAGAATCTTCTCATCAACTGTAATTATTACCACAACCTGCCATAACAACAAAAGGTTAAAAAAAGAAAATACATTTTTTCTTTTCTAATTGCTATGATATGACTATAGTAATGCGTATTTATTCTTTTACAAAAATAAAAAATGGTAAAAATAGCATCAGGATAGTTGGCATCATTTTCCCTGACTCAACCTGCGTCCATCAGCCTTTCTCTTGGACGTCAATTTAGACATTATACTACGAAGATAATATGGCTAACAGTTTGCAAGGAAAGGTTCTCATAGCCAACCGGGGGGAGATCGCAATCCGCATCATGAATGCATGCACGGATCTGGGCCTGGAATATACGGTGGTCTATACCGATGCCGACAAGGACTCTGAACACGTCCGTCGCAACAGGACCAGCGGCGCCGATCAAAACGCCTGGCGAATTACCAGCTACACCGAACCCAATGATATTTTTGCAGTTGCCGACCACACCCATTGCACGGCCATCCATCCGGGATATGGTTTTTTCTCTGAAGATTATCGTTTTGCCAGACGGGCAACACTCCGCGACCGGCCTCTTACCTTTATCGGTCCAAGCTGGGAGGTCATCAAAAGTCTTGGCGATAAAATCAACACCAAACGGGTCGCCAACCAGCTGAGAATTCCCACCATTCCAGGCACCGATAGCCCAATCTACAACGAGATGGAGGCAGAAGAGATCGCCCAGAGACTCATGGATGATCAACTGGCCCAGGATATAAAATCTCCTTCCATCCTGGTCAAGGCCGCGGCAGGCGGCGGCGGCATGGGTATTGAAGAGGTTACGGAAATCGAGCAGTTCCGCCGTATCTACCGTCAGGTTCAAAACTATGCCAAGCGCCAGTTCGGAGACGGCGGCGTCCTTATCGAACAATGCCTGCGCGACTATAACCATCTTGAGGTGCAGTTGGTTTGCTCCCGTCATGGCGAACGCATCCACTTCGGCTCCAGAAACTGTACTATCCAGTCAACCGGTCGGCAGAAACGGGTAGAGGCAGCGCCAGGATTCCATAGCTCCTGCTTTACCTATGATTTCGACGAACAGAAGGTATTGGAGCAGATCGTTGACTATTCGCTGAAATTGGCAGCCCATGTCCGCTACGACAACGTCGGCACATGGGAATGGATTGTCAGCAGATCCGGACGCCCCTATCTGCTGGAGGTGAACACCAGAATCCAGGTAGAGAATGACGTCTCCGCCCGCATCAGTTATCATAACAATCAGCACCCCAATCTGATCCGCGAACAAATCAGACTGGGCCTGGGTGAAAAGATTGGCTACAAGCAGAAAGCCATAGAATTTAAAGGGGCATCCATTGAACTGCGCATAGTGGCCGAAGACACCCGCCGCGGCTTTGCACCCTGGATCGGCACCATCACCGACTTCCATTTTCCCCAGCACGACTGGTCAACCGTCTACTCCCATGTCCCTTCTGACCGGGAGTACCAAATCCCCAGCGATTTTGACCCTAACCTGGCCCTGGCTCTGGTATGGGGAGAGTCTATGGATGAGACCAAAAAAAAGGCGCGACAGTTTCTTGATGAAACTGTCATTCGTGGCAAAGATTCAAAGGGCAACCCCATTATCACCAATCTGGAATACCTGAAAGACAACCTGGACCGCCTGCTGACCTTCTAAGCCGTCAATAAAAAATACATGGAAAAAACTATTCAGCAAAAGCATTCATTTTGTGACTTAAAATCCCTGTAATTTTTCCCGCAGAGGCGCAGAGAGGCAAAGGAAAGATTTTTTATTCTTATTAGCACTTCGCGAGAGATCAATCACCTGCAACCTGTAACAGCACTTTCTATGAACATATTACTCAAGCAGCTCCATAAAATCGAAGAACGGATCAATTATCTGATTCAGCTCAAGGACTACTCCAACTGGGGCAACCTGGACGGGTTTAAAGAGACTTGCGACAAGCTGAAACAGACGGTTTACGATCATGATGAAGAGCAATTTTCCAGCGAGATCAATAAACTGCACGAAGCTATCTGCTTTCTCGAAGAGCGGGCAGAAGAGCAGCTTACGCCCATGGAACGGGTACGGATCGTCCGCAGCATCCAGCGTTTCAGTCTCAAAGACATTCTGGAAAACGTCTACGAAGATTATACCGAACTTGGCGGTGAAGGGGATGCCAATATCGATCCTGCCATGGTCTGCGCAAAGGCCACCATCGTCAGGCGTATCAAGAACAAGCCCTACACTGCCTCGGTTATGGTCATCGGTCAGGAAACAGGACATGGAGAAGAATTCCGTAATGGTGGATCCTGCAAACCAGAGGGCAACGAAAAGGCTCTTCGCTATATGAAGGTCGCAGAGACCGAAGGTATCCCCATCCACTTCTACGTCTTCACCCCTGGTTCCTTTCCAGTGGAAGAATATCCCGGTGCTGCGCAGCAGATCGCCCGGAATATTTACGCCATGACCAAGCTGCGGGTCCCCATGGTGTCAATGATTTCCGAGGGTGGCTCAGGTGGGGCCGAGGCTATCGGACTCTCCGACTTTCGGATGATGTGCTCCCATGGTTACTATTCAGTTATCTCTCCGGAAGGCGCCGCCGCCATAGAGGGGAAGGTGAAAGAGGGCTGCAAAGTCCCGAAAGAACTCATTGAAGTCTGCGCCGAACGGCTCAAATTGACGGCAACAGACAATCTGGCCCTTGGCACCATCGATCATATTATCCAGGAACCGCCCCTTGGCGCCAGAAGAGATGACTTCGCTTTTTTTGCCCAGCTTCGCGCTGAAGTCATGCGGGCTACCGACAAAGTGGTCTTGGGCACCAAAAGTTTCAGGGCCTTCCGTTCCTATGAAATCAAACGTAAAAAGGCAGAGACAGAAGCCCAGGAACTCCAGGTTGACGTCTCCTGGGATCTCAATCAGGATGAGATAAAACGTCTTCTTGCCGGCCGATCAAGAAAATATCGGAAAATGGCCACCCAGGGTTTCAGTGGACTGCCCACTCCCACGGCAAAATTCTTCCAGCGACTTCAGGAGAAGACCGAAAAAGTATATTATACCGTACGTTATGATATCCTGAAGAATCACCAGAAACAGGTGCAGAAAGTCTTCAAGGATGTCTCCGGTGAAGGAACGGTTATCCTCAAACGGGTAACATCACCCATTACGACTGCCATTGATTTTTTCTCCCAGCAAAAAGATAAAAAAACAATTCGCCCCCTGCTCAGCTCCTCAGACGGGACTCCTGTACCAGGCAATATTCCCGATCCACTGGAGCTGACTGACACCTATACCAGTCCACTGGCCAATGTCGATCGCACCATCACCTGTCCCAACAGTGAGAAATACGGTTGCAAAGATCTTTGGGTCCCGGACCTGTTCGGTGAATTTGCAGGAGTCTGCGAGACCTGCGGCCACCACTTCCCTCTGGAGTACAAGTGGTATCTGAAAAACATCTTTGATCCCGACTCAATCCGGATCTTCAATGCCGATTTTACAGCTGGAAATCCTCTTGGCTATACAGGGTATGACGAGCGTTTACAATTATCAAAAAAGAAGACAGGACGGAATGCCGGCAACATGACCTTCCATGCCCGGGTCATGGATATTCAGGTTGTAGTCAGTATGCTCTACTCCGATTTCAGAAATGGCACAGTGGGCTCCGCAGAAGGAGAAAAATTCATCCAGGCCTGCGCCATCGCCAAACGGAAAAAACGTCCCTTGATATCCTACGTCCACACCACAGGGGGCATCCGTATTCAGGAAGGGACTCTGGGGGTCACCCAGATGCCAAAATGTACCATGGCGGTCCGTGAATATATTGATGCCGGTGGACTCTACATCGTCATCTATGACAACAATTCCTATGCAGGGCCAGTTGCCAGTTTCTTAGGCTGCTCACCGTATCAGTTTGCCATTCGCTCAAGCCGTATTGGCTTTGCCGGTCACCGGGTCATTCGCGAAACGACAGGAATTGACATTGCACCCGATTATCATTCAGCCAGAAATGCCCTCAAACGCGGGCACATTCAGGGAATATGGGATCGCCGGGAATTCAGACGTAATCTGTACAAATCCCTTATGACCATGGGTAGCCCTCACCTTTATTACCGATAAAAAAAATTCAAGTTTTTTGCCGAATGTGCCGATTTAGTATTAAGTGAAATAGATCGGGTACAGCGTACATGATTCTCAATGGACTGAGGAGGTGCGTCATGGCAATCTGGAAATTTACGGTAAACGACAAGGACGTCTCTTACGGCACCCACAATCGCAGGCTTTTAACTCCCAGAGGCTGCAACGAGCCTTTCAAAGACCGCTACTGGTGTCCTAAAAAGAAATGGTTTGTCGCGGATGTCTGTCCCTTTATCAACAGAAGGGAATGTGACAACTTCACCCATATGAGTGGTGAAAAACTTGCCGGTCTCTAACAGAGTCGTAAGACAAGATAAAGAGATATTCTTGTATTTTCCTCGCCTGAGCCTTGACGGAAGCACTCCCTTATGCTAGATAGTCTTTACTTTGTCGCAATATGGGCCGTTAGCTCAATTGGTAGAGCAACTGACTCTTAATCAGTAGGTCCCCGGTTCGATCCCGGGACGGCCCACCAGTATTACATTTCAGGCCAGTTTTGGGGTAATCCCAAAACTGGCCTTTTTTGTTTCCAGCATCTTCCAATACCGTCCAGAACAGTCTCAATATTCATGTATTTTCAATAATATATCCAGCAACAACACAATTCATCTCATATCGACGAATCACCTCTTTTTTTTCTTTCTTGTCTGATAAAGTCCATTAGTATCTATTGCAAGCCAATCATTTTGGGGGTATATTTGAAGCCGAAATACCCCCAAACCAAAACGGATACCCCCAAAAAGGAGGAAAATCCCATGGCCAAAAGGATTGCACCGCTTACGGATGCCAAGATCAGAACGATTAAAACTACAGAGAAACCCCAAAAGCTTTTTGATGGTGGGGGTCTTTTTCTATTAGTCACACCATCAGGCGGCAAGTTATGGCGGTTCAAATATCGCTTCAAAGAAAAAGAAAAGGCACTTGCTTTTGGCGCATACCCTGACCTTTCCTTGAGCGAGGCCAGAACCAGGCGCGAACAGGCAAGAAACCTGCTGGCCAATGGCGTTGACCCTGGAAATATTAAAAAAGCACAAGACGCAGCAGGCACCGAAGCTACAGAGACCTTTGAAATCATTGCACGTGAATGGCATACACAAAAAAAACCATCATGGGCTGAGAGTCATTCCGTCAAAGTTATCAGACAATTTGAGCTTTACGCCTTCCCCTGGATGGGAGCAAGACCGATCAAAGAGATCACGGCCCCTGAATTGTTGGCGGTACTGCGTAGAGTTGAGGCTAGAGGAACCCTTGACACCTCTCACAGGTTAAAACAAAATTGTGGGCAAGTATTCCGGTACGCGATTGCAACCGGCAGAGCTGAACGTGATCCCGTTCCTGATTTACGAGGCGCGCTCCAATCGCCAAACAAAAAACACCTGGCGACTATAACCGACCCGAAAAAGGTTGCGGCCCTACTGCGTGACATTGATGATTATCAAGGCGGAATTGTTGCACGTTGTGGCCTGCAACTTGCCCCCTTGGTCTTTGTTCGACCTGGGCGGGAATTGAGGTTGATGGAATGGACAGAGATCAATTTTGAAGACGCGGAATGGCGCATACCTGCTGAACGGATGAAAGCATCATCCATGCACATTGTCCCATTATCACGGCAAGCCATAACCATACTTCGAGAGCTTCAAGCATTGACCGGACACGGACGATATGTTTTTTCCAGCTTACGGACTGGCACCAGGCCCATGAGTGATGGAACCCTATTAATGGCCTTGCGGCGCATGGGATACACCAAGGACGAAATGTGTGTTCATGGATTTAGAGGTATAGCCAGCACCCTGTTGAACGAACAAGGTTGGAACCGTGACGCCATAGAGCGGCAACTTGCCCACAGCGAACGAAACAGTGTGAGGGCTGCATATAACTACGCTGAGTTTCTACCAGAACGCAAGAAGATGATGCAGGCATGGAGTGACTATCTGGATAAGCTGAAAGCAGGGGCGGTGATTATACAGATAAAAATGACGGCTTAAAAGCAATTAACGTGTAAAAATGACAGTCATTGAGCTGCTTTAACTATCAAATGAAGACCATATAGAAAGTTACAATGTGTTTTTGGTGGCAAGTAGTTGGAAAATGTATAGAGACAAGATTATATAACGGATTTTTCTTGCCATTTTTAAGCTAATTGCTTAAAAATAGACCATGAATAATACTTCAAATGACTGCTTTGTTGCAGCACTCCAATATAGATTACAAGAGCAAGGCCGTGGCTCCAAGAAGCAATTGGTTCGCCACGCAGAAGTATCACCCAATCACCTGAGTGATATATTGGCAATGCGTCGAAATGCCGGACAACAATTAAAGGAACGCTTTGCCCAGGGACTGGGTACTACCGTTGAAGAAATGCTTACCCTTGGCAGGCGCATTCTTGCAAGCAAGGAGATAATCGACAACACCTCGTTGGGTCAAAAACAGGCAACTAACACTGGCAAGTCTGCTCTAAGCCTGATGGAAATGGCGGCCCAGATTCTTCAAAGCAATAGCGTGTATCAAAAATTTCTCTCTGAAAATATACAATCCTATTATCAAGCCATGGAGAGTGACGCCATGAAGAACCTTGAAGAACAAGACCTTAGGCTGATGATGCAAGAGCTTAGCGAAAAAATCCAAATATGGCAAAACGATCTATCCAATTATTATAATGACCAAAAAAACAAGGCATAATCCTTTTCCATCAAATCTACTGGAGAGTAATCATGAATAAGCCCGAACTCGTCAGCAAAATTGCCGAATCAGCAGATATTACTAAGACCACAGCAGAGAAAGCCCTGAAATCAACACTGGGAGCTATTGCCAAGGCACTGGCGAACGATGAGAGCGTTGTCTTCATTGGCTTTGGCTCTTTTTCAGTGACTACTCGGGCTGCCCGTATCGGTCGCAACCCGAAGACCGGCAAAGAAATTAAAATAGCCGAGAAAAAAATCGTTAAATTCAGGGCTGGCAAGAATTTGAAAGATGCAATCTATGTTAAGCCAAAGAATCCTGGCGACTGTGCATCAAAAACTTGCAAGACAAAGAAGAAATAGCACAAGGCTTCCCCCCCCCCATTCCCATCTGCTTGATGATCCCCTTTGACAATTTCAAGCATTCTCCCTTCTGTGGTCGGAAATATCATCTTCGACGAAACTGGATACACCTTTTTCACCTATAGAAAGTTAATGAAAGGTGTTCATGTTGTTCATCTTGTGCATTTTCAATATGTTATTGCGTATTCCACTGAATCCGATCACCGATTCCACGCCATTCCGATCACTCATTCCATTGATTCCGGCCAAGGTGTCGGAGCGTAGCGACGCTGTTTTTTGTTGAATACTCTATTGTCGGGTTTCAGGTCAAGCGAGCTTTC
>VMSP01000013.1 GCA_013792135.1 Desulfocapsa sp. | reverse complement strand
GCACCGACAGCAGATCCAGAAAAAATTTATCACCTACACACAGTCACTGACCAATCAAGATGACAAGATAGATGAATTGATCGACTGGAAGAACAAGGAGGAAATTTTAAATTGGCTTGATAGCCTTTAGGGGGCTTCTTGAGCCCTGATAAGGTTGCCGGACAGGTACGAAAAACCCAAACAAGTTATGTTGCATCTTAGAAGAGAAATAATCTCAAAAACAACAAAACTAGCTGAAATGAAAGGGGAATTCGAGAAATCAGCAACGATGCTAAAATAGCTTTTTATTTCAGCCAGATAGGTCAACTCGCAACATAACAGTAGGAAGGTAAACTTTGAAGGGCATCAGATTTCAAAAGGTTGAGATGGGCTATATTAATCGTGGCAGTATAACCTGAAAGACCTATCTCTCAATGGTACACAATGAACATTGGACGACGATACCTCCAATTCATCAAGTAAATGCTTCAGCCGATTATTTTTCAAATCAATGGTTCATTGTCACTCGATCGCCTCCCTAACTTTGGCAGCCAGATTTTGAAGGGAAAATGGTTTCGAGAGGAAGTGTACTCCCTCTTCTAAGACACCGTGACGAGCTATAGCATCAGCGGTATAACCAGACATGAATAAAGTTTTTATATCAGGAAAAATTGCTCTGATATGTTCTTCCAGGTCTCGGCCATTCATACCTGGCATAATCATATCGGTGATCAGCAAATTGATTTCTCCGGTATACTTCTGTGCCAAACTTATTGCATCTGGAGGTGTGTTGGCACTTAGAACCTCATAATCCAGGTCCTGGAGCATCCGTTTGACAAGTCCCAGGAGGGAAAATTCATCTTCCACCAACAGCACGGTTTCACCGTGGCCGGATGTATTTTTTATTGTGGACTTCGATTCAATCACTTCAGGGTCACCAGCATAACGTGGCAGGTAAATCTTAAAGGTCGTTCCCTTATTAAGCTCACTATACACGTTAATAAATCCGTCATTCTGTTTAACTATACCATAGACTGTTGCTAGGCCTAAGCCCGTTCCCTTGCCTTGTTCTTTAGTCGTGAAAAAAGGCTCGAAAACCTTTTTGACCATTTCCTTGTCCATGCCGCAGCCATCATCGCTCACGGCTAGCAGGACAAATTGGCCAGGGGTAAAACCTGCATGGCTCTCACAATATGATTTATCCAAGGTCACGTTATCTGTCTCTATGGTAATCTTGCCCACATCTGCAATGGCGTCCCGGGCATTGATGCAGAGATTGGCAAGAATCTGATCAACCTGTGAGGGGTCAATCTTTAGCATCCACACCTCATGAATCGGTAACCAGGTCAGATCGATGTTCTCTCCAATGAGATGTCGCAACATCTTGAGCATCCCCTCGATGGTGTTGTTCAGATCGAGCACGACGGGGGCAATGACCTGTTTACGGGCAAAGGCAAGTAATTGCCTGGTTATGCTAGCTGAACGTTTAGCGGCAGAAAGAATTTCAGTTAGATCAGCATATAACGCCCCTGACGGGTCTATCTGGCCCATGGCCAGTTCTGTGAAACCTATAATTACGCTAAGCGCATTATTGTAATCATGAGCAACCCCTCCGGCCAATTGCCCTACTGATTCCATTTTCTGCGCCTGTATAAGGCTTGCCACTAGCTGTTTTTGTTCGGTAATGTCACGTGCAACAACTACAGAGCCTAGAATGGTGCCATCTTTTTCGCGAATGGGCGCGAAATTATAACTGCCTGTCCATTTTTCATCTGTATCTTTACGACGTAGCAGATACTCCTTGTTTATACAAATTTCTCCTCGCAAAGCCCTGGAAAAAGGCCACATATCAAGGGGTAGTAATTGGCCATCTGGGAGATAAACATCTAGGATGTTATGCCATTCAAGAAGGTTATCATAACACTCTTCTTTTTTTGCAAACTTGTGATAAATTGCAAAAGCGGTGTTAAATTCTACAAAGCTTCCCATGGCATCAGAAATAGACACAGCGTCTGGCATACTATCCAAAGCTGCATTCAAGGTCGCCTGTATTTTTTGTTTTGTTTCTTCAGCCTTTTTGCGATCAGTTATGTCTTGAATAAACCCTCGAATCTTAAGTGGGTTTCCTGCAGAATCTCTTTCTAACTCTGCGAGCGAGATTATAGTCCTGTTCTCACCAGTATCATTGGTGAGAATGTCGAATTCCAAATTGTAAGGTTCGTTCTTTTCGATAAGGTCGACCAAAGCCTGATGGACGCGTTCTCTTTCTGGAATGCAACTTTCGACTTTTTCTGTAGTGAATGTTTTAGAATCCATATTAAAACCATAGATTCTTCTTGTCTCTTGGGATCCCCAAAATTTTTCAGTGTTGATATCGTATTCCCAATTCCCAACCTTGCCTATTTCTTGCGCTTTTTCATATTTCGCATTGGCATCGGCTAATTCACTTTCTATTATTTTGCGATGTTTGATCTCCTGTTCAAGGTGAATAGTCCTCTTATTAACTAACCGTTTAAGGAACCACAATCCCAACAAAGTAAAGATAAGTAAGAGAGGGAGAAGTATTGAGAGAATTTGCTTGATGAGTATACTGAAGGGAACTTTTGGTGTAGGCAAAATAGGCGCAAACCATTTATTATAGAGAATATTGTACGTTCCGTTTAGATAGACAATTCCCAACCCTTCATTTAAGAGTGAGAGTACATCCTGATTTCCTTCTGGAACTGCAAAGCAGAACTTTTGCTCGAACCCTTCAAGTTTTAAGGCAATCGGCTTGAGGGAAGAGATGACTTTCTGTTTGACCGGAATAACATTTGTAATGTGTAATTTTTTGATCATCTGCAGCCCAACAATTTGTTGCACGACAATGGCATCATGTTTTCCTGATGCGAGCAGATCAAAGGCCTCCTCATATGAAACGGTTGTAATTATATTATCGGACAGTTTTTCTTTTATTGCATATTCATGGGCAGTGTCTCCTTTCATCACCAAGACTTCTTTGTCCTTTAAGTCAGAGAGCTGCCGGATTTCTGTATTTCCTTTTCTGACAAAGATTGTCCCGTTCATTCTTAGATAAGGTGCTGTAAAATCGTACACTTTATCTCGCTCTTTGGAGTATGAAACCAATGGGAGAACATCAAGCTCCCTCTCTATCAATTCCTGTTTGAGTTCATTCCAGGGGCCAACCTTAAATGACACTGACATTCCGACCGCTTCAGCTACAGCTTTCAGCAAATCAACCGAAAAACCATCTGCGGTGCCATCTGATTGAACTATCGCAAAGGGGGGATAATCAAGTTCACTAGCCGATTTAAGAATATTTAGACTTGGAGGTACTCCATCAGCGTGGGCTGTTGCAGTAGGGATAATTGAAAAGAAAAAAAGGATAATCAACAGCATTGTTGAGCCTGTCAAATGCTGTCTGCGCATAGCGAATGCTGAGGCAAGGAGTCTCATAATGTTTTTGTGAAGATCCTGATTGTTTTGTAGGACAACACTGCCCCTTAAAATCGAGGCATTCCACTTATCAACGGTCATCCCTTGTCTAAACAAAGCGGACCACCACTCTCTCCATAGACTCTTATCAATTAATTTAATCACAATTGAAAAAATTTTTCTAGAAATTATGAAAACATATTGAGAGGATTCCAGTGGCAAGGTTTGATATTTAATGAAAACTGCAATTAAAGATGTTTCCTGATGTATACGTATTAGCAAGATCCTGTGAGGTTTGCATTTATGTATTTCCGTTGAAATCCTTCTCGAAGGTGATTTCGATCTCATTTCCTTCTTTATCGAGTAAGTTTAATTCATCCAGATTATAAATGAAATTAGTGGTTGTTTCGTATTCAAAAACCAGATTTCTAATGACTTACAGACTCTTCTGATCTATCTGCAGAGTCTGTAAACCGGTTATAGAATCATCAACTCGAACAAGCTGGGCAAATATCTCAATTCTCTGTCCCGCTTCGGTGAGAATCTCGACTTGGTATTCAGTGGTGGGGACCTTTTGTTTTGCCTCAGTCGGAAATGGACTTTCAGACCGCCTGCTGTAAGTAACTATCGTGTTCCTTTGAAGACATGATTTCAGAGAAGACTTTCTGTCGTTTTTGCTTTCTCAGTTCTTTTGCTTCTTCAAGCTTTCTGTCTC
>VMSP01000012.1 GCA_013792135.1 Desulfocapsa sp. | reverse complement strand
CGGCCAAACAGGAAGAAAAAGAACAAAATCCAAAGAAAAAGGAGGAAGAAGAGACAAAAATTAAGAACTACAAAAGGAGGGAAGAAAAGCAAACAGAGAAGAAAACACACAACATAACCAATCTCGCACCATAACTACTGTTATACGTAATAAAACAACGATCGAGCTTATGGTATAATAGTCAGATTTTTGTGGGAGTGTCTTTCGCCTTAACTGTAAAATCCGATTTGAGTTACTCCATTAATCTTAAGCCGCATAATCGTTCACCTCTTCTATCTTCCAGCCCTGGGACACCAGAAAGCCGCGGACAATATGGGCCTGGTCATATCCCGCCCGGCCTTTCATGCCATCGACGATCGGCTTGAGACGAAAGAGCCCATGCGATTTGAACAGTTCCGTCATTGCACTCCGCACCTCCCGGTCGACGTAACGATCTACATCCAGCCCTTTTCCCTGTTGCAGAAGTTCCCCGATATGGGAGGCGATGGTCGAAGTTTTCAACTCCCGCGCAGCTGCAATCTCCTCTACGCTCAACCCTGTCTCCGCCAGGCGCAATGTTTCCTCTAAGGTCTGGCCCCTAGTCTGCTTCCGGGCAACTGATGGTACTATAACCTTTGAACTCTTCTGATGCTTAAAGGCCTCAGGATTGTCGAACAGATAATTTCCAATGATCTCCAGAAAAGGCTTCCCATAGCGCTCAAGTTTCATCTGGCCCACTCCGTTTACGGCCAGCAGGGCATCAGGGGTCTGCGGCATGAGACTGCTCATTTGATGCAAGCTCTTATCGGAGAACAGGATATAGGGTGGCACCCCTTCTTTCTCAGCCATGTCGCGCCGAAGTTTTTTAAGAAGGGCAAACAACTGCGGGTCATAGGCAAGCTCTTCCGATCTCCCCTTCTTGCCTTCGCTCGTATCGGCAAGCATACGATGGGTAACAAATTTTTCCCGGCCAAAGAGCACCTCTTCCCCAGCAACAGTGATGTGCAACAGGGGGTAGGGGTCACCTTCACTCTTGAGCAGCCCCTGGCTGAGCATACTGTCGATAAGTTGCCGCCAAAATCGCTTGCCGCGCTCCCGACCCACCCCATAGGTCTTGAGCTGATCATGACCAAGGGCGGTAATCCGTCCGGTCCTGGCCCCATAAACAATATCGACAATATGACCGGCACCAAAGCGTTGCCCGCTGCGATAAACAGCAGACATCACCATCTGGGCCTCAGTTGTGGCATCAACGGTTTCCACCCCATGTGTACAGATATCACAACTGCCGCAATTATCCGGCGCGTAGTCCTCGTCGAAATAACGAAGCACTGCCCGCCTACGGCAGACCGGTTTTTCAGCAAAATCCATCATCCTGGAAAGCTGCGCCAGACCTAGCTGACGCTCCCGCTCATCCGGTAACTGATCGACAAAGGGCCGCAGGCGGAAATAATCGCCCCGCGAATACAAGAGCAGGCAGAGAGCAGGCTCACCATCGCGGCCTGCACGGCCTGTCTCCTGATAATAACCTTCCATACTTTTGGGCAGATCCCCATGGATCACAAAACGAACATTTGACTTGTCAATCCCCATACCAAAGGCGACTGTGGCCACCACCACCTGTACCTCGTCGCGATTAAAGGCCTCCTGATTCCGGCTACGAGTCTGTTTGTCAAGCCCGGCATGATAGGGCAAGGCCTTGATCCCATTTTTCTGCAGCCAGGTAGCTGTCTTTTCGACATCCGCACGGCTAAGCCTATAGACAATCCCGGCCTCATCGGGATGGGCACGTATGACTGCCTCAATCTGGCTGTTCACCTGATCACGAAGTTGCACCTGATAAAAAAGATTGGGCCGGTCAAAGGAAGCGCGGGTCATGAGCGGCTTGCTCAGGGCCAGACGGCGGATGATATCCTCCTGTACCCTCTGGGTGGCTGTAGCGGTAAAAGCGGTGATCGGCACTCCGGGCAATTCCTGTTTGAGACAGGAAAGCGCCAGGTAATCAGGACGGAAATCATGACCCCATTCAGAGACGCAGTGCGCTTCATCCACGGCTACAAACGAGAGGGGTGCCCGTCTCAAACGCTCCAGAAATCCTGGCAGGGCCAGCCGTTCCGGTGAGAGATAGAGCAGATCATACAAGCCCTCCTGCAAGCGGGTCATGACTTCATGCTGTTCAGCATTAGAAAGAGTGGAGTTAAGCAAGCCGGCATCCATGCCAAAGGCATTAGCGGCATCTACCTGATCTTTCATCAGAGATATCAAAGGGCTGATTACCAGACAGGTGCCCTTCATCATGGAGGCAGGCAGCTGATAACAAAGAGATTTTCCACCCCCTGTGGGCATGACCGCGAAGACGTCACGGCCTGCCAGGATCGCCTGGACAATTTCCTCCTGATTGGCACGAAAGGTGGAAAAGCCAAAGATCCTCTGCAGTTGTTCAGTGTAATTCAAGATAGACCTTGGAGTTGGTAAAATTTAAACAATAAAGTAGAATAGAGCGCATTCAATCAAGGACGAGGAATTCATGCAACAAAAAAAAAAGAGCCAACAAGAACGAATCGCTGAAGGCTTCTGTCTGGATTGCGGAGTGGAACACTCATTTCATGAAGGTAGTGCCCGCACCCATTGCCGGGAACTCATGCAATTCATGGAAGAGGAAAAACGGATAGACATCCTGGCTACAAGAGGACAGGAGGATTCGCAGCTGACTACAGCCACCCTTTTTGGTGAGGCCCGAGGCAAGATGTTCGGAGTTATGGTCTGCCGGGCTGCAGATGGGAGTGAACGGATTCTCCGGGCTTTTTCCGGTCAGTACAACGGCAACTGGCAAGTGGTGGGCTGGGCACCACCACTCTTCAATGTGGAAATATTCACCATGATCTATGCCGACATTGAGCCCCAGATCAAGCACCTTGGCAGGGAGCTCCAACATGCGGAGCATGGCTCACCCCGGTGGAAAGATCTGATGAACCGACGTAAACAACTCTCCCAACGATGGATGCAAGAAATTCATACGCTCTACAGCCTGACCAACTTTCGTGGGCAGAAACGTCCTTTAAATGAGGTCTTTACGGGTACCGGAGGTATCCCCACCGGCACAGGGGATTGCTGCGCCCCCAAGCTATTCAATCAGGCGGTAAAAGAGAATCTACAGCCCTTGGGACTTACAGAATTCTACTGGGGCCGCGAAAATGCATCACAGACACGTCAGCATGGTCGGTTTTACCCATCCTGCGCCAGCAAATGTGCACCTATCCTTGGTTTTATGCTCTGCGGCCTGGATGAGATGCAGGGTCATACAGAGTAGCAGCATGGAAATTCTCTTCATCGACCCCCTGTTTCTGGTGATCAACAAGCCCAGCGGCCTTCTCTCTGTACCCGGCAGAGGCCCGGACATGCAGGACTGCGTGGTAAGCCGGATCAGAGCGCTGTTCCCCGACTGCATCACCCAACCAGCCGTACATCGACTCGACATGGATACCTCCGGCCTGATGGTTGTAGCCCGAAGCAAAGAGGCCCATCGACATCTTTCTATCCAGTTTGAAAAACGGCTGGTGAAAAAACACTATATCGCAATGCTGGAGGGAAGACTCGATCAGCAATCAGGCGAGATCGCTCTTCCTTTCCGACTTGACCCGAATAACCGACCCTACCAAATCCATGACCCGTTGCATGGTAAAATGGGCATCAGCCGCTGGCGGCTCATTGGTATCGAAGGAAAATGGAGCAGAGTCGAATTCACTCCTCTAACCGGACGCACCCATCAACTACGCCTGCACGCAGCTCACCCGTTGGGACTGGGAATCCCCATGGTCGGCGACCGGTTGTATGGTAAGGGACAACAATCAGGAGAGCTGCAGCTCCATGCCACATATCTGGCCTTTCAGCACCCGGCATCGGGCCAGAAGATGAGTTACCATTCGACGCCCTCTTTTTAAAAGTCACTACGAAAGAACCATCACCCTAAGCCTTCAGGCAACGCCAGAAGATTGGTCCGAATCCGCCACCAAGGCAAGAATGGTCCATCCCGGCTGCGGGCTCAACTTCTCCTCCACGGTAAACACCTCTATCTTGCCCTTGGGAGTCACGGCAAAGAGCGGGATCGCCCCCTGCCCGTACTGTTGCTGATAGGCGGCAAAGTCAAAGGTCTGGCTGAGCGTGGTGCTGCGCACTTTCCAACCGTCCTGAGTCAGGGCTTTGGTCAGGCTGGAAAAGCTCACATCTGGGCCAAAAAGAACTCTCCATTTTCGATGAGACACCGCCTTACGCTCTTTGGATATCTCCAGATCGGCCGCAACCTGGATCGCAAAAACAGCCTTGGGACCCAACTCCATCCGGTAGTGCATGCAGGAGAGGCTATTGAGCGAACCACGCGGTGAAAGGGCAAGCATTTTGCCGATTCCGACCAGATCAAGATTACGGTCCGCATGCTGGGAAACAGGTTCACCATAATAGGTTTCCAATCCCTCCATCCTCGCCTTACCGATCATCTCCCAGTTACTGTCAACCAGCAATACCCGAAAACCCGCCTGCTGCAAGGCCTTGCCGATCGCTCTCGCCACCAGATTGGCACCGATGATCAGGAAGCCTCGTGGTTCCGGCTCTGCCACGCCCAGCTTTTTGGCGATAAAACGGGCTGTGGCACTCTGCAGAACCACGGTACCAATGATCACCGAAAAGGTCAGGGGCACCAGCAACTCCGCCTCACGGTATCCCGCTGCTTCGAGTTTGATGGCGAAGAGAGCGGAGATGGCGGCGGCCACAATGCCGCGCGGACCTATCCACGCAAGAAGATTACGCTCCGGCCAGCTCAGCTTCGAGCCAAGGGCAGAAATCATCACACTCAAGGGCCTTGAGATAAGCTGAATTGAAAGAAAGATAAAAACCACCTGCCAGCCAAGATGAAAAAAGCGATGAAAATCAAGACGCGCAGACAGCACAATAAAAAGAACGGAGATGAGCAGCACACTAAGGCTCTCCTTAAAATCGAGAATCTCCTCCAGAGGGACGTCCCGCATATTGGCAAGCCAAAGGCCCATGACCGTGACGGTGAGCAGGCCGGATCCGTGCTGAATACTGTTGGAAACGGCAAAGGCAAAGATGACCAGCCCCAGAGTGGCCACATTGTGAAGAAACTCAGGCAGCCAATGGCGGCGGAGAATGTTGCCGTAAAAAAAGCCGACCAGAGATCCTAGGAGAAGACCGATACCGACAATTTTGGCAAAGGCAAGAAGGGTGTGGTCCAAGGCATTGCCGCTGCTACCGGCCAGAATGAACTCATAAACCAGAACAGCCAGGGTCGCGCCGATGGGATCGATAACGATACCCTCCCAGCGCAGGATATTGGCCACGGCGGCGCTAGGCTTGACCGTACGCAGCATAGGCACGATCACGGTGGGGCCGGTCACTGAGGTGATCGCGCCGAAGAGCAGGGCCAGCCCCCAGGGTAAGTCCAGAACAAATCGGGTGGCAGTAGCGGTTATCAGCCAAGTGGCCAGCAGCCCGAAGGAGATCATATTGCGGACCACCCGCTCCAGCCCGGCAATCTGGTGAAAACGCAGGGTAAGACTGCCCTCGAAAAGGATCACCGCAACGGAAAGGGAAATAAAGGGAAAAAGCAGATCGCCGAAAAGGGCATCGGAGTTTAGCCAACCGGTGAGCGGCCCGGCAATGATCCCGGCAAAAAGCAAAAAGAGAATGGCGGGCAGCTTTACCCGCCAAGCAAACCACTGACAGAGGATACCGGCAAAAACAACCGCGGCCAGGATGAAAACCTTATCGATCAGCACAGGCCTTTCCTTCTTCTCATTTTTGTGGATAGGGGAAGAACGCTCACCAACCAGACCGGCTCATCACCATTGCCTACCTGATTGATTCAACCATTCACAACCTTGATTCCCTCAAGCCGCCAGGCCTCAGTCCCAACCGGTCTGGCCCAAGTCCACTCTTCGGCAAACTTGACCGGATCCGTCATACTTCCTTCCACCAGTCCGTCGCTGTGCTCATCCACTGTGTAATCAAGGAGATTGGCGGTAAAGAGCACGGTAACAAAATCCTCATTATTCTCTTGGCCCGCAGCCACGATCTCCACCTTGCGGATGGAGATACTCTCCAGTTTATTGATGTGGCCAAGTTGTCGCATCTCGGCAAACTGACGCTCATACTCAGCGGCAAGATCCTCTCCCAGCAGATGCCTGTAAGACCCGATATCACGCCGCATCCAGCCGGCCTGAACCTTGAAAAAGACATCTGAGGCCACCTCGACAAAATGATTCACATCAAAACCAGGGTCAGTCTGCCGGATCATGGCCAGCCCCTCTTCCAGGGTTCCCGGCAAAGCGCCAGGTGGCGGTGGGGGAACCGTCCCAGCCATTCCCTCCGGTTGATTGCCGGAGAAAAACGATACCGGAGCCTGCCTTGGCGGCTGATATCCCTGTTGCGTCCCGGCGACAGGAGGTTTAATAAAACGTTTATAGAGGAAATAGCCGACCCCGCCCAAGAGAAGCAGGGGAAGGATCCCCATACCGCTGCCACCGCCCATACCGAACATGCTGCCAAACAACATGCCGCCCAATGCGCCGCCCAAGAGACCGCCAGCCAGACCGCTGCCGAATCCGGATTTTTTTGTAGCCTGGGCACCAGGAGCGGTCTGAGTCACCGGCGCCTTCGGAGCCGGTGTACTGCGACTAAAAGAGCGGCCACCTGAACGGGAACGGGCATCAGCCAATTCAGCGGTAACCCCACCCTCAATGAACATCAAGGCGATCAGCACCAGGAAAAAAGGGGTAAGACGGCTTAAAAAAGAAAACATAAGGACACTCCATGGGTTAAAAGATTTTTCTGAACGTCTTTTCGTATTAATATGGTATGAAGATACTGTTCTGCTTCGGGACATTAATGCACACAAAAAAAAAAAGCCAGTACCAATATTCTACTATTGTAGCAAGCCGGACATGGGTTGTCATCTCTTTTCGGCGCCAGAATACTTCACTCCAAACAGCAAACATGCTCCTCATCTATCCCCCCCTGGCCAAACCCTGTGAAGCGCCGGCCGGTATTGCCCAACTGGCCGGCGCCCTGCTTGACCATGGCCTGAGCAGCTGCATCCTGCTGGACGCCAATATTGAAGGGCAGCTTCATCTCCTTGGCCAGCAGCCACAGACTGATGACACTTGGACCAGACGCGCTCTCCGGGCCATAGGCGATAACCTGAGCAAGATGCGCAGCCTTGAGATCTACACCAACCCGGCGCGATATCAACGGGCCGTGGCCGATATCAATCGCGTGCTGGAGCAGGTGGGATTGAAGCAACAGCTTGGTCTGAATCTGGCTAATTATCAGGACCCTACCGTTTCCCCCCTCAAAAGTGCTGACCTGCTGCGCTGTGCCGCAGATCCTGAAGACAATATCTTCTATCCCTGGTTTGCAGAACGGCTGACCCGGATTCTGGAGAGCAGCAACCCGCAGATGGTAGGCCTTTCCCTCAATTACCTGAGCCAGGCCCCAACCACCTTTGCCATGATCGGTTTTCTCAAAAGAATTGCCCCGGGACTGCCCATTGTCGTCGGGGGCGGCCTGATCACCTCTTGGCTGCACAACGCGTCCTGGAGCAATCCCTTTGCTGGGCTCATCGACCATCTGGTAGCAGGGCCTGGTGAAGTGCCCTTACTGAGGCTCTTAGGGATCGAGAACAACGAACAACACCATCCGCCCGATTTCCAGGATCTTCCCCTCAAAGGATATCTGGCGCCTGGTTTTATCCTCCCCTACGCCGCCTCGTCCGGCTGCTACTGGAACAGATGCTCGTTCTGCCCGGAAAAGGCTGAAGAGAACCCCTATCATTTCCTGTCTGCAGACATGGTCCTTGCCGATCTTACCACCCTCTGCCAGGAGACAAAGCCTGCCCTCATCCATTTTCTCGATAACGCCATTTCCCCGGCCCTGATGCACAGACTGATCGACACGCCACCAAATGCCCCCTGGTATGGCTTCGCCAGGGTCAGCCCCCTGCTCACTGACCCGGAATTCTGCCGCAGGCTGCGCCAGTCCGGCTGCCTGATGCTCAAACTGGGTATCGAATCCGGCGACCAGTCCGTACTGGATGCCATGGACAAAGGCATTGATCTGCAGATGGTGGCGGGGGCGCTGTCCGCACTTGAGCAGGCAGGTATTGCCACCTACGTCTATCTGCTCTTCGGCACCCCGTCAGAAGGACTGGAACAGGCCCGCAAAACCCTGGATTTTGTGGTAACTCACCAGCGTGCCATTACCTTTCTCAATCTGGCCGTTTTTAATATGCCGGTATGCAGCCCTGAGGCCCATGCTCTGCATACCAGCGATTTCTATGAGGGCGACCTCTCCCTCTACAGCGACTTTATTCACCCGCAAGGCTGGGGCCGTAAAGCTATCCGTACTTTTCTTGACAAGGAGTTCAAACGTCATCCGGCCATCATTCCCATCCTCCAACGGGATCCTCCCATCTTCACCTCAAACCATGCCCCATTTATGCTCTAAAAAAAATAATGAAACAGGAAATTGAAAAAATGAATAAACGAAAAGTCATCGTCGTCGGCGGCGGCGCGGCAGGCCTGATGGCTGCTGGACAGGCGGCGGCAGCCGGTGCGGATGTCCTCATCCTCGAAAAGATGAAACGTCCCGGCCGCAAGATCTGCATCACCGGCAAAGGACGCTGCAACATCACCAATATCGCCGGGATCAAAGAGTTCATCGACCACTTTGGCAGCAATGGACGCTTCCTGCGCCAGGCCTTCTCCCGCTTTTTTGCCCCCGAGCTCATGGCCTTTCTGGAGCAGCAGGGACTGGAGCTGGTGAGCGAAAGAGGAGGGCGTGTCTTTCCGGCCAGCGGCAAGGCGCCGGACGTGGTGAAGACTTTTCAGCAGTGGCTGCAGAAATGCGGGGTCAAGATAAACACATCAGCAAAAGTTGAACTGCTGCTGACCACTAATGGGCACGTCAGTGGAGTGTTGTGCGACGATGAAGCACTAGGCTGCGACGCCGTCATTCTCGCTACCGGTGGCGCCTCTTATGCCGCCACCGGATCAACAGGGGATGGCTATCGACTGGCCGCATCGGTAGGCCACACCATCGTCCCCATCCGACCGGCACTGGTACCCCTGGAGATCGCCGGTGACCTGACAGCACCCATGAACGGTCTTGACCTGCGCAATATCAATGTGCGGCTGATTATCAATGGAAAGCGTTGCCGACAGGCCTTTGGCGAGATGAGCTTCACTAAATTCGGAGTCACCGGTCCGGTGATTCTTACCCTGAGCGGCGAAGTAGTGGACGGCCTGCGCCGAGAAGACAGCATAACCCTCTCTATCGACCTGAAACCGGCGCTCGATGAGCAAAAGCTGGATGCCCGCTTGCTCCGTGATCTGGAAAGTCGCAGCAAAGAACAGATCCACAGCATCCTGCGTGGCCTGCTGCCCCGCGAGATGATCCCAGTTTGTCTCAAACTCACCGAGATCCCCGCAGATCGTCTGGGCGGACAGGTCACGGCCAAGGAACGTAAACGACTGAAAACCTGGCTCAAGGACTTCCGCTTGGAGGTCAGCGGCCATCGCTCCTTTACCGAGGCCATCATTACTGCAGGCGGAGTGGATCTGAAAGAGGTAGAGCCCCGAACCATGGAGTCACGCAAGGCCCCGGGACTCTATCTGGCAGGAGAGGTCCTTGACATCCAGGGTGACACCGGCGGCTATAACCTTCAGGCCGCCTTTTCCACAGGCTGGCTGGCTGGTCGCTCAGCTGCCCTTGGGCCTGAACAAAAATAGTTCTTCTAGAAGGTGTTTCTGAATTTTTTTTTCACTCTTGCTGCGCCGTAATTCGTCACAACAACCACGCTATACCTAAAAAAAATGGGCACCGGTAAACAAGTACCGGTGCCCATACAGCCTTTCTTTTACAGGCCTTTATTTCATTGAACTGATTAAAAACTCATCCGCGCACCCAGCAAAAAGTTGTGACTGGCAAACTCAAAGTCTGTCGTACCGCCATAATCATCAAACGATGGATCAGCAGCGCCGACATAACGATAAGAAAAGTCAAGGGCCACGGTCTTGTTGATGGCATACGAAACGCCAGCCATCAGCTGATAAGCGAAAACACCATCATCATTACTGTACCCAACGTCCCAGGGATCAACCTTCACGTCATTGAGTTCAATATTGGCATAGCCGATACCAACACCCAGATATGGCACAAAGGGACTATTATTTTTAAAATCATAATACCCATTGGCAAAGAAGGTCGTCGCTGTCATATCCCCATCTGCATATGACAAGGTCCCGCTCCTGTAATAGCCGAATCTATCAGCTTCGCGCCAGTCGTCTGTATCTAAGTTATTCTGCTGATATCCGAGTTCAGCCTCAGCCCTGAAACCATTAAAATCGTAACCAAACGCACCATTGATTGCCATCCCCGTATCAAATGAAACATCATCGGCCCACGTTCCCCAATAATCAGCTCCACTTGCCGTTAATGTGGGAGGAACAGACAATCCCAATTTACCACTGACGTACATTCCGGCAGCAGAAGCAGATGTCGCAGACAGAGCAAGAGCACAACAGGACAAAACAAACGCAGATTTCTTCATTACCTTCTCCTTTTTATGTTAAATTTTCTCAAAAAAAAAATAACAAATTACCACATTTAAACCCTGCACAAATATTCAGCCTATAATTGCTCAAGACTGACCTCATGCAGGCACTCTGTGAGAGAGTGCACGAATAATTCCTATAAAGCTAGCTATTTTCATTCATTATATTAATTTAGGATACTACCATTATTGATTTAGTCAATAATGGACATAAAAAAAAAAGCATTTATACCGTTACCTCAAGGTCTTTTTCTCAACAAAGGACTCAATGGGCTCACAAACCAGATGCAATTCAAGCCGCAGCAATACTCTCTGATTCTCTCAACCAACACCTACTTCCGCACAGCAACAGGCTGCATATTGTCATCAATGGCGACAAAGGTAAAAAGTCCTTCAATCGCCTTTTTCCGGCTCTCATCATACATCTGCTCAAGATAAACAGTCACCCGAACCTGCAAGCTGGTGTTGCCCACCTTCACCACCCGGCCCACCAGCTCGACAAAGGTGCCGGACGGGATCGGCTGTTTGAAGTCAATGCGGTCAGAACAGACCGTCACCATCTTCTGCCGGCAGAAACGAGTGGCGGTGATAAATGCAGCCTCGTCCATCCATTGCAGGGCTGTGCCGCCGAACAGGGTGGCATAATGGTTGGTGGTGTTGGGGAACACCGCCTTGGTAATCCTGGTCTCCGAAGCCTCTATTTTTTCTTCGCTGGACATGACAACCTCATGGGAAGTAATGGAAAGAAACACATTCACCTGCAGGCCACAACAGCCTGGGGCGTTGAAAGGAGTAGTGTAAATGCTATGGTTATCTGCCACCAGTACCCCTGACGCCGGAAGCTGACAACAGGGAAACGATATAAAAAACCGCAGCAACGCAGATAAAAAAGTACTCCGAAAAAAATCAGCGATTCAAAGAGATGACGGGATAGGAGCTACCATTGGTAGGGTAACAAGAAAGGTGGTTCCTTCCCCTTCACGACTCTCTTCCAGGATCAATTCGCCACCGTATTCCCTGACAAATCTCCTGCTGATGCCCAGGCCCAGGCCCGTACCCTCACTTTTACCTTTGGTGGTAAAATGCTGTTCAAAGATGGAGGCCTGGATGGCAGCAGGGATTCCCTTGCCGTTATCTTTGATGCGGATCTCTATGGTTCTCTCCTCATTCTGCCTGACATCTACAGTGATCATCCCACCTTGCTGCTGTTTCTGGTCGATACTCTGCATGGCATTGCGCAGCAGATTGGTAAAGACCTGGATGAATTCGGTGAGGTCCGCATCAATATGAGGCAGACCGTCAGGGATGTTTTTTTGCACAGTGATCTTTCTTTTTTGCAGCGAATCGGCCAGGAGATCGAGGGCCTCGAGCAACGGTTCCGTGACGGGGAAACGGCTGGCTGACCGGTTTGTCATGGTCGATTCCCGTAGGACATTGATGATCTTGATGACCCGCTGGATCTGTTTGAAAATAAACTGCAGATTCTGTTGTCGCTGCTCGTTGAGGAGCTGAAATTCATCGGCCATGCCCTGCAGGAGACTAAGGTCTTCTGCACCGTAGGAGACACCTTCTTCACCCTTCTCAGAGAAATATCGGGGCAAGGTGCCGTTTTCCATTTCCTGCTGCCAGTCGCTGAGTATTTCCCGGAGCCCCTCCAGAGAGTCGTGTATCTCCGGGCATTTAGCCAGGTCGTTTTCCACCCGGAACATGATCGCGCTCACCGGATTGAGGACCTCATGGGCCACCCGTCCTGAAGTCTCGCCAACGACCGCCAGGCGTTCGGCCTGCAACAAGTCCTCCTGAACCACCCGCAGCTCATCAAAGGCCTGCTGGACCTCCTGATTTTTCAGGTGCAGTTCATCAGACTGCCGGGCAAGCAATTCATTGGCCCTGGTGAGATTTGCCGAATCTTCTTTTTCCTGTTCATAAAGGGCCTTGACCTCTGCCTCCTGCTGGCAAACCTGACTGATCATCACGTTCAGGGCCTCGACAATCTGCCTGACCTCATCGTCAGCGGGGATCTTGATCTGGTCGGGATACTTGCCCTGGATGATCTCGCCGGTTACGGCAATCAGTTGTTGGAAGGGAGCGGCTACCTTCCAGATCAGCAGGAAGAGGATACCCAGGCCGGCCATGAGGATGAGGAGGTTGATCTGCAGACTACTCCGGTAGATGCGGTTGATCGCGCCATGGCTTTGCTCCTCATTCTGAAAGGAAAGGACCAGCCAGGGGGAGTTTTGCGGCCGGGCAAACCCGACACAATTATCCTGGTCAACGAAGTTGATCTCATGGAGATTGCCTATTTCTTTGTGCAGCAGGGCATCCCGCAAGACCTGCAGACTGGGGGAGGAGGAGAAAAAAATGGTGGAGAATTGGTCGCGCACCTCATGAAGAAAGGGGGGGAGGTAGAGCGGGTTATAGTGGCCATCAAGAATGACAAAGAAGTTGTTGCTGTCCTGCAGCTGGACCAGTTTGCTCTGGTCGAGGAAGAGAGGGACCGTTTGCCAGTTGACCTTGGCCAGAAGTGCGTAAGGAATATTGCGCACCGTCAAGGGGGAGAGGAGCCAGAAGACCGGGGGCTGCTTTTCTCCTGGTTCGAAAGAGATTCGTGAGGCCCCGGTCTCTCTGGCCTCCTGATACCAAGTCTCCCCGGCAAGAGAGACCGGGGCCTCCGCGCTGTTATCGGAAATCAGGTTACCGGCCTGGTCGACCAGCAGGAACTCCAGGAAGTCGCTCTCTTTTTTCCAATCTGTGAAAAGTTCATCAAGGACACTGAGGCGCTGGCGCTTGATGGCAATGGCCAGGTTGACATCTCCGGCCAGCAGGTTGAGGAGTTCCTGTTTTTGGGCAACAACAGCTCTCAGTTGGCGGTCAACATCAACCGTCCTCTGGAGGATCTCCCTGTCACCCTGATCGCGCAGGAAACTCTTAAGCCTGGTGGAAGTGATAACTGCTGTCGTGCCATTGAGAACAATAAACAGCAGGAAGATAATCCCTGAAAGAAAAAGCAGCTTGTTGCGTAAGCGGGATGACGCTGCCAATTAAGCCCCGCTTATTTCGAGGAAAAGGTCTGGAAAAACTGTTCCAGGATCAGACGGATATCCTCCAGCACCTTCTTGCTGCCCGGCCCCTTTTTCTGCAGGAGCTGGCGGGATTCGGCAATTTTGTGATTCAGGGAGGCCATATCCAGCCCCTTGGCGGTAAGGGGCTTTTCCAACTGCTCCATATATTCACTGATTTCACCCAGTTCATCAAGCGCGATATCAAAACGCTGATCATCCAGGGCATCAATGGCCAGATCAATATAAAAGCGGCTGGCGGTCAAACGCAGGGGGATGACTGTAAACCGGTCAAGGACATCAAAGAGCTCCGGCTGCAGTTGGAGAAATCTCTTTTCCACCAGCACCCTGTCCTGGCGCTTGATGCCTCGGCTGATTTCCGCCAGGGAGAACTCAAAGGCCTGCAGGTAGCTGAGCTCCACTTTAGATTTCAGGTCCTCACTGATTTTCAGTACCTTACTGTAAAATTGGTCAATCTGGTCCACCTCTTGAGAGGCCTTTTCCCACTGGCCATTGCGGAAACTTTTCTCCAGCAGATGGATATGGTCAAAGAGGGCGATTGCCGTCTCCTGCATGGTAGGGGTCATATTGGATCGTGCAACGATCCCGGCGATGCTTTCCCCTTCCTCTTCGGCTTCCTCAGCCAGTAGCGAGCTGGGCAAGAAGGTGACAACAAATAACATGGCAAAGACACAGATGGAAAGCAGGTAAATGGGTCTCATATTCTTCTCCACATGGACTAGATGTTTAAAAAAGGGACGACCGGGACTACTCCTCAGCCGCCATAACACAACAGTTCCTGCCCTTGTTTTTGGCTGCATAGAGGGCACTATCTGCCTTTTCGATAATCTCGGTAATAGTCGTTGCCACAGTCGGTTCCAGGACCATAATTCCCAAGCTGATTGTGATCTTAACAGGCTTACCCTCGACATCGAGGGTATGGTTTTCGACAGCGCTACGGACCCGTTCTCCTACCAAGAGGGTGTTATCGGCTGAGATGTTTTCCAGCAGCATGACAAACTCTTCCCCCCCATAGCGGCCGACAAATTCATGATCACGCTTCTCATGAGTCAGCATGGTTCCCAGTTCCTGGAGAACCCGGTCACCGACAATATGGCCGTGGTTGTCATTGATCAACTTGAAATGGTCTATGTCGATCATCAGGCAAGCCAGATGGGTTCTTTGTCGGAGGCAGCGACTAAGAAGCTGCCTGAAAAAAACTTCAAGATAGCGTCGGTTGGGGATCCCGGTCAGCCCGTCATAGTAGGTCAGTTTTTCATATTTATGCCGCTGCTCCTCGGATTTTGACAACTGGCCGACGGTTTGTTGCAGTTCATCAAGGGTGGTGGAGAGCTGCATGTTGGCACAGTGCAACTCTTGATATACCTGTGAATTCTTGATCATATTCACGGCCTGACTGGCAAACATTTCCAGCAGCTTCTGATCATGAAGAAAAAGTCTATCCTGCTGAACAAAGAGTACCCCCTGGACCAGGGATCCAACCTGCAGAGGGATGGCCGCCATGCGTTCAACAACTATCGATTTCCTCACCCTGACCACATCTTTAACCAGCTCCCACTGGGAAACCATGGTGGTGAGTTTGTCAGCGGAAATCCCTCGGAACTGGCCGGCCCCGATCATAGTTGCATCCTTAAGAGTATTGTTCAGCCACACAAAGCCGTCGCTGGCGCCCAGCAGTCTGAGGAAATGGCCGAGGGTCCCCTCCAAGAGGTGATCAAGGACCATGGGCGGGATCTTGTTCAGATCGTGGACAAAGTCGAGAATGCCCATAAGGCTTGCCTGCATCGTCTCCAGCTGGCTGACCAAGGCCTCCTCGTGGCGGCGGCGATTCCAGGACGAGACAAGATGAAGTGCGGACTGGGAGAGCTCACCCATGGTAAAGGGCTTATTGAAATAGAGCCAGTCTTCCTGCCGGTCAAAGACCTTGCCGATCTGCTTGGTGCTGCGGTCGGTATAAGCGGTGACCACCGCACAGAGTATCTGGTTGTCAAGCTCCCGAATGCGGGCGATCGTTTCCTGTCCGTCGATGCCGCCAGGCATCAGCATATCGAAAAAGCCGACCGCTATCTGTCTGCCGCAGTCGAGCTCGCGACGGACAATGTCCACCGCCTCTTCTCCACTTGCAGCCGTGAGGATACGAAAAGAAGGCTCCTCCGGGAGAGGGGGCATGACCGTCTCTTCCTCCTTCTCCCCGGAAAATCGTCTTCGCCTGGCCGAGAGTCTGCTTTTTACATCGGAGTCCTCACCCTTGTCTTTCTGTAAAATCTTTTGGTAGGCATCGAGAACACCGGGTTCGTCATCAACGCAGAGTATGGTGGTATTTTCCAAATTTTTTTCCTTACGCCTGAGAATAATTTTTGTTCGAAAAATAAGGGAGGCTGCAGTTTCTATCAATCACTAAAGGAACTCTATATGAAAATCAGTATACTGCTTATTTTTCTTAAAAAGAAAAATTTAATAAAGAAAATAATATTTCTTTATTAAAAAACGGCTGAAATATCATTGAGTAAGTGACAAAAAACATTACGACACAGAGCAATCGTCCGCCAAAACATTGAGCAAGCTGAAATGGCTTGCCACTCAGACCTTGCTCACCCGGCACATAAAGGTGCGCTGGCCCGGGGTGCCGGTGATGGGGTTTCTGACCTCATCATCGGTGAGGGTATTGAGGTTCCAGTCAGCCTTGTAATCGCCCCAGCCCCAGGCGATACGAACCGAGCCGGGGTGGACCACCGGCGACACCCTGGCCGACATGGTAATGGCTCCTTTCGGGGTGGTGATCTGCAGCTGGTCGCCATCCTCAATCTGCTGTTGTGCCGCATCAAGAGGATGGATATCGACCACGCATCCCTCCTCATTCTTGAGCAGGGCGGGGATAATGCGGTACTGGGAGTTGGTGAAACGGATATCGCGACGGCCGCTGATCCCGATCAGGGGAAAATCATCCTGCTGCTCAGCAAAGCTGATGGCTTTTTCAGGAAAGCCGTCAGCATAGGGCAGCCCGGCATGGCCGTTTTCCTCGAGCCTGCGGGAGAAGAATTCAAATTTACCGGATGGGGTGGCAAAACCATCCTGCCGATACTTTTCATGGCGCAGCCCTTCCACCCGCACTCCGTCAGGCTCCTGCCGCAGTCGTTCAACAGTAACACCGGCTGGTGCCAGTTGATCATCAATGGCCGCTTCGGCGCTGTGCCATGGGAACTCCTGCTCCAGACCGATCCGGCGCCCCAGTTCAAAGACGATCTTCCAGTCAGGCCACGACTGCCCCACGGCCTCGATGACCTGATTCTGGAGGATGATCGGGTTGTTGCGGGTGGCTGCCCGGTTCAGTTGCGTCTTTTCAAAACAACCGGCGGCCGGCAGGATCACATCGGCCAGCTCGGCGGTTCTAGTCATGAACATATCAATGACCACCAGAAATTCCAGCTCCTGCATGGCACGATGGGCCCGGCTGGAATCGGCCATGGTCACCACCGGATTGCCGGCCTGGACCACCAGCATCTTCAGGCCATACGGCTTCTGGTCGAGAATGGCATCCACCACACAGGATTGCACCTGATTGCCCCAGGTCTCGCTGAAGCTGTTAAAAAGAGGGTAGGCAGCGGTGATCGGCGTAACGCCTACAGGCAGTCTGTCGCGGGCCTGGAGAGGGCGCAAGGAGATCGGTTGGGGCAGGACATCACCGCCGGACCGGTCAATATTACCGGTGAGTCCGCGCAGACAGGCCACGGCACGAGTGGACTGAAATATATCGAGCTGCATGTCCAGGCCGTTACCATCAATCAGACAGGCGGGCTTGATGGTGGCGTAGAGGCGGGCAGCCTCCCGCACCTGTTGCGGATCAAGCCAGATGCCGGGGGCGATGGTATCGATGGCATATCTTCCGGCCACCTCTCGAAGCTGCTCAAAGCCGGTGGTAAATCCCTCAACAAATTCATGATCAATGAGATCCTGAGTGATGATTTCATTGATCATGGCCATGGCCAGCAGGCCGTCATGACCTGGTTTGATCTGCAGCCAGATGTCGGCCTTGCGGGCCAGAGGGGTCTGGATCGGATCCACCACAATGAGCTTGGCGCCATTGCTGGTGGCATGGTTGATGGCATCGGCCACCCCCAGGGTGGTATCAGCGTCATGCTTGCCCCAGACCAGGATGCACTTGGCCTTGGCTGCCTCGGGAAAGGCCATGGCCCCATAGGTATAGGTGTGGGCCATCTCCCGGGCCACAAAGCAGATGGAGCCATTGCCGATGGTATTGGGAGAGCCGTAGCAATTCATCAAACGGTTAGCGTAATCCCAGGGGGATCCCCAATCCGCGGCCATGCCCCGCAGCCAGCCTACGGCCTCAGGTCGGGCCTGCCCTTGGTAGTGTTTGAAGCGTTCCGCCACCAGATCGAGAGCCTCATCCCAGCTTGCCTGGCGAAAGGCACCATCCTTTTCTCTGATCAGCGGGGTGGTGAGGCGTTTGTCGGAATAGACAATATCCGCTACCGCCTGCAACTTCAGACAGGGGCTGCGTAAATCCTTGCTAAGGAAGGATTTACGTTGCGCCGATACCAGTTTACCGGCAACGACTTCCACCTCCACCGGGCAACAGGAGGAACACATCCGACAAACAGTATCTTTTTTCATGATGACCTCAATTTATCGTGCTGCCTTGATGAAACAACTCCTGATCAGTTCGTAATGATTGCTGTGGCTGCGGATTTTCCACCAGACATGATCACGCTTTGTCACCTGCCAGCCGGGCGAGAGTCCTCCATGGCCATGGCACATAATGGCCACGATATTATCCAAGCCCTTACCGGCATAAGGGCCATCCTCCTTGCCACCCAACCATTGATCAATCTCTGCCGCCTCGGTGGACCAGGAAAAGGGATCAGAGAGGAGCAGCTGACTTCCCGAGGTGGCAGCGACCCGGTTGATCTCCTGGAGATGGGCATAAGGTTCGGGAACTTTGTCGACCAGATTGAGAGAGGCGACAGAGCTTGCCGTATGCGCGGCAAAGGGAAGACGCTGGACATCGGCGACGATAAACTCCACCCGCTCCGGTTGCCACTGCGCGGGGCGGCGGATGACCACCTCCCGGCCCAGCAGGCCTTCGTCCTTGAGGGTGAAACGCAGCTCGCCCTCAAGCATGAATCGGCGGGCCGTTTTGACAAAGGCCAGTGATTTATCAACACCAACGGCCAGATCGCATTTGGAGCTCATCTCAAAGGTGAAACGGCCGACGGCTCCGCCAAGGTCCAGGGCCATCCCACCATGGGGCTCCATGAGACCGGCCCACTGTTGATAGGCATCGGTGGCCTGCTCGTCACCGAGCAGGTCACCGTAATGACTCCACAAATAGGACGACAGCACATCCTCCTGCTCATACCGGTTGACCAAGCAGTCATCTTGCCGAACAGGATCAAGAAAGGCAATTCCATGGCGGATGGGAAAACGGCTGTCACAGTGCCGGCAGCTGAGGGTTCCGTCAACGATATCCTCAGCCTCAGCCGAGCTTATATCCAATTGCAGGGCATGCTCCCGAGGGAGACAGGCGGGACATATCAGCCTGCTTGCCAGTTGCATTTTCATAAATGATTCCCGTTTGCTCCCTAAAGACAATCAAGGGGTACGGCCATGCCAAAGTTGCAACAGGACCTATTTGCTTTAAAAAATGAAAGCTGACTTCTGCGTTCAGGCAATCGCCACCAGTTCCAGATCAAAGATCAGATCCTGTCCGGCCAATGGCGGATTAGCATCCAGATAGATATGGGTATCATTAATCTCTCTTACAAGCATGATCATTATCTCACCGTTGGTCCCGCCCACTTCCAGCTTCTGACCAACCTCAGGACTGAAGTCCGGCGGCACCTGCTCAATGGGCACCTCCATGACCATGTTCGGGTCATGAGCGCCGTAGGCCTTCTCCACCGGAATGGTAACCGTCTTCTTTTCGCCTAGTCCCATGCCGACCAAGGCCTCATCAAAGCCCTGAATCACATGACCGCTGCCGAGGACAACCTCCAGAGGCTCACGCCCTTCCGAGGAATCAAAGACCGTCCCGTCAACAAGCTTGCCCGTGTAATTCACCTTCACTTTATTTCCTTTCTTTGCCTGTGTCATATTCCACTCCATTTATAATATTTCAGGCCCGAAGGCCCATTCTGATTTCAATTTAACCGGACCACTTTAGCACATATCACCTAAAAATGGTACCCCAGCACAATCACTTTACGCGATGATTTCCAGCACACCCGCACCAGCCTCAATAATCGCAGTACAGATCTCCACCAGGTTCATTCCTGCACACTCTATCCTTAGATCAGCATGCTTAAGATAAAGAGGCTCACGTTCGGCAAACAACTGAGCAAAGCTCTGCCCCTCCTCCCGCGCCAACCCCCTGCTTGCCACATCACCCACCCTGGCCTCCAGAATCGGAAGCGGCACATCTAAAAACACTACCAGACCACTCTGTTTCAGATGATTCATAGCGGCCGCACCATAGACCGCACTGCCGCCGGTGGCAATGACATAATGCTGCAGGTCAAGACCAAGGAGTATCCTCTCCTCCAGCAGGCGAAACCAAGCCGGACCGTGGTGATCAACAAGCTCCTGAAGGGATTGTTGCTGATCGGCCTCAATGAGATCATCCACATCGACAAAATCATAGGACAACATCCGGGCCAGTAGGGGGCCGACCGTACTTTTACCGGCGCCGGCCATCCCGATCAAAACAAGATTCGTTTTTTGCGCAGACATGATATGATACACACTTATTCAGAGGATAAAAAAATGAATAGACTCAAAGATCCCTCAAGAAAGAAATCGCCATGTTACAGATAACAAGCACCATAAGCATCCCAGACGATGAAATCGAGCTGCATTTTATCCGGGCCAGCGGGGCCGGAGGTCAGAATGTCAACAAGGTCGCCAGCGCTGTCCATCTGCGTTTTGACATTCGCAACTCCTCCCTGCCCGACAGCTGCAAAGAGCGCTTGCTGGCACTCGGAGATCAGCGGCTGACTCAGGACGGGGTTCTCATCATCAAGGCCCAGACGTACCGGACCCAAGAACAAAACAAGGAAGATGCCCTGAATAGACTCCGCCAGATCATCACGGATGCCATGATCGTAGCCAAGCATCGTCGCCCCACCAGGCCGGGGAAAAACGCCAGAAAGAAACGGACGGACCTGAAGACGCAACGGGGGACAATCAAGGCCCTACGCAAAAAGGTACCATGACCTGCAGACAGAATCAAAGACAACAATGACGGATTTTTCAGCCTATTACCCGCTCTGGGGCCGGCAATTACTGGCCGAGTTTGCCAACATCAACTGGCAGTACGGACTGAGACTCAAGACCCCGGTTTTTGAGATCACCGAGACAGAAAAACAGTATGGTTCCTGGCAGTCCGTGACCAGAGTCATCCGTATCAGCACCCGGCTGATCACCGGCCACTCCTGGGATATCACCTGCCAGATTCTGAAACACGAGATGGCCCATCAGATCTGCTCGGAGCTCTTTTTCGAGACCGATGGTGGTCATGGCCCCCTCTTCCACAAGGCCTGTGACCTCCTTGGCCTGCCCGCACCCTTTCGTCTCGCCTCAGGTGATCTGCCGAAGACTGGAGCAACAGATCCTAGCGAAAATCAGCAGACAGAGAAGGGCCGGCAGTTCATCCGCAGGATCGGTAAGCTCCTGGCCCTGGCAGGCTCGAATAATGAACACGAGGCAGCCATCGCCATGGAAAAGGCCAGCCAACTTATGGCGCGCCACAATCTGCAACAGATTCTGGAAGACGCACAATCTAAATTCACCTCCCTGATTATCAACGGCAAGACCAAGCGGCTGGAGAGATGGCAGCACAAGATCTGCGCCATCCTCCTCCGCTTTTTTTATGTCAAGGTGGTCACCGCCAGCCTCTATGATCCGCTGCAGGATAGCCACCACAAGACCATTGAGATCTTTGGCAGACAGGAAAATGTGGCCATTGCCGAGTACTGCTATGCCTTTCTGGCGGGGAAGCTTGCCTCCCTGTGGCAACAAAACAGGAGCATGATCGGCGGCAAGGGCATCCGCGCCAGGAACAGTTATTATCTGGGACTGTTGCAGGGATTTTACGACAAACTGCTGACCCAGGAGACACTGACAACGCGTCCAAAGCCAGAGAAGAGGGACACAGACAGGTCTGGCGTTCCGGGCATGGCCGTTTTGATCCAAGTGGAAGAGAGGGCCTTAGACCGCTTTGTGGGGATGCGCTTTCCCCGTTTACGTCGGCGTTCAGCCACCGGTGCCATGATCTATCGGGAGACCTATGAACTGGGGCGGAAGGATGGCGGAAAGATTACCCTCCATAAAGGTGTCGCGGAGCAGAACAGCGAGCAAGGCTTGCTGCTTTCCCAAGGCAGATGAAACCCCCATGTATGATCTGCGACAAATGTAATTTGCCAGACGCCACGCCAAGAAACAGCAATTTGTGCTGCTGTTTCTTGGCGTGGCATAAGATGCCGTAAATGATAAGAGCAACAAAAGCTTTGCTCTTATCATAACGGCATCTAAAAATCACCAGGGGCAAAGGAAACCACCTCGCCCACGCTCTCCTTGCCCATGAGAAGCATGAGCAGACGATCCACCCCCAAGGCAATACCTGCGGCCCGATCAAGACCCGCAAGCTCTTCCAGAAAACGCTCGGGCATCGATGAACGCAGCCTGCGTTCATCGTCCATGAGCTCCAGTTCCCGCTCAAAACGCTGCCGCTGCTCCTGGCTGTCAGTGAGTTCGGAAAAGCCATTAGCCAGTTCAATACCATTGATATAGAGTTCAAAACGCTCGGCAAGCAGGGGAAAGCCATACTTGCTCCTGGCCAGAGAGCCCAGCTCCACCGGGTAATCGTAGAGGAAAAGAGGTCTATCCACCCCCAGGAATGGTTCCACATACTCGACCAGAATCTCATCAAAGGTATCATTGGCCATGGCCTGCTCAATGGAGACAGGACTGAAGCGGGCAAAGGCCTCATGCACCGACAGCCTATCCCAGGGCGCTTGCAGGGAAATAACCCGGTCGCCGGTCCGTAGACTGCCATTGGAGACAGCACAGAGATCCATCCCGCCCAGATCCGCCAGCAAGGAGCTGAGCAGCGCCTCGCAATCCGCCATCAGGTCCTCATAATCGGCATTCGTCCGATACCACTCCAGCATGGTGAATTCTTCCAGATGGAGCTGGCCGCGCTCGCCCTTGCGGAAACAGTTGCAGAGCTGAAAGATCCGGCTGCATCCCGCGGCCAGAAGGCGCTTCATACAGAGCTCCGGGGATGCCTGCAGGAACCAGCCCTCTGAGGCCAAGGGCTCGATATTCAATTCAGGGAGGAGCAAGGGCTGACGAATGGGGGTATCGACTTCGAGGAACTGCTGACGGACAAAGAAGGAACGGAGGGAATGAAAAAAGGCCGCGCGAAAATGCAGCCCCTGCAGATCAAGCATAAAAATTACGACGAATGGTCTTGTTAAAAATCACCACGGGGATGGCTAAGCGAAAAGGCCCAAAGACAAGGCGCGAAAATCCTGAGGAATGAGGCGTACTTTTGGGTACGCCGCAATGACGAAGGATGCATCGCAACGCAGTATTTGAGCCTTTGCGCGACACCATTTATTCTTTGACTCTCGTAACATAAGCCCCGGTGCGTGTGTCGATCTGGATTTTGTCGCCTTCGTCAACAAAGGGCGGGACCTGCAGGACATAGCCCGTCTCCACCGTCACCGGTTTGCTGTCTGAACCGGAGGTATCGCCCTTGGCCCAGGGATCAGCCTTGGTTACCACCAGATTGACAAACATGGGCAGGCTGACATCGATGGGTTTGTCCTGAAAAAAGAGGACTTCCATATCCATATTATCAGTCATGTAATTGACATTATCGCCCAGATGTTCCTTATCAATGACAATCTGCTCATAATTCTCGGTATCCATGAAATGATACTCGCTCTCCTGACAGTAGAGATACTGCATCTTCCGCTCTTCCAGCTCCGGCTTTTCAAACTTGTCATTGGAGCGATAGGTCTGAACCAACTGGTTGCCGGTGATCATATTTCGCATCTTGCAGCGATAGAGGGCCTGACCCTTTCCCGGCTTGGAGAACTCGAAATCGGTAACAATAAATGGCGCTCCATCAACCTGAACCTTCAACCCCTTGCGTAAATCTGCCGCGCTGTACATGCTATTCTCCCTGAATTCCGCCCTCTGGCTTGGAATATTGAATTAACCCTTAAAACAAATCTCATACATAAATTAAAAAAATAAACAATTATTATACCTGCACTACAGCACTTTACGCAACCGATAAAACTCAGGCCAGCATCCGATGGCAAAAACAGCAGATCGACAACCATTGCCCCCGGCTTTTCCGGGCCGGGAGCTGCGCGAGCCGACCTCGCCGGCTTTATCCCGCATGGACTGAGTCAGTCCAGATACTTACCCCATGAAATCTCAACATTTTTGGTTGAAAAAGTTGTTTTTCTCGGATGCATCAAGTATCACTCATGAAATTATATGAATATGCTGGACGAACATAGCCTGCATAACCTCCCAGAAAAAACAATGGACAGAATCTGCCAAGCACACTGTTAGCCATTACGCGAATGAACACATGTCACCTGATTCAATCGCCGAACTTCGCTCCAAGCTTCCTATCAATCTCCACTACCTTTCAACTCTCATTGCCAGAAAACCCCAGGAGTTCACTCAAGAATGGGCTACGAACGTCGATGAGGCCTTTTCACTTTATACGCGAACTAGCACAGTAAATTTGATTCTAAGTTGGAACGATCTTCTAGCCGAGGAAGGATGGCCATTCCCATCCTATCTAAATCTCCGCCAAGAAGTTGTCATCGCCGGCAACTGGTCATCACCACGGCAATACCTCCGGTTCATCTTTACAGGCAAACGAGGAAAGTGACTAAATCAATAGAACAGGGTAGAGAACAACTAAAATCGAAAAAGAGAGGGCGGCCTATAGGGTGGCGGAAAGAGAGAGTTTAATTTTACTCTGACCATTTTTAAAAAAAAAATCCGCTGGTTACTTGTCATACTTCACCGGCGCTATGCGAACGAACGTTTTGCTGCCTTCGGAAAGATTGCGATTGTACAGGAACCATTTCCCTGCCTGTTTATCCAAGAATACGGTCACACCTTCCCCCTGCGCAAAGCCGACCCATGTTCTTGCCTTGGTCAGCTTGTCCGGGCTATCCGCAAGAGCCGTATATACTTCAATCCGGCCCCAATCATTCCTTTTTTGGAAGAACATCGCTATGCTGCTGTTTGACAACCAGTGAACATCCCCTCCAGAGCCGAAAAAGGCTTTTTCATCTATCAGCTGTTGGGTACGTCCAAAAGACGTCGACGAATCCCCTGTCGCCAGACAAAGTCGCCAATCTGAAACACGCAGACCTTTTGCAAAATAATAGAGCGACCATTTACCATCTTTATGCATGATACCGGTTGGGCCGAGTTCATCCCCATATCCGACGACATCAGCATTGCTGTGATCGAGAACCAGAACCGGCTTGCCGAAATGTTTTCCATCGGTAGAAGTCACCAGATGCACATCGCCCCACACCTGATCCGTAGTGGCATTTTTAGCGGACACGGTGTTAATATAAAGATAGATCCTGCCATCGACCGAGAGGGCTTTGGCCCCGAATATGCCTTCTTCATCGTTATTGCCGGGCGACCAAGAGAGTATCGGATTGCCCTTGTACTTGGTGAAATCAATACCGTTGGAGCTGGTTGCCAGACCCAGCTTTCTATGCGCCGGTCCTTTGTCATGGTCGCGCTTCCCGTCGGACCCGACATAGTAGAGATAGTAAACTCCGGAGAGCTTTACGATAGTGCAGGGAGTGACCGCTCCGGGATCGGAATCATCCCAAGAACCTTGCGGGCCCAGACGTAAACCAACAATCTCTTTGGGGGTGGACCAATCACTTCTTTGGGGAATTGAAACTTCGGAGGCTGACGCACAACTTAACATCAGGCTGACCATCACCAGAAATATCAGAATGATTGTGGCAGAGTTACGCAGCATACCATATTACGGGGACGTTCATGTTTTATGGCCTGATATTCCGGGAAACCTCAGTATCAAAATGTCAAGACCACCTGTTTACACCCTCTCTCCTACAGCAGATTTCCACATCAAAGGCAGACTGGAGAAGCAACAATAAATCAAAAGGAAAGGACAGCAAAACGAACGGGAACAAATATCTTTCCTGGACCTTTGCCGAGGCCGTAGAAATAGAGCGGCGCTTTGACGAGTTGACCATGACTTTTTAGTCAGAAGACGGAAGGGCTTTATTCCTTGGCAGAACGGAAAGTTACGCGGCGTAGCCTTCTTGCAGGTCTCACAGCGTAGCCTCCCTCAGAGGAATCATCAAGTCCTCCAGCTGAGGTGGTATCTCTGATGCAACAGGAAGCAGGTCGACGCTTACCTATTGCAAAGTCAAGATCAATAACGTTGGTTATCGCGGTATCGATCTCTGTCCCGCCGGTCAGGGCCTTGGTGCCTGTCCTGCCTCCTGTCTTCTCTCTTGAACCTAACCTCTCTGGGGTAGCGGTCTCTCGGTAATTCGGCCCAAGGCCCACGCCTTGACTGCGAGTAGTACCACCTGTCGTTTGTGTAATGATAGTGAAAATTACTATAATAATAGTACGGTTCTACGTCCAACACCACGACCGGCGGAAGAAAGGGTGCAATCATTACTCCACCTGGGCCGTAGCCCCCTCCTGGCGCCACTACACAGGCCGTCAGTAATGACCCTACAATAAGCGTTGAAATCAATAGCCTTTTCATATTGCCTCCTTAGTTGAAGTTACACTCCCTACCGTGAAAATGGCCCTCATGCCAGATTGTTTTGACATTGTGCGAGTTTTTTCTGCCATTTTTTACTCCAAAATTTATTTTTTCTGCGGGCACTTTTTAGGATTATTCTCATCTTTCTGTCCGGGGCCGCATTCAGGTGCCCCGGAGTTCCCTTGTTTATCCGGCCTAACCTGCTGTTTTTGTTCTCTGACCGCAGGGGCTACCTCAGGGGCAGCAGGTTTCACTCTCTGTTCCGGCCTAACCTGCTGTCTTTGTTCTCTGACCGCAGGGGCTACCTGAGGGGCAGCAGGTTTCACCCTCTGTGCCGGCTTAACCTGTTGTCTTTGTTCTCTGACCGCAGGGGCTACCTGTGGGGCAGCAGGCTTCGCTCTCTGTGCTGGTTTAACCTGTTGTCTTTGTTCTCTGACCGCAGGGGCTACCTGAGGGGCAGCAGGTTTCACTCTTTGTGCAGGCTTAACCTGTTGTCTTTGTTCTCTGACTGCAGGGGCTACCTGAGGGGCAGCAGGTTTCACTCTTTGTGCAGGCTTAACCTGTTGTCTTTGTTCTCTGACTGCAGGGGCTACCTGAGGGGCAGCAGGCTTCACTCTCTCTGCTGGCCTAACCTGCTGTCTTTGACCTCTACCGGTAGGACCAACCTCAGGGGCAGCAGTTTTTTCTCTCTCTGCTGGCTTAACCTGCTGTCTTTGACCTCTGCCGGTAGGACCAACCTCAGGGGCAGCAGTTTTCTCTCTCTCTGCTGGCTTAACCTGCTGTCTTTGACCTCTACCGGTAGGACCAACCTCTGGGCCAGCAGTTTTTTCTCTCTCTGCTGGCTTAACCTGCTGTCTTTGACCTCTACCGGTAGGACCAACCTCTGGGGCAGCAGTTTTTTCTCTCTCTACAGGCCTAACCTGCTGAATCATAGGCGTCCCCCTACCGGGAGTTCTCGGCGTAGTAACAGCATTCACCCGCAGTGACCTAGGGTTAACGCCGGGGTTCATGACAGACTTGTCACGATCTTTAATAAGCGGGCGTGAGTGTCTTAAGTCCTGCACCTTCAGCCCCCTTACGTGTTGCGGTGGGAGCTTAGCCGGCTGAATCTGCCTGGTCGAAGCAAAATGACTAGCCCTCGTAGGCTTAATATCAGGTGTGCCGACACTGAAATTATCTCTTACGAATATTTCCTTCTGGATGATGTTTTTGTTGACATTAACAATGGTAGGTGCGCCCGTATTAAATGTGTTACGATTTACAATTGTCACTCCATTGTCAACATTTACGTTTTGATAAACATTAGTAATGTTGACCTGGTTGATATTCACATTGGTAATGTTTACGCTGTTCCGACCGTAATTGCCGTGTCCGTAATATATTTCTTCGGGCGCCAGTGGGACCCATGCCACATAATCATCCGTCCTGACCCAGCCGACGTTTCCCGGACTCCAGTAAACCTCTCTGGCAACGGGCGGCACCCAGAACCAGCCGATGTTTACACCAAAGCTCCATCTGCCATAATGGTAGGGCGCCCATCCCCAGGACTCGGACCCCACCCATACGTAATCACTACCCCTCCAGACCCATCGGCCGTCTCTGTAAGGGGACCACTCCCCACCGGCTGCAATCCTCGGCGTCCAGACATGGCCATAATGCGGATCTTGCACCCACCTGCCGCTGTTATCTAAATCATAAGAATAGGCACTGAGTTCGGCGGGAAGATAACGGGAACTTGCGCCCCTTTCCGCATAAACACTATGGTTCCTCGCCTTATTCCATCTTTCCCACTCATCAGGAGGACCCATCGGAGCAAGCTCTCCATCCGTGTTCTGCCCGAGGGACACCATTTGTCCTTCGTTTATTCTTGTATTTCCGACATTATTCTCCGTTTCAACGTACCCCTTGTAAACCCCAACGTCGGTGTACTGCTCCGACATGTCGATTCTGAAGACCGCGTTGTCGAAGGCTCGGGTTGACGCATCAGGGGTATCGACCTGTATGACCCCTCCCCTCGCCGGGGCATCATAAAAAATATAGGCATATCCCTGCGTCAGATAAAACTGGGAAGAATCCTCATCCATCGACAGTATCTGGAAAGCAGAACTCTGATCGAGTCTGATATATGTCCCTGTGTTCAGCTGCAGTTCAACCCTCGCGTCCTGAGGGAGCCAAACCTCATCACCCTCGGCGAGAGGTGTATTTATAGAGGCGTAACCCCAGTCTTCCGCATCGGTCGTCTTTATCTGGACGTCGCCTTCAATATGGCTTATGCGCATATATCCGTGATTCGCAGAGAGGGCATAAACCGGCACTAAAAGTAGAACAACCACAAACATCACTGTCTTTACCATCTTCATAGTATCCTCCTTCACAGGTGATAGAAATTAGCTTTTCCCCATTATCACTCCAGAGACGTAAAAAAGCTATATCTGTTTATTCATTGTTGCCAAAAAAGAGCATGGGCATCATTCGTACAGCATGGACGGTTTCTATTCTCCAAGCAACTCCGCCACAGGCTGCATCTGTTCTACATGGTGGGATATTACTTTCATGATGACTATGATCGGAATGCCAAGCAGCATGCCCCATACGCCCCACAGCCACCCCAAGAACAGCAGCGAGATAAAAACAGCTGCTGCATTCATTTTGGCGTTTTTCCCGGTCATGCAGGTAGTCACAAAGGTGCCGACAACCATGGCAATCACCAATGACACCCCCAAGACCAGCAGCGCCATGGGAAACGAGTCGAACTGCATGTAAGCCGCCATCCCGATAGCCACTGCGGTGAGTGTTGGACCGACATAAGGGATGACATGCAGCAAACCCGCAGCGACTGCCCAGGCACCCGCGTTTTCCAAGCTGATCCAGTGGAACGCGATCCAGGTGAGCAATCCTAACAGCAGATTAGTCAGCAACAGCATGAATAAATATTTCTGGATGGAACCGTTGATGTCGTTAAGGATTTTAACCGTGATTTTTTTCCTCGACAACGACGGCCCCGTGAGTCGTACCAGCTTGCGCTTAAAGGTGTTTCCACCCACCAGAAGAAAGAAGGCCAGAAAGATCACCATAGTCGCCTGGCCAATAAAGCCTAAGGCCCCCATAGAACCCGCCCACATAAAATCACCCAGTTTGAATCCGGGCGTATCGATGACGACATGAGCAGTTTGCTGTTTGCGGCCTGGCGGAATGCTGGTCATCTGGCTCGTTGCTTTTTCCATTTCGCCCACGGCTGTTTGCACTTTCTGCATGTTGCCGCTCAGGCTCAGATCAGCACGCATACTGGCGAACCCAGCGGACAGCTTGCTCGCTGCCTCGGGTAACTGCACAAGTATCGTTTGCATCTGCCCACGCAACGAGTAGGTGCCCAGCACGAGTACGCACACAACCGCCATCATTACCAGGCTGGTACCCAGCACTCGCGGCATCTTAATCCGTTCCAGCCAAACAACGAGTGGAGTCAGGGTGTAGGACAAGAAAATGCCGAGCAACAGGGGAACAAAAAAGGTCTGCATCCATTCCAGTGCAAACACCAAGGCGATTGTCGCCAGTATGCCAAGCGCTAAGCCTCGCGCATCAACAGGAACGTGAAGGATCAAGGGATGGGAAATCTCAGATATCTGTTCTACGGGAGATGGATTGCCCGCTCCTGGATTGGCTTTTTTTTTCATAAAAGCTCCATGATGCTTACGCTGTCCAGATTTGCTTGCGTGATCGCGTGAGCATAGCCAGATCATTGGTCAAAAAAGATTGCTTGTTCATGTAAGCCTCTGGAGCGTTTGATTTTAACATTAAAACAAAGGCCAACCAATTAATCCTTGGTTGGCCTTAACAACGGCGGCCAATCACGTTCATTGTTTCCAGCCCGTAATCCGTTCCGCTGCCTTGCTCAAATAAACGCTTCCTTCTGCGGTGATGGGAGCATAACAATGCATGAATTCAGCGTTCATGTTATTTCATCTGTGACAGCCAGTTAGACTGGGCGAACCATTTTTCCCTCAGTTCATTCATGTATCCAGAATTTTCCAGGCTGTCCAGGAAGTTACCCAGCCAGTTGAGCAGGTGGGGGTCGCCCTTGGCCACGGCGATGCCGATGGGCTCGTAAGTGATGGGGGCCTCAACGGAGACCAAGCCCGCCTCCGGGTTACGGTACGCCGCGATGACACAGATGGGGTAGTCGGCAATCATGGCATCGGCATTGCCGTCGATCACCATCTGGATGGCCTCGTCCTGGGTGCTGGACGTCAGCAATTTGGCCTGGGGCGCGCCCTCCCGGATCACCTCTTCGCTGGTGGACTCCTTCAAGGCGACAAAGGTGAATTGCCCGCTGTTGATATCAGGCAACCCCTTGGCCTGGGCGACACTGCTGCCTTTGGTGAGAAACGCCTTGCCGGAAATAAAATAAGGCCCCACGAATGCCACTTGAAGGTTGCGGTCCGGCGTCATGGTCATGTTGGAGACGATCATATCGATGCTTCCGGATTCCAGGGCTGGCAGCAGGCCTGAAAAATCGATCCTCTGCACATTCAGTTTGACACCCATGCCGTCGGCGATCATCGTGGCCAAGTCGACATCCATGCCGATGACCTTGTCCTCCTTGGTGAGGAAGTTCATAGGCGGCATGTCCCCGGAGACTCCCACTCGCAGCTCACCTTGAGAAATGACTCGGTCCATGACCGAAGATGAAGATGCTTTCGTCGTCTGGCCCATTTGGGCACAACCTGGCAAGAGGCAGGCGATCATCAGCGTCACAAATATCCATTTTACTTTTTTCATATTTTTTTCCTTTTATATTGTCGATCTTGCATATCTTCCGGATACGGCGCCTGTACTCCGAACGCAGTGTGACCAGATGCGAGTGTCTGATCCGTTTTTCCGACGGCCTTTTACGAATTAATGAAGCCGCTCATTTGTACGATACCTTTTTTACGCTTCACACCTATTGGGATGACCTTACAAAATCATCTTGCGCAAGCATGGGTCTTACCTTGTGCTCAAATATGACCTTAGGGCTTGACCAGCTTCCGGGATGCACAGATTTTATCTCCTTTCATCATGTTCTCCGTCCCTGTCATGGTAATGCCTATCACCCCTGTCATGGTCATGTCTCGAACCCCTATCATGTCCTCCGTCCCTGTCATGCTCAGGATATCCCACAAAACATCCGCTAAGAGATACAAGCATTGTCACCAATACCATTCCCAGCATAATGCTTCTCTTCATTTCATCCTCCTTTGTTCCTCTTTGCCGTCCTGGTTATAGAACGGAGAATCGGCCGACAATCACCTTCAACCGCCTAATGTTACTTCTTTCCATATGGATAAGTGATTAGGATGGCTGCAATGAGGCACCAAATAGAAATATTTGTGCCACTGTTCACTCTACTTAAAGCAATCTTTATGCCAGATTCCAGACGCTCAGCATCATGTCACCCATCATTCTGATTTTTAGGAACAATTTGCTAAGAAGGTATCTGCAGAACTGCCATTAACAACTATGCATAACAATGGTCATATTTAACCGATGGTCATATGTGACTCATTCCCCTGTCTTTTTCATGTTACTGGATGACAGATGAGATATGACTCTTCCCAGATATTATGGCGTTCCTCTTACTACCTTGTAGTAGTAGAGTTTCATAAATACTCTGTCATCATAAATGGGGTCAGTAATGTCCGGTTCAGGACATACATCTTTTTTGAAACGGGGGAAGAGCACAAAAGGTAACAGATTTATTTTTGACATTCTCTCCAGCCTGTGGCAACCTCTTTACATGCCTCGTCTCGCCAGGTTAACCATCAACAATTGTCCACATCATATCATCCAGCGCGGTTACAACCGGCCACCTAACGGGGACAGCTAACGGGAAACAGAAAGTTTGAGCAAGAGATTTCGAAAAAACGAGGTCGGCAGATTGAACTGCGCGGACAGGTGAACCCAAAGAAGAAAAAAAAATCTTCCCCCTTTTTCTTCTAAGAGAGAAGATCGGCTATTTCATTCTGGGTCAGGATAGATTCTAGCCGTTGCTGACGCCGATCTACATTTCTACGCTGATCACGTTTTTTACGCCGATCAACACCTAGACGTGAACGGATCAGTGATCGAAGCCAAGCCTTGATCTTCTTGCGCACGCTAACCCTTGCCACCCGACTGTCAAAACGTCTTTCTTCCTTAGAACGTCGGTCTTCAGTTTTCCGTCGGGATGAAGATTTACGTCGTTCCAGATAGTCGGGTCTGTCACATGCAGGTTGATTTGATGGTTTTGGGATATTTTTCATCATTTCTCTTTGAGATCGCACCATTTGTAATGGTATCCAGGATAAAAAAGGCCAGATTTGGCTAGAACTCCAATTTCTCCGTAACTGTCATCAGCCGCCAGGAACAATCCAGGGCCATAACCTGCAGCATGTCATCCTGGTTCTTGGACTTATCCATTATGATTCCTCCCTGCCGCTTTTCGTCTGCACCAGTCCTTTAAGGATATATATAGGTAAGGAAAAGACAATGGTCGTTGTATTTTTATCAGTTGAGATATCATTCAGGGTCTGGAGATATCTCAACTGCATAGCCTGCGGATTTTGTGAAATAACGTTTGCTGCAACCAGCAATTTATCAGAGGCCTGCAGCTCCCCTCAGCATGGATAAATTTGTGAACGACCATACCCACACTTTTCATATGCTCTCCATTACCAATGAGCCAAGCTTGAGGTGAAGTGATTCTATGTTATAGTATCATCCAGATCAATTATAGGTAAAGGCTTTCTCCAAAAAAAAAATAGCGGTCACCCTTCGGAAAATATTTTTTTCCTTAGCTGTTATCAATTCTCCTTTTTCTACAAAAAACACCCTGCTATCCAGAGGAGAAATGGAGACTATTTCTTTATACAAATGCATTCAGAATCACCTTAAATTATGATAAGCTAAAAAGAAACGTCCACAATGAGGTGACCAATGGCAAACGAAAAGATAATCTGTCAGATCTGTGAAAAAGAAGTTGATTCATCCACTCTCAACGCCTGCCATGGATGCGGCAAAAAATACTGCCCTGACTGTCAGAGTGAATCCACCGACCAGAAATATTGTCAGGAATGTGTGGGACTCAGTGGTGTGGTGACCCATAAAAAATCTTCCCCGTGATTCTCAAAGACTTGTATCAACCAAGAGTATTCTGAAATTTTGAACATCCCCCTCTCGCAAGTCATCGTTTTCATGAGGATACATACAAAAAAATGGTTCTTCCTGATTGAGCGTACTTGCCCAAAATAAATGAATAGTAAAAAGAATGGACATGTACCCCTTATCAAAACAACCAAGCAAAAGATAAGGAGGTTTCTACATATCCACGTATTTACACTATCATGGTTTTGGTATCGCGGGGTATCACTATATTCGTACAAAATACAGGAAAGGAAACGTAATTTTCACCGTATCCAGAAAGAAATTCAGTCTTCGATGCCCAGTTTGTAAAAGCAAAAGGATTATAAAACATGATTCACATCTTCGATGATTTTAAGCATTTTTATAAGGAGGTGATGTGGCTTGTGCTGTGATTGTCACTGCCGGCTGGTCACTATCATTAACGACGGTTATCATGGTCGCGATATCTGTCCTGCCTCCTGTCGTTCTTGAACCTGACCTCTCTGGGGTAGCGGTCTCTTGGCAATTCAGCCCAAGGCCCACGCCTTGACTTCGAGTAGTACCACCTGTCGTTTATGTAATGATAGTGAAAGTCACTGTAAAAATAATACGTCTCTACGTCCAACACTACGACAGGCGGAAGAAGGGGGCTATTATTACTCCACCTGAATGGTAGCCGCCCCGCCCTCCTGCATCACTACACAGGCCGTCCCGTCAGCAATGACCCTGCAATAAGCGTTGAAATCAATATCCTTTTCATATTGCCTCCTTAATTGAGAAGAGAGCTGGTCCCGGAAATTTGCGCACAAAAAAGGGACAGAGTTATTTTCAACATTAACACATTCACGTGAACACGGGATCTCAGGTCTTCTTGCTTCACGCCCGTCTTTTCTCGTCCATGATCCGTTCCAGTTCAGCACCATCGACAATTTCCTGCCGGATCAGGATGGCGGCCAGGGTCTCTATCTGCTGCCAGTTGGTTTCCACCAGCTCACCAGCCCTTTTGGTAGCCTTGTCGATCCAGACACGGACCTGACGCTCCACCACCTCCCGGAAAAACTGAGGATTGACGTTGTGGGTCAGAGTGTCGGTATGGACAAAACCCAACTCCTCGTCCATACCCAAGTTGGTAATGGCGAGATAGGCCTGATGTGTCGCCTCCTCAAGGTCGCTGGCCGCCCCGGTATCCATGCCCTTGGCGCCAAATTTTTTCATGCTGGCAATTCTTCCGGCCATTAGCACACAGATGTTATTGAACATCTCTTCCTTGGAAAGGTTACTGGGAAAATCCTCAAAACTGTAGGAGATGAACCCCAGTGTCCGCAGGCGCGGGGCAATGGTGACCTGTTCGATTTTGACATCCGGGAGCAACAGGTAGGAGAGCACCGCATGGCCAGCCTCATGGAAGGCGGTCTGACGCAGGTCTTCCTCCAGATTACGGATATGCTTCTTCTCCAGTTTTGAGCCGTATTTGATGATATTGATCTGCTCGATGAGAATCTCTTCACTGATGCAGGCGAGGCCGTGACGGATGGCATGGAGTGAGGCCTCCTTACCGATGCGCTGCAGTTCATAGCCGTTCATACCGGAGATGTAGCGGACCACCTTGTCCACATCGATCTTGCCGTCGTTGGGTTTCTTGAGGATCTGTTCGATGAAAAAACGCCTCGCCTCCCGGTCAAGCTCCGGCGTCTCAACAAAGGTGTCGATACGTTCAGGCTCGATGAGCAGCTCCGGCACCTCCTCCCGACTCACCGCCGTGACCACGGTGAACACCGACTCCTCCGGATCGTCGGAAAGTGCGTCAATCTCGAGAGCAAGTTGATCGGCAGGCACTCCGGCCAGCACCCCTTCCATCACCCCCTTGACGTCAATACCATCCAGGAAAACGATACTGGGCGCGTATTCACGTGCCTTGAGATAAACCAGACGGATATACTCGGAGTCAAACAGCTCAGTGCGGGAGACGTAGATGTAGGGCCGGCCAGCCTCCCGGGCAAAGGCCTTACCCAGCAGAGTTTTTCCGACCCCTGGCGGCCCGTACAACAACATTCCCTTGGGCATGCTGATGGAAAACTTCTTCACCAGCTCGGGTTTTTTCAGGGTATTGATGATCTGCTTCAAGATGGTTTTAGTCTGGCGGTTGCCGGCAATATCTGTAAAACCAATCTCGGAAAATTCGATGGCAGGCCGTTCATTCCGCAACAGCCCTTTTCCCTTGGGAAGCGCACGGGTTTCTGCCCTGACCAGGCTGAAGATAAGGTTTTCCCCTCTCTGGTACTCCTTCCAGGTCAGCTCCACGGTCTGGTTCTTCTTGTAGAGCTGAGGCAGAAGCTGATCTCCGGCCTCAGCGAGCCTGTGCAGCGAGGCTTCGGCTTTCTTGGTCAACTTGAAGACGAACCGGGCTGGAGATGAGGTCAATTTCCGTAGACTGCGGGTTATCTTAAAGAGTACCTCGTCAGGCAGCTTTTGCTTCACCTTTTTCGCAGAGATCGCAGGCCCCAGGGAGAGAACCAGGAGGGCAACCAATCCCTTGAGATCGGGGAAATCGAGTCCAATACCCTTGTCCCGAAAATGTTCGGCCAGCTGCAACAAGGAATCCGTGCCGATGCGAACCATGGCGTTAATGCCCAGCCGATTAAAAAGAATGATATAATTCTGGGCCAGGGTAGCCAGGAGCTTCGAGGCAATAGCCGCCTGGACAGTCTCGTCTCCCACCTTCTTTTCTTTGGCAATGGCATCCATGATCAAGCCTTGGGCTCGGGCCTTGCGGTGCTGGAAGGTTGCCTGAAATTCCTTGCCCTGATAAAGGGTACTACCAAGGGTGGAGGTGAAGATAAAAATCACCCCACGGCAATTAATGCCGCTCTCCAGCTCATCTTTAGTTATCAGATCAAGCAGCGCCATCTGCAGCTGATTGCTCGCCATTTCAATGGACTCAAAAAGTATAATGGCACGGGGAGTGGCACGGAGAAACCGGAACAGCTCGCCTTCCTCATTCTCCTGGTCGACCATCTGGGGGCCAAGGAGAAGGTCGCCGCTTTCCGAATTGCTGTAGCGTTCCAGATCAAAATGTTTAAAACCCTTATACTCCTTGAGCATGCTGCAGAGCACCCGGGCCAGATAGATCTTGCCCACGTCAGGCGGACCGAGAAAGGTGAAGATCGCCTTGGGCTCCGCCTCCTTGGGCGGACGGAAGTCCATATGAATAAAGGCGTCCACCACCTCATCGATAGCGCTGTCCTGATCGAGAACAATCTTTTTCAGTTCCCCGCGGATGGTTTCAAACTGTTTGAGTTGATTCTTTTTTGGTCCGGAAGGTGACAAGGGTATTCTCCCTCAAGGGTTAGCCGGCAATGGGTGACCGGAATTTTCTTTTTTCCCACCGATATTGCAGCGGCATAAAAGAACATTCGGGATGGTAAACGGCAGCAGATGATCTCGGTAGTTCTTCAACGCTTCATATCGAGTCGAATAAATCCTGAATGGCGATAATGTTCAGGTAGATGATGGTGACACACCTCGAAGGTGTTATAATTTTCCTCGATTCTTCCCCCACCTTTAAAAAAAAACAACCTCATTTCTCCGATACCACCGCATCACCTTAGCCATCAACTCATCAATAATGATAATCGCCCAATGAAAAAAAAATATTTTCATCTCAGAGTACTACTTCTTCGTAATATCTTAAATCACACCATTAACACCTACCTGTTTAAATTGCATTGCCTCATACTCTTCAGGGTAATGTTCTTTCATGCAATCAGGACAAATACTAAGAGTGACATCAGCCTGCTCCCAAAATCTGGTATCATCCCGAGTGGTTTTGCAATAGCTGCATAACGGAAGAAGACCTCGCAGTTTCTTTAATTCCACATGTACTTGTTGAAGTTCTGCCGTTCTTTGTTTCACTAGAAGTTCCAGGTCGGCATTAAGTTTCAATAATTTATCCTTCATATTACCGATTAAAAAACCAGCAACGCCCCCGACAAAAAAAGGGAAAATAAACAAAGTTGGCTTTGTCTCAAGCATTGTTCCTTGTTTTATGTCAGCTATTCCCGATATGGGAAGATCATATCTTCAAAAACTGTATAGTAAACCTCTGTTTCTGTATGAAGTGACCTGTGCAAGCCTTTTCACGGCCACTCATGTTGCTGGTGGAGCAAAAAAGAGAAAAAACCTTGTATT